>NZ_LR594040.1:1200000-1564318 GCF_901543175.1 Streptococcus australis | reverse complement strand
AGTGGCCCCGACGGTTGATGCCCTCCCTGAACTAGTTATTGAAACTGAAACAACAGCCTTTGAACGTCAGGAGCGACCAAACTCCGAATTTCTCAAAGGACAACGCCGTGTTGTGCAAGCTGGAGTTGAAGGTCAAGTTCGCCACTTTGTAGAAGTAGATACCCAAGGCAAACGCACTCTTCGTTCGACTGAGGTAGTCAAGGAATCAATCCCAGAAATCACCGAAGTTGGTACAAAAGTTCTATCGAGCAACCAACCAGCTGAAGGTGTGAAAGATCTAGTTTTAGAAATTCCGAAACTAGAAATTGAAGAGGGGACAGTTTCCTTCGAACATCAGGAGCGACCAAACGCCGAGCTTCTCAAAGGACAACGCCGTGTTGTGCAAGCAGGAGTTGAAGGTCAAGTTCGTCGCTTTGTAGAAGTCGATGGTCAGGGCAAACGTACCCTTCGTTCGACTGAAGTTCTCAAGGAATCTATCCCAGAAATTGTTGAAGTAGGAACGAAAGAAGAGCAAGTCTCACAAACAATGGAGCAAACGCCTTTAGCTGTACCAGCAAAAATTGAAGTAGCAAGCAAAGAACTTCCAAATACTGGACTAGAAACAGATACTGGTCTGGTAGCACTGGGACTTCTCGGAGTGATGAGTGCCTATGGACTTGTAGCTTTGAAAAAGAGAGAAGACTAATCGGATTTACGAATCTTGAATTTTCTCATAAAAACTAAAAAACAAGGTTTGACTGAAGATCGGTCAGGCCTTGTTTTAACTAGTTTTTCTTGCATTAATTAGTTATTTGGCAAGTTTTTTCTAGTTTTAATTTTAAAAAAAGTAGTTTCAGTTGCAAGAATGAACTCGAAAAGTTTAGGGTTTTGCTATCTCTTTTGTTGATTTTGTGATATAATTAACACGTATAAAAAAAGAAGGAGTCATATCTAATGGCAAAATTGACTGTTAAAGACGTTGACTTGAAAGGGAAAAAAGTTCTCGTTCGTGTTGACTTCAACGTACCTGTTAAAGATGGCGTGATTACCAATGACAACCGTATCACTGCAGCTCTTCCAACTATCAAGTACATCCTTGAACAAGGTGGACGTGCAATCCTCTTCTCTCACCTTGGACGTGTAAAAGAAGAAGCAGACAAAGAAGGTAAATCACTTGCTCCTGTAGCTGCTGACTTGGCTGCTAAATTGGGTCAAGACGTTGCTTTCCTTCCAGGTGTAACTCGTGGTGCTGAATTGGAAGCAGCAATCAACGCTCTTGAAGATGGACAAGTTCTCTTGGTTGAAAACACTCGTTTCGAAGATGTTGACGGCAAGAAAGAATCTAAAAATGATCCTGAACTTGGTAAATATTGGGCATCACTTGGAGATGGTATCTTCGTAAACGATGCATTCGGTACAGCTCACCGTGCACACGCATCTAACGTTGGTATCTCAGCAAACGTTGAAAAAGCAGTTGCTGGTTTCCTTCTTGAAAACGAAATTGCCTACATCCAAGAAGCAGTTGAAGCTCCAGAACGTCCATTCGTGGCTATCCTTGGTGGTTCAAAAGTTTCAGACAAGATCGGTGTTATCGAAAACTTGCTTGAAAAAGCTGATAAAGTTCTTATCGGTGGTGGGATGACTTACACATTCTACAAAGCTCAAGGTATCGAAATTGGTAACTCACTTGTAGAAGAAGACAAATTGGATGTTGCGAAAGCTCTTCTTGAAAAAGCAAACGGTAAATTGATCTTGCCAGTTGACTCAAAAGAAGCAAACGCATTTGCTGACTACACTGAAGTGAAAGACACCGAAGGTGAAGCAGTAGACCCAGGTTTCCTTGGTTTGGATATCGGTCCAAAATCTATCGCTAAATTCGACGAAGCTTTGACTGGTGCCAAAACAGTTGTATGGAACGGACCTATGGGTGTATTTGAAAACCCAGACTTCCAAGCTGGTACAATCGGTGTCATGGATGCTATCGTGAAACAACCAGGCGTGAAATCAATCATCGGTGGTGGTGACTCAGCTGCTGCAGCCATCAACCTTGGACGTGCAGACAAGTTCTCATGGATCTCTACTGGTGGTGGAGCATCAATGGAACTCCTTGAAGGTAAAGTATTGCCAGGATTGGCTACACTTACAGAAAAATAATCTTTCGTAAATGAAACGATGAAAAGAGGAACTTTGTTTCCTCTTTTTCTTGTAGCTTGAATTAAAAACGTTTCCGATTGATTTTGGCTCATAAAATCAACTAAATTATGATAAAATGGAAATAGAAAGTTGAGATTATGGGTTATTTTAAAAAATATAAATTTGATAAGTCACAGTTCAAGCTTGGTCTACGAACCTTTAAAACCGGAATTGCTGTTTTTTTAGTTCTCTTGATTTTTGGATTTTTTGGTTGGAAGGGGCTTCAAATTGGGGCTTTGACAGCAGTCTTTAGTTTGAGAGAAAGCTTTGATAAGAGTGTCCATTTTGGAACATCACGCATTCTAGGAAACAGTATCGGTGGTTTCTACGCCCTTGTTTTCTTCCTCTTAAACACTCTATTTCAAGAAGCCTTTTGGGTGACCTTGCTGATTGTTCCAATTTGCACTATGTTAACCATTATGACAAATGTCGCCATGAACAATAAGGCGGGAGTTATCGGCGGAGTTTCGGCGATGTTGATTATTACCCTATCGATACCGAGTGGAGAGACGATTTTGTACGTGTTTGCGCGTGTATTTGAAACTTTTATGGGTGTATTTGTGGCAATACTCGTGAATTATGATATTGAGCGTTTCAGAAATCTTTTGGAGAAAAAAAGAAAATAATGTTACATTTTGTGACATTATTGATTGACGTATCTATTTTTTTAGACTATAATAGACAGAAAGAAGGAAATTGTAAATGAAGGAAAAAGAATTTCGTCGAAATATGGCTGTTTTTCCTATCGGTAGTGTGATGAAGTTGACCGATCTATCGGCGCGTCAGATTCGTTATTATGAAGATCAAGAGTTGATAAAGCCTGATCGTAACGAAGGGAACCGTCGTATGTATTCGTTGAATGACATGGATCGTTTGCTTGAGATCAAAGATTATATCTCTGAAGGTTTCAATATCGCTGCCATTAAGAAGAAATACGCTGAGCGTGAGGCGAAATCCAAGAAAGCAGTGAGCCCAACGGAGGTGCGTCGTGCACTTCATAATGAGCTCCTCCAACAGGGACGCTTTGCTTCAGTGCAGTCACCTTTTGGTCGCGGTTAGGCAATCGCAAGTAGTCAAAAATTAAGGAGTAAACTCATGCCAATCACAGCTGCAGATATTCGTCGTGAAGTCAAGGAAAGAAATGTTACCTTTATTCGTCTCATGTTTTCAGATATCTTGGGAACTATGAAGAACGTCGAGATTCCTGCTACAGATGAACAGTTAGACAAGGTCTTGTCAAACAAAGCCATGTTTGATGGATCTTCTATTGAAGGTTTTGTACGTATCAACGAATCAGATATGTACTTGTACCCAGACTTGGATACATGGACAGTCTTCCCTTGGGGAGATGAAAACGGAAGTGTTGCAGGTTTGATCTGTGATGTCTATACAACAGAAGGCGAACCATTTGCAGGTGACCCACGTGGCAACCTCAAACGTGCTCTTCGTCACATGGAGAAAGTAGGATTCAAATCCTTTAACCTTGGACCAGAGCCAGAATTCTTCCTATTTAAGTTGGATGAAAATGGAGACCCAACACTTGAAGTAAATGACAAAGGTGGCTACTTTGATTTGGCGCCTACAGACCTTGCGGACAACACACGTCGTGAAATCGTTAATGTCTTGACTAAAATGGGATTTGAAGTAGAAGCTAGTCACCACGAAGTTGCGGTAGGACAACATGAAATCGACTTCAAGTATGATGAGGTTCTCCGTGCTTGTGATAAGATTCAAATCTTTAAGCTCGTTGTTAAAACCATTGCTCGTAAACACGGTCTATATGCAACCTTTATGGCCAAGCCAAAATTTGGTATTGCTGGCTCAGGTATGCACTGTAATATGTCCTTGTTTGATGCAGAAGGAAATAATGCCTTCTTTGATCCAAATGATCCAAAAGGAATGCAGTTGTCAGAAACAGCTTACCATTTCCTTGGTGGTTTGATCAAGCACGCTTACAACTATACTGCCATCATGAACCCAACTGTTAACTCCTACAAACGTTTGGTTCCTGGTTATGAAGCGCCTGTTTATATTGCTTGGGCTGGTCGTAACCGTTCGCCACTTGTGCGCGTGCCCGCTTCACGTGGAATGGGAACTCGTTTGGAATTGCGCTCAGTGGACCCAATGGCTAACCCATACATCGCTATGGCTGTTCTTTTGGAAGTTGGTTTGCATGGTATTGAGAACAAAATCGAAGCTCCAGCTCCTATCGAAGAAAATATCTACATCATGACAGCAGAAGAACGTAAAGAAGCTGGTATTACAGATCTTCCATCAACCCTTCACAACGCTTTGAAAGCTTTGACGGAAGATGAAGTTGTCAGAGCGGCTCTTGGAGAACATATCTATACTAGTTTCCTTGAAGCTAAACGAATTGAATGGGCAAGTTATGCAACCTTCGTTTCACAATGGGAAATTGATAATTATCTAGACCTTTACTAATAGAGAAGAAAGATTGCCTCAGGGTGGTCTTTTTTCTTGCATTTTATATCGAGGTGTGATATATTTTATATAACGAAGTGCGATATATCGAACTAAATAGGAGGTCTGGTTAAATGGAATTAACAGATAAGATTAGACGGGTCTATCTGCCGATGACTGAAACGGGTTTTTATATTCTGTTCTGTCTGCAAAAGGAGAACCATGGCTATGGTATTACCCAAAAAGTTAAAGAGATGACAGATTCACAGGTTTCCATTAGTCCTGGGACCATGTATGGAACCCTGTCAAAAATGGAAAAGGATGGTTTGATTTCCTTTGTCCGAGAAGAGGAAAAACGTAAAATCTATCAGATTACTGACTTGGGCCGGAAAGTGTTAGAAATTGAATTGAAACGTATTGAACGGCTCTACAGAAACAGTCTGGAGGAAGGATGATGGAAAAGAAGGTTGTTTATAGAATTGCTACCATTGCGGATTATGATAGAGAGGCTTTCTATCTTAGAAAAATGCATGCTGAGGGCTGGAAACTCAAGGAAGTAAGCTACTCTAACTTAGTAGTTGCGGTTAAGTATACTTTTGAAAAGTGCCAACCGGAACAGGTGGCTTATCAGTTGGACTTTTATCCCATGAAAAAATCAGAGAGGGCCTCCTATTTACAACTATTTAAAGACTGTGGCTGGGAGCATATTACAGACTTTAATGGGTTTTCCTATTTTAGAAAACCACATTCTGAAATTGAATCGGATTCAGAGTTTGAAATTTATAATGACTCGGCTGGGAAGTTAGCTATGGTCAAACGTATTTTAACAATGCGGATGCTTCCCATTTTGGTTCTCTTTTCAGCTTTACTACCGGTTTTCTCAAAGTTTCTCAGTAGATTTAGTTCTTTCAATTGGGAATTGTTTTTGATTTTCATAATAGATTGGGTTTTATTGATAGTTTTTGCGATTCAGATTTCTTATATTTTTTGGAGATTGAGTCAAAAGTGGAAAGAATTATCTAATAAATAAGACCAGTCATGTTTTCTAATTTTGGGGTAAGACAATGAATAGCAGAGTAGAATTTCGGATTTTCACTATTATTGATTTTGACAAGGAAGAAGAATATTTACATGAGATGCATTTGAAAGGTTGGAAATATAGTAGGAATCGTTTTGGTTTTTTCTATTTTTACCAATGCCAGCCGGACGATGTCATTTATCGTATCAGTGATTCTAGATTTCTTAAAAAGTATAAATATGAACTGCAAGATTTTAGAAATAGAGATTGGGAATTGATAGAGACAGGTTCTTGTTCAATTCTTCGTAAATCATCTTCTGATTTACTTCCAGAGGATCAAGTCTATATGAGTAGGGGGCTCAAATGGGAAGTTGTGATTTCTAGAATTCGTTCATGCATAACTACTATCTCAGCTGGTCTTGTTATTTGTATGAGTTTGTTTAGAGAAAACCTGTCTCAATCTTTCTTCGTCATTTTTGCTCTATATGCCTTTATGATTTCTTATCTAATCTATGGTTTTTTCAGACTTAAAAGGAAATACCAAATTGATGAAAAGTAAGATTCTAGGTCTTTAGACTGATTTTTAGCACTCTTGGCAAAAGAGTGCTAATTTTTTGAGTTTTTGTCTTGACATTCTCTTTCAAGGGTGTATAATAGAATCATGAGTTAGCACTTAGATGTATCGAGTGCTAATTGATCGGACAGAGAGGAGTGATGAGATGGTTACAGAGCGTCAGCAGGATATTTTAAATCTGATTATTGACATCTTTACCAAAACGCACGAACCTGTCGGATCCAAAGCTTTGCAAGAGTCTATCAACTCTAGCAGTGCAACCATTCGTAATGATATGGCGGCTCTAGAAAAGCAAGGTTTGCTTGAGAAGGCGCATACTTCAAGCGGTCGGATGCCAAGTGTTGCTGGTTTTCAGTACTATGTGAAACACTCACTGGATTTTGACCGGCTGGCTGAAAATGAAGTCTATGAGATTGTCAAAGCCTTTGATCAGGAATTCTTCAAACTGGAGGATATTCTGCAAGAGGCTGCTAATGTCTTGACAGACTTGAGTGGCTGCACAGTTGTAGCGCTAGATGTTGAGCCGAGCAGGCAGCGTTTGACAGCCTTTGATATCGTTATTTTAGGGCAACATACAGCCTTGGCAGTATTTACCTTAGACGAATCGCGAACGGTTACCAGTCAGTTTCTGATTCCAAGGAACTTCTTGCAGGAGGATCTGCTGAAACTGAAGAGCATCATTCAGGAACGCTTCCTGGGGCACACCGTTCTAGATATTCACTACAAGATTCGGACGGAGATTCCGCAGATTATCCAGCGCTACTTCACAACGACGGACAATGTCATCGATCTCTTTGAACACATTTTTAAAGAAATGTTCAACGAAAACATTGTAGTGGCGGGCAAGGTTAATCTCTTGAATTTTGCCAATCTCGCAGCCTATCAGTTCTTTGACCAACCACAGAAAGTGGCTCTGGAGATTCGTGAAGGTCTGCATGAGGATCAGATGCAAAACGTTCGTGTTGCGGACAGTCAAGAATCCTGTCTAGCTGACCTAGCAGTGATTAGCAGTAAATTCCTTATCCCTTATCGTGGTTTTGGAATTCTGGCGATCATCGGTCCAGTCAATCTGGATTACCAGCAATTGGTCAATCAAGTCAATGTTGTCAATCGAGTCCTAACTATGAAACTCACAGATTTCTATCGCTATTTGAGTAGTAATCACTATGAGGTGAGTTGAACATGAAATTACACAAATTCCTAAAAAGGAGGCGAAAAATGTCTGAGGAAATAAAAAACGAAGAAGTAAAAGAAGAGGAAGTGGTAGAAACTGCTCCTGAGAAGTCTGAGTTGGACTTGGTAAATGAGCGTGCGGACGAGTTCGAAAACAAATACCTTCGTGCCCATGCTGAAATGCAAAATATCCAACGTCGTGCTAACGAAGAACGTCAAAACTTGCAACGTTATCGTAGCCAAGACCTAGGAAAAGCAATCCTACCGTCCTTGGATAACCTTGAGCGTGCCCTCGCCGTTGAAGGCTTGACAGACGATGTCAAAAAAGGTCTAGAAATGGTGCAAGAAAGCTTGATTCACGCTTTGAAAGAAGAGGGGATTGAAGAAATTGCAGCTGACGGCGAATTTGACCATAATTACCATATGGCAATCCAAACTCTTCCAGCAGACGATGAACACCCAGCAGATACCATCGCCCAGGTCTTCCAAAAAGGCTACAAACTTCATGACCGCATCCTAAGACCAGCCATGGTAGTGGTGTATAACTAGGATACAAAGCCCGTAAAAAGCTCACAGTAAAAATAGGAGATTGACGAAGTGTTCGATGAACACAAGGAAATCTATCTTTTTTACCCAGAGCTTAGGGCGTGTTCAACTAGGAGGTAAGTCAGAAATATGTGATTTCGTTGACGCACCCCCGCAAGGGTGATTAGACTGGTCACGAGCGTTTACGAAGTGAACTGCCAATCATCTACCACGCATAATTTCGACTTCTCGTATCATAATATAATAGAAAACTTGTCCGAAACGACAATAAACTATGAAGAAAGTTAAGAGGCAAGCCGGAGGCTTGCAAGGAAGATATTTCCCGCCGTGGTGAAGTAGGGGAATTTTTGAGACAATAGGCTCAAAAATTAGTGATGAAATCCCGGAGGGAGTTGCTCACGTCCCCACCACTTAAGGGGAATATCAAAAATAGAAAATTAAATAACAAGGAGAAAAACACATGTCTAAAATTATTGGTATTGACTTAGGTACAACAAACTCAGCAGTTGCAGTTCTTGAAGGAACTGAAAGCAAAATCATTGCAAACCCAGAAGGGAACCGCACAACTCCATCTGTAGTTTCATTCAAAAACGGAGAAATCATCGTTGGTGATGCTGCAAAACGTCAAGCAGTCACAAACCCAGATACTGTTATCTCTATCAAATCTAAGATGGGAACTTCTGAAAAAGTTTCTGCGAACGGTAAAGAATACACTCCACAAGAAATCTCAGCTATGATCCTTCAATACTTGAAAGGTTACGCTGAAGAATATCTTGGTGAAAAAGTAACTAAAGCTGTTATCACAGTTCCAGCTTACTTCAACGACGCTCAACGTCAAGCAACAAAAGACGCTGGTAAAATCGCTGGTCTTGAAGTAGAACGTATCGTCAACGAACCAACAGCAGCAGCGCTTGCTTATGGTTTGGACAAGACTGACAAAGAAGAAAAAATCTTGGTATTTGACCTTGGTGGTGGTACCTTCGACGTTTCTATCCTTGAACTCGGTGATGGTGTCTTCGACGTATTGTCAACTGCAGGGGACAACAAACTTGGTGGTGATGACTTTGACCAAAAAATCATTGACCACTTGGTAGCAGAATTCAAGAAAGAAAACGGCATTGACTTGTCTACTGACAAGATGGCAATGCAACGTTTGAAAGATGCGGCTGAAAAAGCGAAGAAAGACCTTTCTGGTGTAACTTCAACACAAATCAGCTTGCCATTCATCACTGCAGGTGAAGCTGGACCTCTTCACTTGGAAATGACTTTGACTCGTGCGAAATTCGACGATTTGACTCGTGACCTTGTAGAACGTACAAAAGTTCCAGTTCGTCAAGCCCTTTCAGATGCAGGTTTGAGCTTGTCAGAAATCGACGAAGTTATCCTTGTTGGTGGTTCAACTCGTATCCCAGCCGTTGTAGAAGCTGTTAAGGCTGAAACTGGTAAAGAACCAAACAAATCAGTAAACCCTGATGAAGTAGTTGCTATGGGTGCGGCTATCCAAGGTGGTGTGATTACTGGTGATGTCAAAGACGTTGTCCTTCTTGACGTAACACCATTGTCACTTGGTATCGAAACAATGGGTGGTGTCTTCACAAAACTCATCGACCGCAATACTACGATCCCAACATCTAAATCACAAGTCTTCTCAACAGCAGCAGACAACCAACCAGCTGTTGATATCCACGTTCTTCAAGGAGAACGCCCAATGGCAGCAGACAACAAGACTCTTGGACGTTTCCAATTGACTGACATCCCAGCTGCACCTCGTGGTATCCCACAAATCGAAGTAACATTTGACATCGACAAGAACGGTATCGTATCTGTTAAAGCCAAAGACCTTGGAACTCAAAAAGAACAAACAATTGTCATCCAATCCAACTCAGGTTTGACAGACGAAGAAATCGACCGCATGATGAAAGATGCAGAAGCAAATGCTGAAGCAGATAAGAAACGTAAGGAAGAAGTTGACCTTCGTAACGAAGTAGACCAAGCAATCTTTGCGACTGAAAAGACCATCAAGGAAACTGAAGGTAAAGGCTTCGATGCAGAACGTGATGCTACTCAAGTTGCCCTTGATGAGCTTAAGAAAGCCCAAGAAGACAACAACTTGGACGACATGAAAGCAAAACTTGAAGCATTGAACGAAAAAGCTCAAGGCCTTGCTGTTAAACTCTACGAACAAGCTGCAGCAGCTCAACAAGCTCAAGCAGGAGCAGAAGGCACACAAGCAACAGGAAACGCAGGCGATGACGTCGTAGACGGAGAGTTTACTGAGAAGTAAGATGACATTAGATTTTACAAATAGAAACCACGTTGACCTATATAATCAACTTTGCAGAGAAGCAAAACAAGATCTAGAAAGTACCAAGAGTCAAATAAGGGAATATTTCACAAGTGATCGTGTAGATGAATTAGAATTATATAAGGAAAAAATTCACGTAGCTAGGTTACGCTCGGAACAAATGGATTCATCATTAAATAATATTTTATCTTCCGTTTTCACACCAACTGTTGCAACAACTTTAACGCTTGCTATTACAATTCCATTTGAACTATCAGAAAAAGATCCTAATGTTATTAATTTAACCCTGTATATATCGGGTGCTATTGTAATCTTGTATATGCTCCGATTGGTATGGATTCGTCGTTTTAGTTCAAAATCTGAAAAGGAATGGACAAACATGAATAGGATTCTATACTTTTTAGAAAGTTATAAACCGTAATAAAATAAGGAAATCCAGAGGTTGCAACCCAGCCTCTGTTTTTCGGTAAAAAGGGATAGGACTTGAGTGGTTTGGGTTTTATCTCATCAATATAAAAGAAAGGAATTGAACCCGACCTAAATCGTGGTTTGGTTCAAAATATCAATAGAAAGGACAAAGAGCGTTAGAGAAATTGAACTCGAGCTCTGAGCTTTCTTACTTAATATAAAAGAAAGGAATTGAACCCGACCTAAATCGTGGTTTCGTTCTGCAATATTAATAGAAAGGAACAAAGAGCGTTAGAGAAATTGAACTCGAGCGGAAAGCTTGGAAATTAGATAAACCTCCTAAGAAATCAGGATTTCTTGTCGGTTTTCTAAATTTCAGTCGCTTTCTGTTCGCTCTTGGTATCTTGTATGAACAATACTGAATTTTATGATCGTCTGGGGGTGTCAAAAAACGCTTCGGCAGACGAGATCAAAAAGGCTTATCGTAAGCTTTCAAAAAAATATCACCCAGATATCAACAAGGAGCCTGGTGCTGAGGAAAAATACAAGGAAGTTCAAGAAGCCTATGAGACTTTGAGTGACGACCAAAAACGTGCTGCCTATGACCAATATGGTACTGCAGGCGCTAACGGTGGCTTTGGTGGTACTGGCGGTTTTGGTGGCTTTGACGGAGCAGGTGGTTTCGGTGGTTTTGAAGATATCTTCTCAAGTTTCTTCGGCGGAGGCGGTTCTTCACGCAATCCTAACGCTCCTCGCCAAGGTGATGACCTCCAATACCGTGTGAATTTGACTTTTGAAGAAGCCATTTTCGGAACGGAAAAAGAAGTTAAATACAACCGTGAAGCCAGCTGTCGTACATGTAATGGCTCTGGTGCTAAGCCAGGGACAAGTCCAGTCACTTGTGGACGCTGTCATGGCGCTGGTGTTATTAACGTCGATACGCAGACTCCGCTTGGTATGATGCGTCGTCAAGTAACCTGTGATGTCTGTCATGGTCGCGGAAAGGAAATCAAAGATCCATGTACAACTTGTCACGGAACAGGCCATGAAAAACAAGCTCATAGCGTACATGTGAAGATTCCTGCTGGTGTGGAAACAGGCCAACAAATCCGCCTAGCGGGTCAAGGTGAAGCAGGCTTTAATGGTGGACCTTATGGCGACTTGTACGTGGTGGTTTCAGTGGAAGCCAGCGATAAGTTCGAACGTGAAGGAACAAACATTTTCTACAAGTTGAATCTCAATATTGTCCAAGCAACCCTTGGTGATACTGTGGAGATTCCAACAGTGCATGGAGATGTTGAATTGGTCATCCCAGAGGGAACTCAGACTGGCAAGAAATTCCGTCTACGTGGCAAGGGAGCACCGAGCCTTCGTGGCGGTGCCGTTGGTGACCAATATGTTACTGTCAATGTCGTAACTCCGACAGGCTTGAACGACCGTCAAAAAGCAGCGCTTAAAGAATTCGCAGCTGCAGGTGACTTGAAAGTCAATCCAAAGAAAAAAGGCTTCTTTGACCATATAAAAGATGCCTTTGAAGGAGAATAAAACAAAAAGAGCCGTCGGGCTCTTTTTTGTATAATTGTGGGAAATTTAGGCATCGGAAAATCATTCTCCATATGGTTTGCTATTTGTACTTTTGAGTGAGCAAGCTAGCCGCATCCATCTCCTGAATGAGTTGCTTGATTTCCACTTCTTTGCCAGATTTCACGGTGATGGTATCAATGTGGTTGATTGCCGAATTATCCTGAATATCCACTAAAGTCAAAGCTTTTTTATAGAATACAATCCCCTTTTTTAGACTTTCCTGATCATTCCAAAAGAGAATTGAGTAATTGGGATTAAATTTCTTTCCGATTTCTTGGAGATACTTCTCGCTTTCTTTCTCTAAAAACTGCAATAAACCATGATTGAACAAGTTATCCCCTACTTTATAGTATGAAATTTCTCCTGTCTGGAGGACATAGACTTCGAGTCGATTTTTGGTGAGTTTTGGACTTTCTTTTAGGACTGGGTGGCTATTGACAACTTCATCTGGGAAAGTAACATAAAAATTTAAGCCTCCACCCTCGAATTGATACCTTCCATTTGATTCTACTTTCTCAGGAGGCATGTCAAGGGAGATAAAGATTTGTTTTAAGGTTTCATTTCCTTTTTGGATGTCACTCGGTGAGGCCTTGAAAAGATTCATCAGTAGTAGAAATGCCAAGGCTGCAAGCAGGCAGAGGCAACCACAAGGGATCGCGATGACCTTCGCTAGAACTTTTAAAAACTGTTTCACTTTCATTCCCTCCTTTTTCTTTTAGGACATGGTAACCCAAAAAGAGTTTAAGGAAAGTTGGAGACTCTCTTATCCTTGTTTTTCTTCTTGGAGGACTGCCATTCTGGTTTGGAAATCCTTTTCCAAGACTTTGAACTTGTAGGTCAAGTCTTTTTGGTATTCCTTGATAAGGGCTTTTTGTTGGTCGATGATTTGCAGGCTGTTTTGAATGATATCCAAATCCTCCTTCATAGCCTCGACACGGTCGCTAGTGTCTATAAACTCCTCCGTGATGGCTTGGCGATTTTTTACGACAAAATAACTTCCAGCTGCAGCTCCTACGAATAGCAGTAGATTTGATAGTTTCATGGCAACTCCTTAGGCATTTCTAATAGTTTCAGCGACTTGGGCAAGTTTGTCAAAGTCAGGTTCGTGGGCGATAAAGTCAATCTTGAGGTCATCTTCTGCACCATAGCGAGGTACGAGGTGCACGTGAGTATGAAAGACTGTTTGACCAGCAACTTCCTCACAGTTGGCGATGATATTCATGCCGACAGCCTTGGTAGCCTTCATAACTTTTTGAGCTACCAGTGGCACTTGGGCAAAGAGTTGGCTAGCACTTGCGGCATCCATCTCCAAAAGATTGCGATAGTGCTCTTTGGGTACGACTAAGGTGTGTCCAGGCGTTACTTGAGAGATATCAAGAAAGGCAAGAACCTGCTCATCCTCGTATACTTTTGAAGCAGGAATCTCCCCTGCGATGATCTTACAAAAAATACAATCTGACATAAAATCCACCTCTACTGTATTGAATTTTGATATAATATAGCTACATTATACCAGATTCGGAGAAAATATGTTAGAAATTAAAAACCTGACAGGTGGCTATGTTCATGTCCCTGTCTTGAAAGATGTGTCCTTTACAGTTGAAAGTGGGCAGTTGGTCGGTTTGATTGGTCTCAACGGTGCTGGAAAATCAACTACTATCAATGAGATTATCGGTCTTTTGACGCCTTACAGTGGGGAAATCAAGATTAATGGTTTAACCCTGCGAGAAGATGCGACCAACTACCGCAAGCAGATTGGCTATATCCCAGAAACGCCTAGCTTGTATGAAGAATTGACCCTCAGAGAGCATATCGAGACGGTTGCCATGGCCTATGGTATTGAGCAAAATATAGCTTTTGATCAAGTAGAACCTTTGTTGAAAATGTTCCGTCTGGATCAAAAATTAGACTGGTTTCCGGTCTATTTCTCCAAAGGGATGAAGCAGAAGGTTATGATTATCTGTGCTTTTGTGGTAGAACCGAGCCTCTTTATCGTGGATGAGCCTTTTCTTGGTCTTGATCCCTTGGCGATTGCTGACTTGATTCAGCTTTTGGAAGTAGAAAAACAAAAAGGCAAGTCCATCCTCATGAGTACCCACGTGCTGGATTCGGCGGAAAAGATGTGTGACGCCTTTGTCATTCTCCACAAGGGGGAGGTGAGGGCTCAGGGGAACCTCCAGCAACTGCGCGAAGCCTTTGACATGCCTGAAGCGAGTTTGAATGATATTTACTTGGCTCTGACCAAAGAGGAGGAGCTATGAAAGACTTGTTTTTAAAGCGAAAGCAGGCTTTTCGTAAGGAGTGTGTCGGTTATCTGCGCTATGTTCTCAATGACCACTTTGTCTTGTTTCTGCTGGTTCTCATCGGTTTTCTAGCTTACCAGTACAGTCAACTCTTGCAAGATTTTCCTGAAAATCACTGGCCAATCCTCTTGTTTTTGGGGATTGTATCTGCCTTGCTTTTGGCTTGGGGAGGAATCGCGACCTACATGGAAGTACCTGACAAGCTCTTTCTCTTAGTCAGTGAAGAGGAGGTCAAGTCCCACCTCAAAGGGCAGACGGTGCGCTCACTGGTCTTTTGGCTATTGGTACAGACTCTCTGCTTACTTCTTTTCGCGCCCTTATTTTTAGCCATGGGTTATGGCTTGCCAGTTTTTCTCATCTATGTGCTTTTATTGGGAACTGGGAAATACCTGATTTTTCGTCAAAAAGTTAGTAAATTTTTTACTGGGAACGGAATTGACTGGGACTATGTCATTGCCCAAGAAAGCAAGCGCAAGCAAGTCTTACTTCGTTTCTTCGCTCTCTTTACTCAGGTCAAGGGCGTTTCAAATAGTGTCAAACGTCGCGCTTATCTGGATTTCATCCTTAAAGCAGTTCAGAAAGCGCCTAGAAAGATTTGGCAAAACCTCTATCTCCGCTCTTACCTGCGAAATGGAGACCTCTTTGCCCTCAGTCTCCGTCTGCTCTTGCTTTCCATACTGGCGCAGGTCTTTATCGAGCAAGCTTGGATTGCGACGGCAGTGGTGGTTCTGTTTAACTATCTCTTGCTCTTCCAATTGCTAGCCCTCTATCACGCCTTTGATTACCAATACTTGACCCAGCTCTTTCCATTAGAAAAAGGGGAGAAAGAGAAGGGATTGAAACAGATTGTAGTTGGTGTGGGAAGTGCAGTTCTTTTGTTAGAATTGCTAGTTGGAGCAGTGGTTTTTCAAGAAAAAATAGCCTTGTTGGCTCTTGTAGGAGCTAGTCTCTTCCTACAATTGTTTTATTTGCCTTACCAACTAAAAAGATTGGTTGACGAATAGACCAAAAACTAGTAGAATAGTAAGGAAACTTTATACGGAGGAAAGAAATGGACTTGGGTGATAATGAGCTAACGCTGACCCCTATACCTGGGAAGAGCGGCAAGGCTTATATGGGAAGCTACCCTGATGGGAAGCGCGTCTTTGTAAAAATGAACACCTCTCCAATCCTACCTGGCCTAGCCAGAGAACAAATCGCTCCTCAATTACTATGGACTCGTCGTTTAGCGGATGGTCGAGATATGTGTGCCCAAGAATGGTTGACGGGCAAAATCTTGACCCCGTACGATATGAATCGCAAACAAATCATTACAATCTTGAATCGTCTCCACCGCTCACGTCCCTTGATGAAGCAGTTGAGTCGTTTGGGATATACCATGGAAAAACCAGTTGATTTATTGCGTTCTTGGCAACAAGAAGTACCAGAAATCTTGCAACAGAATCACTACTTGAACAGTGTGATTGCTGAACTAGGTAAGACGGTTCCAGGCTTTAGGGAAGACCATGCAACGATTGTGCATGGTGATCTTCGCCATAGTAATTGGATTGAGACAGAGAGTGGGCTTGTTTATCTAGTGGATTGGGATTCGGTTCGCCTAACGGATCGTATGTTTGATGTGGCGCATTTGCTATGCCACTACATTCCAGATCATCAGTGGCGTCAATGGTTGAGAGACTATGGCTATAAGTACAATCAGACAGTGTTAGATAAATTGTATTGGTATGGTCAGTATTCTTACTTGAGCCAGATTGCCAAATACTTTGTAAATCAAGATTTAGATAATGTAAACCGGGAGATTTATGCCTTGCGTGTCTTCCGTGACAAGTATGGAAAGAAGAGATGAGAGTTAGAAATCGTAAAGGGGCGACAGAATTACTAGAAGCCAATCCCCAGTATGTGGTCCTCAATCCCTTGGAAGCCAAAGGGAAATGGCGAGACTTGTTTGGAAATGATCATCCTATTCATGTTGAAGTTGGAAGTGGGAAAGGGGCCTTCGTATCAGGTATGGCCAAGCAAAATCCTGACATCAACTACATTGGGATTGATATCCAAAAGTCGGTATTGAGTTATGCCTTGGACAAGGTGCTTGAAGTTGGAGTGCCTAATATCAAGCTTTTATGGGTAGATGGTTCAGATTTGACCGACTACTTTGAAGACGGTGAGATTGATCGTCTCTACCTCAACTTTTCAGATCCCTGGCCTAAAAAACGCCATGAAAAACGTCGTTTGACCTACAAGAGTTTCTTGGATACCTTCAAGCGCATCTTGCCTGAGAATGGGGAAATCCATTTCAAGACAGATAATCGTGGCTTGTTTGAGTACAGTCTAGTGAGCTTTTCTCAGTATGGCATGAAACTCAATGGGGTTTGGCTGGACTTGCATGCCAGTGATTTTGAAGGCAATGTCATGACGGAATATGAGCAAAAATTCTCCAGCAAAGGTCAAGTGATCTACCGAGTTGAGGCAGAATTTTAAGAAATAGCTTGAAAACCAGCCGTTTGAGTGCTTATGCTTTACATAAATTGACAAACGTGCTATACTGATAGTAAGAATATGAGAAAGAGAGGCGGGGAAATATCTTCGCCTCTTGCTTATGAGGAGGTGGACGCAATCGCAACAATCGTAGAATTAGTCAGAGAAGTTGTAGAACCTGTCATCCAAGCGCCTTTCGAGCTCGTGGATATCGAGTATGGAAAGATTGGCAGTGACATGATTCTCAGTATTTTTGTAGATAAACCCGAAGGAATTACCTTGAACGACACGGCAGACCTGACAGAAATCATCAGTCCTGTCCTAGACACTATCAAGCCTGATCCCTTCCCAGAACAATATTTCCTAGAAATCACCAGTCCAGGCTTGGAACGTCCTTTGAAAACCAAGGACGCCGTCGCTGGAGCAGTTGGAAAATACATCCATGTTGGGCTCTACCAAGCTATCGATAAGCAAAAAGTCTTTGAAGGAACCTTAGTATCCTTTGAAGAGGATGAGTTAACTATGGAGTATATGGACAAGACACGTAAGAAAACTGTCCAAATTCCATACAGTTTAGTATCAAAAGCACGTTTAGCAGTTAAACTATAGAAAAGAAAGGATAGCTTTTGAGGATTCAAAAGTAAAAAGAACATGAGTAAAGAAATGCTAGAGGCCTTCCGCATTTTGGAAGAAGACAAGGGAATCAAAAAAGAAGATATCATCGACGCAGTTGTAGAGTCGCTTCGTTCCGCTTATCGCAGACGCTATGGTCAATCTGATAGTGTAGCCATCGACTTCAATGAAAAGACGGGTGACTTTACTGTCTATACTGTTCGTGAAGTTGTTGATGAAGTATTTGATAGCCGTTTGGAAATCAGCTTGAAAGATGCTCTTGCCATTAATTCTGCCTATGAGCTTGGTGACAAAATTAAGTTTGAAGAAGCACCAGCTGAGTTTGGTCGTGTAGCAGCCCAATCTGCTAAACAAACCATTATGGAAAAAATGCGCAAGCAAACACGTGCCATTACTTACAATACTTACAAGGAACATGAGCAAGAAATCATGTCTGGTACAGTAGAACGCTTTGACAACCGCTTCATCTACGTCAATCTCGGCAGCATCGAAGCCCAATTGTCAAAACAAGACCAAATCCCTGGAGAGGTGTTTGCTTCCCATGACCGTATCGAAGTCTACGTTTACAAGGTTGAAGACAACCCTCGTGGTGTCAACGTCTTTGTTAGCCGTAGCCATCCTGAAATGATCAAACGCTTGATGGAGCAAGAAATTCCAGAAGTCTACGATGGAACTGTTGAAATCATGAGCGTAGCCCGCGAAGCTGGTGACCGTACGAAAGTTGCCGTTCGTAGCCACAATCCAAACGTGGACGCTATCGGGACAATCGTTGGGCGTGGTGGTGCAAATATCAAGAAAATCACCAGCAAATTCCACCCAGCTCGTTACGATGCCAAGAGCGATCGCATGATTCCTGTCGAAGAAAACATCGACGTTATTGAGTGGGTAGCAGATCCAGCTGAGTTTATCTACAATGCTATCGCACCGGCAGAGGTTGACCAAGTTATCTTTGATGAAAACGACAGCAAACGTGCCTTGGTCGTTGTACCTGATAACAAACTTTCTCTTGCTATCGGTCGTCGTGGACAAAACGTTCGCTTGGCAGCTCACTTGACGGGTTACCGTATCGATATCAAGTCTGCCAGTGAGTTTGAAGCTATGGAAGAAGCAGGTCAAGTGGATTACGCAGCTGCGGACGAATTGACGGAAGAATAAAAGCTGCTAGAGGAGGGAAAGATGAAAACAAGAAAAATCCCTTTGCGCAAGTCTGTTGTATCCAACGAAGTGATTGATAAGCGTGATTTGCTCCGCATTGTCAAGAACAAAGAAGGACAGGTCTTTATCGATCCGACAGGCAAGGCCAATGGCCGTGGCGCTTATATCAAGCTAGACAATGCAGAAGCCCTAGAGGCAAAAAAGAAGAAAGTCTTTAACCGCAGCTTTAACATGGAAGTGGAAGAAAGCTTTTATGACGAGTTGATCGCCTATGTGGATCACAAAGTGAAAAGAAGAGAGTTAGGACTTGAATAAGCAAAAGATAAGTAATCTCTTGGGACTTGCTCAGCGAGCAGGGCGGATCATATCGGGTGAGGAATTGGTGGTCAAGGCTATCCAAGACCAGAAAGCCAAGCTAGTCTTTCTAGCACAGGATGCTGGTCCCAATCTGACCAAGAAGATTCACGATAAAAGTGACTATTATCAAGTAGAAGTTATAACCGTGTTTTCAACACTGGAATTAAGCATAGCAGTCGGAAAATCGAGAAAGGTTTTGGCTGTGACAGATGCTGGATTTACAAAGAAAATGAGGTCTCTTATGGAATAGAAGAGGAGGACATGATTTGTCTAAGAAAAGATTGTACGAAATCGCAAAAGAACTTGGAAAAGAAAGTAAAGAAGTTGTAGCGCGTGCAAAAGAGTTGGGCTTGGATGTGAAAAGCCACTCATCGAGCGTGGAAGCTGCTGCTGCTGAGCAAATCGCGGCTAGCTTTAAACCTGCACCTGCTCCTAAGGCAGAAGCAAAACCTGTAGCACCAAAAGCAAGTGTAGAAAAGAAAGCAGAAAAGCCTGTATCAGCTACACCAGTAGCCACTAAGGAAGAAAGCAAATCAGCTACACCTGCAGCTCCTAAAGAAGAAAAAGTAGTGGCCGCAAGACCACAGAGTCGAAACTTCAAGGCGGAGCGTGAGGCGCGTGCCAAAGAGCAGGCAGAGCGACGCAAACAAAACAAGGGCAACAACCGTGACCAACAACAAAACGGCAACCGTCAAAAAAACGACGGTCGTAATGGTAGCAAACCTGGTCAAGGAAACCGCGACAACCGCCGATTTAACGACCAAGGGAAAAAACCACAAGGTCAAGGGAATCGTGGCAATGATCGCCGTCAGCAACAAGACTTCCAGCCAAAACAAGCTGGCCCACGTGTTGACTTTAAAGCCCGTGCAGCAGCCCTAAAAGCAGAGCAAAATGCAGAGTACGCACGCTCAAGCGAGGAGCGCTTCAAACAATCGCAAGCAGCCAAAGAAGCCTTGGCTCAAGCTAACAAACGCAAGGAGCCAGAGGAAATCTTTGAAGAAGCTGCTAAGCTAGCTGAACAAACGCAGCCAGCCGTAACAGTAGCTCCTGTAGCGAAAGAAGCGCCAGTGGATACACGTCGTAAAAAACAAGCTCGACCAGACAAAGAACGTGACGATTATGATCACGAAGAAGATGGTCCTAGAAAACAACAAAAGAATCGAAGTAGTCAGAATCAAGTGAGAAATCAAAGAAATAGTAACTGGAATAACAACAAGAAAAATAAAAAAGGCAACAAGCAAAACAACCGTAACCAGACTCCAAAACCTGTTACAGAGCGTAAGTTCCACGAATTGCCAACAGAATTTGAGTATACAGATGGTATGACTGTTGCGGAAATCGCAAAACGGATCAAACGTGAACCAGCTGAAATCGTTAAGAAACTCTTTATGATGGGTGTCATGGCCACACAAAACCAATCCTTGGATGGAGAAACCATCGAACTCCTCATGGTGGATTATGGTATCGAAGCCAAACAAAAGGTTGAAGTAGATAATGCCGACATCGAACGTTTCTTTGTCGAAGATGGCTATCTTAACGAAGATGAATTGGTTGAGCGTCCACCAGTTGTGACCATCATGGGACACGTTGACCATGGTAAAACTACCCTTCTAGATACCCTTCGTAACTCTCGTGTTGCGACAGGTGAAGCAGGTGGTATCACTCAGCATATCGGTGCCTACCAAATCGTTGAAAACGGCAAGAAGATTACCTTCCTTGATACACCAGGACATGCGGCCTTTACATCGATGCGTGCGCGTGGTGCATCTGTTACCGATATTACCATCTTGGTCGTAGCGGCAGACGACGGGGTTATGCCTCAGACTATCGAAGCAATCAACCACTCAAAAGCAGCCAATGTTCCAATCATTGTAGCTATCAACAAAATTGATAAACCAGGTGCCAACCCAGAACGCGTTATCGGTGAATTGGCAGAGCATGGTGTCATGTCAACAGCTTGGGGTGGGGATTCTGAGTTTGTCGAAATCTCAGCTAAGTTCAACCAAAACATCGATGAACTCTTGGAAACAGTCCTTCTTGTGGCTGAAATTCAAGAACTCAAGGCAGACCCAACAGTGCGTGCTATCGGTACGGTTATCGAAGCTCGTTTGGATAAAGGGAAAGGTGCGGTCGCAACCCTTCTTGTGCAGCAAGGTACTCTGAATGTGCAAGACCCTATCGTTGTCGGAAATACCTTCGGTCGTGTACGTGCCATGACCAATGACCTTGGTCGTCGTGTCAAGGTGGCAGGCCCATCAACACCAGTTTCGATCACAGGTTTGAACGAAGCCCCAATGGCGGGTGATCACTTTGCCGTTTATGAAGATGAGAAATCTGCTCGTGCAGCAGGTGAAGAACGTGCCAAACGTGCCCTTATGAAACAACGTCAAGCAACGCAACGTGTCAGCCTTGAAAACCTCTTTGATACGCTTAAAGCGGGTGAACTCAAGTCTGTTAACGTTATCATCAAGGCCGACGTACAAGGTTCAGTTGAAGCCCTTTCTGCCTCACTTCAAAAGATCGATGTAGAAGGTGTAAAAGTTACCATCGTTCACTCAGCGGTCGGTGCTATCAACGAATCTGACGTGACTCTTGCGGAAGCTTCAAATGCCTTTATCGTTGGTTTCAACGTCCGCCCTACACCACAAGCTCGTCAACAAGCAGATGCTGACGATGTCGAAATCCGTCTCCACAGCATTATCTACAAGGTTATCGAAGAGATGGAAGAAGCTATGAAAGGGATGTTGGATCCTGAATTTGAAGAAAAAATCATCGGTGAAGCTCTTATCCGTGAAACCTTCAAGGTATCTAAAGTGGGAACCATCGGTGGATTTATGGTTATGAGTGGTAAAGTTACCCGTGACTCTAAAGTTCGTGTTATCCGTGACGGTGTCGTTATTTACGATGGTGAACTTGCAAGCTTGAAACACTATAAAGATGACGTCAAAGAAGTTACAAACGGTCGTGAAGGTGGATTGATGATTGATGGCTACAATGATATCAAGATGGATGATGTGATTGAGGCCTATGTCATGGAAGAAATCAAACGATAATCATTTTTGCTCCTTTCTTAGGTGGTGAGGGACGCAAGCAAACCGCTGGTTTCATTGCTTATTTTTGAGCCTAAGGTTTCAAAAATCCCCTGTGATGGGACTGATAAATCAGTTCCATCACTTTCACCACAGCGAAAGAAGCGGATGAGTTCAAATTGAACTTCGTTTCAATTTGAGCTGAAAATCAATAAGTTTAAAAATAGCTAGGTCTGCTGGCCTAGCTTTTGGTTCAAAGTAGAGAAAGGAATATCATGGCAAATCATTTCCGTACGGATCGTGTGGGCATGGAAATCAAGCGTGAAGTCAATGAGATTTTGCAAAAGAAAGTCCGTGATCCGCGTGTCCAAGGTGTGACCATCACAGATGTTCAGATGCTAGGTGACTTGTCTGTTGCCAAGGTTTACTACACCATTTTAAGTAACCTTGCTTCAGATAATCAAAAAACTCAAATCGGGCTTGAGAAAGCAACTGGTACCATCAAACGTGAACTTGGTCGCAATTTGAAATTGTACAAAATCCCAGATTTGACTTTCGTCAAAGACGAATCCATCGAGTATGGAAACAAGATTGACGAGATGCTACGCAATCTGGATAAGAACTAAAAAAGAGGGGATGACCCTCTTTTTTGGTGTATGCTAATCGTCCTTATGGTATAATATAAGCAGGAAAATCATTTTAGAACATACATGGAGGTCGTCATGGACAATATCATTGATGTGTCAATTCCCGTTGCAGAAGTGGTGGATAAGTATCCAGAAGTCTTGGAAATCCTAGTGGAGCTTGGTTTTAAACCACTTGCTAATCCCTTGATGCGTAACACAGTCGGTCGCAAGGTATCGCTCAAACAGGGTTCTAAGCTCGAAGGAACTCCTATGGATAAGATTGTCCGCACACTAGAAGCGAATGGCTACGAAGTGATTGGATTAGACTAATGGCAGATGAACGGATTCATATCCTACGGGATATTTTGTTAGAATTGCACAACGGCGCCTCTCCCGAGTCGGTTCAGGAGCGTTTTGATGCGACCTTTACAGGTGTTTCAGCCATCGAGATTTCCCTCATGGAGCACGAGCTGATGAACTCAGACTCAGGTGTCACCTTTGAAGATGTTATGGAGCTCTGTGATGTCCATGCCAATCTTTTTAAAAACGCAGTAAAGGGCGTCGAAGTGGAAGATACCGAGCATCCTGGCCACCCAGTTCGCATCTTCAAGGATGAAAATCTGGCCCTCCGTGCGGCCTTGATTCGCATTCGGAGATTGTTAGATACCTATGAGTCTATGGAAGACGAGGAAATGCTGGCAGAGATGCGCAAGGGCTTGGTCCGTCAAATGGGGCTGTTGGGGCAATTTGATATCCACTACCAGCGCAAGGAAGAGCTCTTCTTTCCTATCATGGAGCGCTATGGACACGATTCACCCCCTAAGGTCATGTGGGGAGTGGATGACCAGATCAGAGAACTCTTTCAAACAGCTCTAACAACAGCCAAGTCACTACCAGAAGTGTCGATTAGCAGTGTAAAAGAAGATTTTGAAGCTTTTGCGACAGAGTTTGAAAGTATGATTTTCAAGGAAGAGTCCATCCTTCTCATGATTCTCCTTGAGTCCTTTACTCAGGATGATTGGCTTCAGATTGCGGAGGAGAGCGATGCTTACGGCTATGCCATCATCCGTCCGTCTGAGAAATGGGTTCCAGAACGCCAGAGCTTTGTTGAGGAAAAGAGTGCAGAGGAGCCCGTGCAACTAGACACTGCTGAAGGCCAAGTACAACAAGTCATCGATACACCAGAAGGTCAGTTCACCATTACCTTTACCCCTAAGGAAAAGGAAGCGGTGCTGGACCGTCATAGTCAACAGGCTTTTGGCAATGGCTATCTCTCAGTTGAGCAGGCCAACCTCATCCTCAATCACCTCCCCATGGAGATTACCTTTGTCAATAAAGACGATATTTTCCAGTATTACAATGACAATGCGCCAGCTGATGAGATGATTTTCAAACGGACACCGTCCCAAGTCGGGCGCAATGTCGAGTTATGTCATCCGCCCAAGTACCTAGAAAAGGTTAAGGCCGTTATGAAGGGCCTTCGTGAAGGAACCAAGGACAAGTATGAAATGTGGTTCAAGTCTGAGTCTCGAGGCAAGTTTGTCCACATCACCTACGCTACAGTACACGATGAGAACGGAGAATTCCAAGGCGTGCTAGAGTATGTTCAGGATATCCAGCCCTACCGTGAGATTGATACGGACTACTTCCGTGGATTAGAATAAGGAGAATCAATGAGTTACGAACAAGAATTTATGAAGGAATTTGAAGCTTGGGTCAATACCCAGATCATGATCAACGACATGGCGCACAAGGAAAGTCAAAAAGTCTACGAAGAAGACCAAGACGAGCGTGCCAAAGATGCTATGATTCGCTACGAAAGTCGCTTGGATGCTTATCAATTTTTGCTAGGTAAGTTTGAAAACTTCAAAGCAGGCAAGGGATTTCATGATTTGCCAGAAGGCTTGTTTGGTGAGCGAAACTACTAAAATAGTGATACTTTCTTGATTTTTTCTCAAAATCTTGATAGAATATTTTTATTAAATCCTTGTCAGAGCAGGGATTTTTTATTGAAAGGATTTTATCATGTCAAAGAAACTCCAACGTAAAAAACAATTGCGAAATAGCCTTCGTCGTTCAGGTGCATTTTCAACTACAGTGACTAAAGTTGTAGAAGAGACCAAAAAAGTCGTGAAACATGCGGAAAAATCTGCCAACCAAGCAGGAAAAGTTGTCACTAAAAAAGTGGAACAAGCAGTAGAAGCGACTAAAGAACAAGCTCAAAAAGTGGCGAATTCAGTAGAAGATTTCGCAGCTACTTTGGGTGGTCTCTCAGTAGATCGCGCTAAGACTTTCTATGATGAAGGTATCAAGTCGGCTGCTGACTTTAAAAACTGGACGGAAAAAGAACTCCTTGCCTTAAAAGGAATCGGCCCAGCTACCATCAAGAAATTAAAAGAGCACGGAATCAGCTTCAAGTAATTTTTCTTGTCCCTTGCATTTCCGTGAAAAACTTGCTACAATAGAGCCATTAGAGGTGTTTTGAATCCCACATTTTACAGAAAGTGGCGGTGCTGAGAAGTCCACAAATGTGTCAAAACTGGTTGCTGATGGATGAAAATGAAATAAAAGTGTCTTTGTATATCCTTCAAAGACAAGAGTTGCGGGCGTCTGCCCGAAATTGGGTGGTACCGCGGATAAACACATTCGTCCCTGTCATGTAGATGGCAGGGGCATTTTTTATGGGAAGCGAGGTAGGAAGATGGAGCAAGCACAATTACCAGAACGATTAGAAACCGATCGGCTCGTCTTACGAGTCCGTACAGTGGCTGATGCTGAGGATATCCATGCCTACGCTAGTCTGCCAGAAGTCGCCTATCCAGCAGCATTTCACCCCGTCAAGACCTTGGAAGATGAGATTTATTATCTGGAGTATATTCTGCCCGAGCGTAATGAAAAGAACAATCTCCCAGCTGGTTACGGCATAGTGGTTAAAGGGACCGATACTATCATCGGCTCTGTTGATTTCAACCACCGCCATGAAGATGATGTTCTTGAGATTGGATATACCTTGCACCCAGACTACTGGGGGCGAGGCTATGTGCCCGAAGCGGCGAGTGCCTTGATTGATCTAGGTTTTAAAGATTTAGGCCTTCACAAGATTGAACTGGTCTGCTTTGGCTACAATGTCCAAAGTCAACGAGTCGCAGAAAAACTTGGTTTTACCCTTGAAGCTCGCATAAGGGATCGCAAAGATGCCCAAGGAAATCGCTGTGACAGTCTGATATATGGCTTGTTGAGGAGTGAGTGGGAGAGTGAAAAGAAATGAAAAAAATACTTTCATACGCCATAGCTTTAGTTCCAATCTTATTATTAATTTCTTTATTGCTTTTAGTACCTATTGTTTTTTTTATATCTTTAGTTCCAAATAATTATTTACCTGTATCCCCGATTTGGATAATAGAAGGCTTGATAGGAATCTTAATATTAGGGTATGGCGTTAGGTTAAATAAATTGCCAATTAATTTAAAACCTAAAATAGTTTATTGGGCTGTGTTCATACTGTTAATCATTATAACTGGTACATTATTTCTATGTTTTAAGAACTTACTTATTATTTTTGTTTTTTGTCAGTTATTCCTACCAATAATCTATATTTTATGGTTTGAAAATAAATTTGAAGGAGTTAAAAGATATATTAAAAAAAGTAGAAACACTTTTTGTTTTTTTAATTTATTCGATTCTTCTTTTATTGGATTATATTTCCTTTTAAAATTCATTGTTCAAACGTGGGGAAAGAACATAGAAAATTTTCTTGATAAGTTAAATGTTCCTCAGGATTTTATTGAGCCTATTGTTACAGTTTTATTATTAATAATACTATTTATTCTTATTCCCTTTTTCAGAGGCTATTTAGCCGTTAGGAAGTATAGAAAAGAAAACAATATATTTACGTCGTCAGGAAAAATATATTGGAATTCAAATTTAAAATCATTTTTATCCTCAATTCTGTCGATATGCTTATATAGTTCGACTCTTCTCCAATCTGATACATATAATTTTATTACGAAATTAGTTGTTTGCTTAATATCTATGTCTTTTACAGTGTTTTTCTGGGCTTATGTCTTAGAGGATATTGATAGAGGTGGTGAAAATAAAGAAGTAGTGAAATCAAATTGGTTACTTTTTGGTTTATTATCGACCTTTTTGGTTCTTTTAGATCAGATTGAAAGTGATTTGATTGATATTTTAACATGGTTTTTACCTATGTTATTACCTGTTTTGATAGGGGAAGTTAATAACATAATACCCGGAGGTCATTCAAAATCTCCCACTCCTGATATGAAGAAACATCTTTATTGGTTACAAATAATGAGTTTTAATACATTATTTGTGTTCAATATAGTTTCCTCCATATCAACGAAACAATTAATAAAAGATAATCAGATAGAAAAGGTTAATACTTTCAAAGTCTTTTTTATTTCTTTAATTAATAAAGGGTCATCTTCAAATTTCACATTAGGTATTTTAGTTTCAGCTGCTATATTGCTAATTTCGATGGTTATTGCTTATGGACTCAGTAGAATAATGGTATATTTAATACGGAGATTTTATATAGAGACTTCAAATAGATATTTTAATTAGATTATATTTATAGAAAGGACACACACATGTCTAAAGAACTTTCACCTAAATACAATCCAGCCGAGGTTGAGGCTGGTCGTTACCAAAAATGGCTTGACGAAGATGTTTTCAAGCCTTCAGGAAATCAAAAGGCTAAGCCTTATTCGATCGTGATTCCACCACCAAACGTAACTGGTAAACTCCACCTTGGTCACGCTTGGGACACAACCTTGCAAGATATCATCATCCGTCAAAAACGCATGCAAGGCTTTGATACGCTTTGGCTTCCAGGGATGGACCACGCGGGGATTGCGACTCAAGCTAAGGTTGAGGAGCGCTTGCGTGGAGATGGCATTACGCGTTACGACCTCGGTCGTGAAAAATTCCTCGATAAGGTCTGGGAATGGAAAGACGAATACGCCACTACCATCAAGGAACAATGGGGCAAAATGGGTCTCTCTGTAGACTACTCTCGTGAGCGTTTCACTCTTGATGAGGGACTGTCAAAAGCTGTCCGTAAGGTCTTTGTCGAGCTTTACAAGAAAGGATGGATCTACCGTGGTGAGTTTATCATCAACTGGGACCCAGCTGCTCGCACAGCCCTTTCTGATATTGAGGTTATCCACAAGGATGTCGAAGGTGCCTTCTACCACATGAACTACATGCTTGAAGATGGTTCCCGCGCCCTTGAGGTTGCGACAACTCGTCCTGAGACTATGTTTGGGGACGTTGCCGTTGCGGTCAATCCAGAAGACCCACGCTACAAGGATTTGATTGGCAAACATGTCGTTCTTCCAATCGCTAACAAACTGATCCCAATCGTTGGAGACGAGCACGCTGATCCTGAGTTTGGTACTGGTGTCGTGAAAATCACACCTGCCCACGATCCAAATGACTTTTTAGTTGGTCAACGCCACAACTTGCCACAAGTTAACGTTATGAACGACGACGGAACTATGAATGACTTGGCCTTCGAATTTTCAGGCATGGATCGTTTTGAAGCACGTAAGGCAGTCGTTGCTAAGCTAGAAGAAATCGGTGCTCTTGTTAAAATCGAAAAACGTGTCCACAGTGTTGGTCACTCAGAACGTACAGGTGTCGTGGTTGAGCCACGCTTGTCTACTCAATGGTTCGTCAAGATGGACCAATTGGCTAAGAATGCTATTGCCAACCAAGATACAGAGGACAAGGTAGAATTCTACCCACCTCGTTTCAACGATACCTTCCTTCAATGGATGGAAAATGTCCACGACTGGGTTATCTCTCGTCAGCTTTGGTGGGGTCACCAAATCCCTGCTTGGTACAATGCTGAGGGTGAAATGTATGTCGGCGAAGAAGCTCCTGAAGGTGACGGATGGACTCAGGACGAAGACGTCTTGGATACTTGGTTCAGCTCTGCCCTTTGGCCATTCTCAACCATGGGCTGGCCTGATGTCGACTCAGAAGACTTCAAACGTTACTTCCCAACTTCAACCTTGGTAACAGGTTACGACATCATCTTCTTCTGGGTGTCTCGTATGATCTTCCAATCATTGGAATTCACTGGCCGTCAGCCATTCCAAAACGTTCTGATCCACGGTCTTATTCGTGACGAGCAAGGACGCAAGATGTCTAAATCTCTCGGTAACGGAATTGACCCGATGGACGTCATCGAGAAATATGGTGCCGATGCGCTTCGTTGGTTCCTTTCAAACGGTTCTGCACCAGGTCAAGACGTCCGTTTCTCTTATGAGAAAATGGATGCTTCATGGAACTTCATTAACAAGATCTGGAACATCTCTCGCTACATCCTCATGAACAATGAAGGCTTGACCCTTGAGCAAGCAACGGCTAATGTGGAAAAAGTGGTTAACAAGGAAGCTGGAAATGTCACAGACCGCTGGATTCTCCACAACCTCAATGAAACAATTGGAAAAGCGACCGCCAACTTTGACAAGTTTGAATTTGGGGTTGCTGGCCACATCCTCTACAACTTCATCTGGGATGAGTTTGCGGACTGGTACGTTGAGTTGACCAAGGAAGTCCTTTATAGCGACAACGAAGAAGAGAAAGTCATCACACGTTCTGTTCTCCTTTACACTTTGGACAAGATCCTTCGTCTCCTTCACCCTATCATGCCGTTCGTGACAGAGGAAATCTTTGGGCAAATTTCAGAAGGCTCTATCGTTATAGCAGCATACCCAACTGTTAACCCAGTCTTTGAAGACCTTGCGGCCCACACAGGTGTGGAAAGCCTCAAAGACTTGATCCGTGCTGTTCGTAATGCGCGTGCGGAAGTAAACGTTGCACCAAGCAAACCTATCACTATCCTTGTTAAGACAAGCGATAGCGACTTGGAAGCCTTCTTTAACAGCAATGTCAACTATATCAAACGCTTCACAAATCCAGAACACTTGGAAATCGCATCAACCATCCCTGCGCCTGAACTCGCTATGTCAAGCGTCATCACAGGAGCAGAAATCTACCTGCCACTGGCAGACCTCTTAAATGTCGAAGAAGAACTAGCTCGTCTCGACAAGGAACTGGCTAAATGGCAAAAAGAACTGGATATGGTTGGTAAGAAGCTCTCTAACGAACGCTTCGTAGCCAATGCCAAACCAGAAGTCGTCCAAAAAGAACGCGACAAACAAGCCGACTACCAAGCGAAATACGATGCGACAGTCGCACGTATTGATGAGATGAAGAAGTTGGTGAAATAAATATAGAAACACGGTGATGAGCCGTGTTTTTTTGGTATAATAAAAATGAAATTTATTGGGTTGGGAGTTGGATATTGAGAGATAATCTTAAAAATTTAATAAATAGGGCAATAGTAAAATATACTTTTCCTATTGTACTGACTGACGAACAAGGGCAATTGACTTCAATTAATAAGAGTAATTTGACATCTACAGAAAAGGATGAATATTGCTTTAAAGGCAATGATAATGACATTTCAAAGATAATTTATAATGGAATTGTTGAATTCGCTGAGAATGAGTTTAAGATTGATTATGATAACTTGGATAGAGAACAAACAAAGGTAATCAAAACTAAATTAAAATATAATGAGAATGATTTCTCTCAAACAAAACTTCAGTACGGATTTTATGGGGAAGTACTTTTAGATTTATTTTTAAGAAATTATTTTCATACTGATGTTCTAATTTCTAGAGGTTATTTTTATTCTCCTCTTGAAAAATCTGAACCAAAAGGGTTTGATGCTTTTCATATTATTGATAATAAAGGTAGTTTAGAACTCTGGTTTGGAGAAGCAAAATTTCATCAAAGTTTTACATCTGGAATTAACTCTGTACTTTCCAAGATAAATTATTCTATTTCAGATGAATATTTGAATAATCATATGTTTGCAATTATTAATGAGAAAGATAATATCTCTCATTTCCATCCAATTTTAGAAGGAATAATCAAAAGATGGGAGAATAATCCTGACCTCATTCTTATCGATGAATTACAAAATAATAATATTGAGTTAGTGTATCCTGTTTTTATTGCATATCAAAAACAGCAAACCTACGGTTACGAAAAATCAATTGCATCTAGTGTGGATAAAATCAATAGGGAGTTAGGAAAATATTCGTTAAATTTAGCTGTTAAAATAAAGGTTAGTATATTTGTAATGCTCTTACCTGTTTATGATTCTAATAAATTAAAGGAAGAAGTGATTGAATGGATAGAAACGAAAGAACCGCTCATCTAATAAAAGAATTGAATTTATATAAACGATACCCTGAAAGAAGAGGCGTCTTTGTCAAGTCAACTTGTGACTATTACGACTCTGTTAAATTAGACGAACTTACAAGTAGTGATTTAAATTTCTTGCGTTGTATAGCAAATGAAGCTGGAGTACCACAATACTTTGAGCTACTTGAAAGAAAGTATCAAGAAGGTAATGAAATAAATCCAGAGGACATGAATTTATTATCCATGAGTTCATTTTTAAATGAAGCGAATTTAATCGTAAATGATTATATGCTACATAAATACCAAAAAGAAGTTTTAGAATTATTCGAAAATAATTCAGTTAATAGATATGTCCTCTCTGCTCCAACTTCTTTTGGTAAAACTTTTATTGTTTATACTATTATAAAGAAAATGGATTATTCTAATGTATTATTAGTTTTTCCTACGATTAGTCTGTTATCTGAAAATTATTTAAAGTTGCTAAATGATGAGTTTTTTTCTCCGTATAAAATACATACTCTAAGTGAAATAAACGAGGACGAACTTGGAGAGAAAAATATTTTTATTTATACTCCTGAACGATATCTTTCGTTTTTAGATAATAATACTAGTTATTTTGATTTTACTTTTGTGGATGAAATATATAAAATAGACAATGATTTTATTATAGATAATGACACTCCAGAAGAAAATGAACGAGATACTGCTTATAGACTTGCTTTAGAATATGCTTGCCAAAATAGTAAAGATATTTTACTCGCTGGACCTTATATTCAATTTCAAAAACTAGATTCAGAAAGAAATTCATTCAATAATTTTGTTCGAGTTAATAAATTTACAATTCTTGAATATAACGATGTTGAGATTGTATCTAAGAACATTACACATATCGATAGAAATAAGTTTGAACTTGGAAATATTAAATATAAATTAAATGTAGGCACCTCATCCTTACAAGATAAAGTAGTACAAACTATTGTAAAGATAGAAGGTAATACTCTAATTTATTGTGGAAGCAAGCCAGATGTAGAGAGATTTGCTAATCATATGTTGAAAAATGATGAATATCTTTCGCTTTTGTCAGAAAAAGAGTATAAAGAAGATGATGAACTATTTTCTATTTTTTTAAAACATATAGAAAAGAAATTTGGATCAGATTGGATTCTATATAAAGCACTTGAAAAGAGAATTGGGCTCCATCATGCAGGAATACCCAAATATCTACAGAATGAAATAATTAATTTGTTTAATAGTGGGGAGCTGTTGTGTCTTTTTTCGACAACAACAATTACTGAAGGAGTCAATACAACTGCAAAGAATTTGATTGTTACTGCAGTAAAAAAAGGAAGGAAGCCATTAAAACAGTTTGATGCTAAAAACATTGCTGGGAGAGCAGGCAGATTTAATGTACACTATAGTGGTAATGTCATTGATTTAACAAAAGAATTTGAAGCTGTTATTGATTCGCAACAGGACGAAATTGAACATAAAAATTATGATAATAGCCGAAATAAAACGGATGTAGACTTAGAAGTGACATTTGATGAATTTTTGACAGATGATGATAAAAATTTCAAGACCGAAATTAATGAAGCAAAGGAAAAATCAGGATTACCAGATTTTATTTTTCAATCATATAGAACAATAGGTCCTTTGGAGAAAATCTCAATCTATAATCGAATAGCAGAGATGTCGATAGTCGAATTTCGTAAAATTGATCGGTTGAAGCGGGTATTAAATTTGAGCAACTGCACAAAAATTCATTGGGAAGGTTTTCAAACAGTAGTTGATTTTTGTCATAAATTTGTCTCTAATTCAGATTTAAAGCGTATAATGGAAACTAGAGTAGGACAGAAAAATTTTTCTTTAATTGTAGTACAATTATCAGGATTTTTAGAAAAAGGCTTTTTAGGAACAGTTGATTATTACGTTAAACAACAGAATTACAGTAAAGATAGAGCAATTAGTAAAACTTCTAAATTAATCTATACAATATTTAAATATCATCTTGTAAAGTATTTAGGTGTATTTGATTTGTTATATAGATTTCATTATTCAAGAGTTTATGGAAGAAATTTTGATGATGTTGCTGGAATTCAACTCCTTCTACAGAGGCTAGAGTACAATGCTCTAACTAATACTGGTCGAAAATTAAGCGATTATGGTGTTCCGTTTGAATTAGTAAAATATTACGATGGAGTAGTAAAAACTAAGGATTTTGATTTATATGAAAGTTATGTAGATAGAACAATACAAAGATTACTTGAATAAAAGATAAGACTGGGTTAAAACTCAATTTCAGGAGAAAATGAAGTAAATCTTCCCACAATAAAACGCATAGTATCAAGGTTTTTCAATACCTGATATTATGCGTTTTTGATTTTAAAGACTTTTTTTGCCCAGCCTCATCTTAGTAATTATATTTAGATAATAGTAAACAAAATATCAGTAGGACTAGTCCATTCTACTTTGATTCTTGTCCCAACGGTTACATTCATTTGATTGAACCAGTAGTTAAAGGCTCTCAAGTTACCTTTACCAGAAAGATTTTTAGCATAGGGATCTCCACCCCGAGAATTTCCTGATGATTTTACTATTCCAACGAAGTATCCATCTGTTGATCTAGCATTAAATATATTTTGTCCTAAAACATCTTTTCCTTGAGTATGTTTAGAATTAAATATTCTATACTGATGTGCAGCTTTACTTGGAATTGGGATATAGCATTCTCCTGTTATCTGAGGTCGAGAATTTGTATACCTATAAGTACCCCAGTCAATGTTCGTTTCTTTAAGTTCTACTATGAATTGATCTCCTTGATTTGGCATTATGCACCTCCTTGGTTTAATATATTCATTATATCATAAAAATTGAGAGATGTTTATATTCCGGTCTTTTTTAAAAAATGATATACTAGTATAGTTAATCATATTTTAGAAAGCAGGTTACTACATGACAAATTCTGTAAGTTCGAACCAAGCTGAGAAGTACAACATTGCGGCTTTCTTCTCAGGTGTTGGGGGAATTGAGTTGGGATTTGAACAAACCAACGAGTTCAGAGTGGTGTATGCCAATGAATTTGATAAGTATGCGCGTCAGACTTATCAGTTAAACCATCCAGATACCTATTTGGATGGTCGTGATATTCACGCTGTTCAGCCAGAGGACATCCCGACTGAGCGAGTGGATGTGATTATGGGAGGTTTTCCTTGTCAGGCCTTTAGTATTGCGGGTTATCGCAAGGGTTTTGATGATGATCGTGGAGATCTTTTCTTTGAATTGCTTCGCATGATTGAGGGATGCAAACCTCGTGCGATTTTCATTGAAAATGTCAAAAACATGGTCGGTCATGACCACGGCAATACCTTCAAGGTTATTCGCGAAGCCTTGACGGAGAACAACTACTTTATCAAGTGGAAGGTTCTTAACGGGAAAGACTATGGGAATATCCCACAAAACCGTGAGCGGATCTACATCGTTGGTTTTGATACTAAGGAAGCCTATGACTTATTTGAGTTTCCAGAGGAAATCAAGCTGACCACGACTCTTCAAGACGTCATTAACTTCGGCGATAAGCTAGACGAGGCATACTACTACCGTAAAGGCAAGCAAAACTTCTACGATCAGTTGAAGTTTGAAGTTACCAGTCAAGATACGGTTTACCAGTGGCGCCGTCAGTATGTCCGTGAAAATAAAAATGGTGTTGTCCCTACCTTAACAGCCAATATGGGAACGGGTGGACATAACGTTCCATTGATCCTGACAGACAGTGGCGAGATTCGGAAGTTGACACCGAAAGAAACCTTTAACGTTCAAGGATATCCTAAATCCTTTAAAATCCCAGAAGGGATTTCCAATGGTCAGCTCTACAAACAAGCTGGAAATAGCGTAGTTGTTCCCGTGATTAAACGTATCGCGGAGAATGTTGCCAAGGCCTTAAATAAAAGCAAGAAGCAATCTCAGCTTCATCGTTCGGGAAAAATTGCAATTATCTACATTAAGATGAATGGTCAGTTTGAAGGTGAGTCGTATGTTAAAGATTTTGTACGGAGTGAAGCTGAGGCATACGAAAAAATCTATACTGAATACAGAGATAATCTTGAGGTTATTTCTTCTAAACATTATAGATCATTGATTCGTAATAAAAAAAGTAAAGAGTTTTATATGCTATCCATAAATAGATAATAAATATTTGTGTTTTGTTGTTTCGGATGAAGAGCGTATTACATTGCCCGAAAATCGTGGCAATTTGATAAATTAGAGTATTTTTGATAGTTTTTCCGAAATATATAAGTGGGAACTAGTGCTTAAGCTAGTCTTTTCACAAATATAATATAGGTAAGTGAGGCATAATTCATGTGGGAACATCTAAAATCTGAACAAAAAGAAAAATACAAAACCTTAATTACCAACTTCGCTAGCTTGAGCCAAGCTTTCTCTCAAAAGGCAGAATCCGAAGACGAGGGACAAACGGAGAATTATGTTGCTCCTATCGTCAACTCCAAATTTCAGGAGACTGTTTTCCAGAAGGCTTTTAATGCTGTTGGGGAAGATATCGCCAATACTTCCTATGATGCTTCCGTCGTTGTGGATGAAAATCATAAATACCTAGTGGGTATCAAGTCTTTTGGGATTAATTCTGGAGACCAAAAAATCGCTCAGTTTAAGAAGGACTCTCAAGATTGGACGGACTTGTTGGGTGATATCAAGTTTCATGCGGATATTTCAGCTGATAAAGAAGCTGCAGACAAGGAAAACTATCAAAGATATGAAGAGTTGGCAAGAAAGATTGCGACTTTGAGGAATCAGAGAATAGAGTCTTCTAAGGCGCAAATCAAGGGATTCAACTCTGACTCGGTCAATGTTGAAGCTGTTTACCACGTCTTGATGCCAACACCAAAAGGAGAAAATCCTAGAATTTTTGTCGGTGAAACATCTTATTTACCAGTTGATATCGATAATCTAGTCATTGAAGGATCAACTACCAAAAACAATCCAACCAATTTTCGATTTACGGATGGGCAACACCACTACAAGTACACCGCAGCTGACAGCCAGCTCCACATGACTTTTGATAATAAAGACATTGTGGTAGATACTTGGGACGTCCATTATATCGAAGATCCTTTTTCTCTCTTTGAAAACCTTCATTTACTAACAGCTGAAAAGGAACAATCCGATATTTTGGAAACAGTGTCTTGGGTGATTACAGATAAACATGGAAATGTGGAAGAGAACTCTGGTTTCAATGCCTTTAATGGTGGTTCAAAACTAGCCAAGAAAGATCGTCTGCCACGGATTCTAAAGATTCAGGAAAAATTCAAAGATAGTCTGGCTCCTGAGGAACTAGCTTTTGTAACCTACTCCTTAGAAGAAATCCTCTTGAAAAAGTGGACTAGCAAGGAAGAAAAAGTTCAGATGAAGGCTATTCGTGAGGACTTGATTCACTTTGTTCATAAGAATGGCAATGAAAAACTCATCAAAGAGATTGAACAACTCGTCTATCGTCCAGTTAGCGAAGTTTACATTCCGCTACCTGACTCCAAGAATTTCCATGATGAAAGGCCAGACTTCTTTGGTCCAGGATTCGGGACTTTTGAGCCTGGAACTAAAAAACTAGCTCTATCCAAAGAAGAAAGAACCTTTAAACTGCGATTTTTACCTTCTGGAGATGTTATAAACGCCTATATCAACCAAGAAGCAGGAAAGGCAATTCAGTCAACCGATAAGCAAGAAATCCTTGGAAATTGGATCTTGCGTGGTGTTTTCCAGTTGAAAGAACGAGAAGTCTTGACAGGCCAACGACTCAATGAACTGGAAATCAACGGAATTCGTTTGACTAAGTTTAAAAATGAGGAAATCGGCATCGAATTCATCTGGATTGATATCGAAAATCCACCTAGAGATGCCATTGGCTGGGTCGCAAAGAAATAAAAAGTTCGCTGTCTTTTTGTTTTGTGTTTTACATTTTTTTCTTGACAAGTCTTTTTTGTTATGGTATTTTATTAAGCAACAAATGTTGCGCAACAAGCATTGCGCGAAAGGAGCCTTATGCCACCAAAAGTTAAATTTAGTAAAGAGGCTATGATTGGGACAGCTTTACAATTAGTGAGAGAACAGGGCATGGCTAGTTTGACGGCTAGAGCATTAGCGGAGAAACTGGGAGCCACGCCAAGAGTCATTTTTGGACAATTTTCTAATATGTCTGAGTTACAAGCAGAGGTTATTGTTGCTGCGGAAATGGTAGTGGTGGAGTATATACGCAAGGCTTTAGAAGATGAGAAGCCTTTTCGATCTGTCGGAGTTGCTTATATACTTTTCGGATTAAAAGAGCCTCAACTTTTTCAATTGCTTTTCCAGAATTCTAGTAAAGAACCGATTCGTCGCTTTCAAGATTTTCTTCCTATGAAGGATCATAGTTACCAATTGGTTCTGGATTCGATTGTCGCAGATTATCCTTTGACTTTAGAGGAAGCTAGTCGCTTGTACCAGCATCTATTTATCTACTCACACGGGATGGCCTCTATGGTTGCTTCTGGTATTTATCAGTACAGCATGGAAGAAGTGATAGGATTATTGACAGAGGTTTGTCAATCTCTCATCAAAGAAATGGTAGGGAAGAAATGATTCAACTAGAAAATGTTCACAAAAGTTACGGCCAAACCAAGGTTTTAAAAGGAATTGATTTGCAGATTCAAGACCAGGATGATGTAGTTATTCTAGGCCCTTCTGGATCAGGAAAGTCAACTCTCTTAAACGTATTATCCGGATTAGAAAAGGTAGACGAGGGGCATATCCTCATTCAAGGGCAGGATTTATCGCAACTCACGGATGCTCAATTGACAGCCTTTAGACGTGAGAAGATTGCCTTTATTTTTCAGCAGTATTATTTATTGCCGAATCTAACGGTTAGACAGAATGTTAAAATGGGAGCTGACCTGGCCAACAATCATGATTTTTTGCAGATCATCGAAGATTTGGGACTTGGCGATAAGCTAGACAAGTATCCAAGTGAATTGTCTGGTGGGGAACAGCAGAGAGTGTCTATTGCTCGGGCCTTGGCCAAAAAGCCAGAGATTCTTTTCTTAGATGAGCCGACGGGGGCCTTGGATGAAGAAACAGGGCGCAAGATTCTCGATTATATCTGGAAGTTGAAGGAAAAACTGGGCTTTACTTTAATTATGGTGACGCACAACCAAAACATTGCGGATATGGCGAGAACTATCATTCGCGTCAATAGTGGCAAGATTACCGAAGTTGTGACCAATGATCAGCCTCAGACTGCCTATGAGATTGGATGGTAAACCATGTTTTCAGTAAAAGATATTCGAAAATTAGTTGTCGTCAGTATCATTGGGGCCTGTGCCGTCTTTGTAGCCAATCTCTTCTTGAATTTTTATCTTGATATCGAGCAGCTGGAGATTTCTAAAACCAATCCCATGATTCAGACCTACTATGATGCCCAGGTTTCGCTTTCCTGGATGGTGTCCATGGTTAGTGGGGTTGTCTTGTCCTTGACGTCGATCCTCCTCATGTGTTTTTATATCAAACAATTTGTCGATGACCACAAGGAACAATTAGGAATTTTAAAGGCCTTGGGCTATAGCAATGGCCAGTTAGCTAAACGATTTTGGGCTTTTGGACTCAGTTTTGGAGTCGGAGCGCTTCTTGGTTATTTTGCTTCTTTTCTCATGATGGGACATTTTTATGACTTTCGCAATGAGAAGGGGATTTTGCCAGAAATCACCATTCATTTTCATTGGCAGCTCTTAGTTGCTTTGGTGATGCTACCCACAACCTTCTTTATGGTTCTTGCGGTTGGCTATGCTAGAAGACAACTACAAACGCCAGCCCTTCGCTTATTGAAAAAATCCCCAACACCAATCAAGGTCAAAAGGAGAAAGAGTGCTGCCACGAAAGAGCAATCCTTCCTAAAAGAGCTATCTTCGTCGCTGATTTGGGGGAGAAAATTGATCTTGTTTTTTGTGGTCTTTGGCTCCATGTGCTTCGCGGCCATGGTTCAATTGTCCTTTGGCCTAAGGGACTACACAGATGACATCATCCAAACCATGATGATTATGATTGGCTTGATCCTTTCTTTCTCTATTCTCTTTTTGTCATTGGGGATTGTCGTCTCAGAAAGTCGCGAAACCTTGGCCTTGATGAAGGCCTTTGGCTACACCAATCGTGAATGCCAAAGTCATATTCTCGCTCCCTATCGCTTCTGGGCTTATCTAGGGTTTGTTCTTGGAACGGCTTATCAATACGGCATCACGGAAATTTTGATCGGTGTGATCAAAGACACAGTACCTGAAAAGATTGAGCATAATTTTGATTGGAACGTTTGCTTTTGGACTTTGATCGGCTTTACTGTGGTTTATGAAATCCTCTTTTATCTATCCAACAGAAAACTCAAAAAACAAACGATTAAAGAAGTTCTCTTAGCCGAATAAATAGAGAAGGTTGGATTCTCCAGCCTTTTTCTTATGAAACTCATTAACAAGAGAAGGATTTTTCACTATTCTAGGGAAAATGAAATAAAGGAAAGAAAACGAAGTTACTGGCAGGACCTGAAATGATCTTTTTACTTGATTTGACGCAATAAATAATCTTTTATCTCTGTAGGAATCCTCTTGCAGTTTATGGTTGGCATTGGAGCTACATCCTTGAGTCATAAATAAATCAATAGACCTGTGGTCATGTTACACAGGTCTTTCAATTAGCTGAAATATTTCACCTTTATTTTTTCTTAACCTTTGACTATTCCGCAAAATTATCGTACAATAAAGAGTACATGATAAAATGAGGTCAGAGTCTGTTCACTCTGGCGATAGTAGTAAAAATGAGGAGAAACGCTTTGGAATTAGAAGTATTTGCTGGGCAAGAAAAAAGTGAACTATCTATGATTGAGGTAGCGCGTGCTATCTTGGAACTTCGTGGTCGCGATCACGAGATGCATTTTAGCGATCTTGTAAACGAAATTCAAAACTACCTTGGAACATCAAACAGCGATATCCGCGAAGCCTTGCCTTTGTTCTACACAGAGTTGAACTTTGACGGTAGCTTCATCTCTCTTGGAGACAACAAATGGGGTCTTCGTTCATGGTATGGTGTGGACGAAATCGATGAAGAAATCATCGCTCTTGAAGAAAGTGACGACGATGAAGTAGCACCAAAAGCTAAGAAAAAACGTGTCAATGCCTTCATGGATGGTGATTCAGATGCTATTGACTACAATGCAGATGATCCAGAAGACGAAGATGCATACGAAGCAGACCCAGCTCTTTCATACGATGATGAAAATCCAGATGATGAGAAAAATGAAGTGGAAGCTTACGATGCAGAAATCAACGAAATCGCCCCCGATGACTTGGGTGAAGATGTAGAACTCAATGAAGAAGACGACGAGTTTTCAGACGATGACGCTGAAACGAGTGACGAAGTATAAGAAGCCTCACAGAGGAGATCAGTTTGGTCTTCTCTTTTTATTTGTCGGGAGAGAGTTGATGATTTCTTTGAAATCAGGGGCTAGAAGGTGTAAAATAAAAGTAGAAAGTTGAGCATTTTTTAAAGGAGGTGCCTGCCGATGGAGTTTCGTTTAGATAAAAGTTTGTATGACTTGGGGATCAAGAATGTCGTGATGGGTATTGCTAAAAACGTGGATCCTCACGCTGATTTGCCTCTTGCTTTTCTGAAAAAGAAAGAGGAGAGGGAGAAATGGGCGCTAGAGTGTGATGTAAAGGAAGTTCAAGAGTCTCCTGTTGTCCAAGGTTACAGGAAACTGCTCCAGCGAGTCGGGCGTAGCGTCAAGAAAAATCCACCGACGGTGGTCGCCCTCATTCGCAATATCCAGCATCGTGGTTCCCTTCCTCACATCAATAGTATCATCGATATCTACAATGTAGAGGCGCTTTCTTCTTTGCTGGCGATTGGAGGGCATGATTTGGATAAGATTGGAGGGCAGATAGAGTTTTCTGTTAGTCAAAGGGAGGACATTTTCCTACCTATCTTGTCAACGGAGAAGCACGTTGCACAGACGGACTATGTCTATCGGGATGAAAATGGAGTTCTAGCTTGGCTGGATGTTCGCGATAGTGAACATTACAAATTTGATGAAGATACAAAAAATGCTATTTTCATCATTCAAGGGAATGAAGACACTTCTGTCGAGATGCGTTTAGAAGCGTTAGAAGAAATTGAAAAGGATTTGGCTGCTTGCATGCCTGATTTACAGTTTGAAAAGAAAGTCATTTCACTTGAAGGAAACCGCACGGTGGTTCAGGACATTTACTGAGTTTTGTAGTATCCACTTTATGGTGTGTGAACAAAGGAGGAAAGTGCCATGAAGAACAATGCTTGGATCAAATCCAAGGCAAGTGGTACTACTTAGACTCATCTGGTAAAATGCTTCGCAATACCGACACACCTGATGGCTATTATGTCGGCAACTCAGGTGCTTGGCAATAAGAATGAGAAGTCCTTTTCCTCTTACTAAGGGAAGGGGCTTTTTACTTGCCCTAATCCATATTTCCTCATTTGTCCTAAAACCCTTTTTGTGTTACAATGAAAGGTATGAAAGCTAAGAAATTATGGATGACTGGCTTGACTGTGGCTGGTCTAAGTGCCCTTGCTTTGGGTGCCAAAAAAGCAGCAGATAATCACAAACTCATGAAGAGTCAAGAGGAGTTAACCGCTATCGTGCGGGATCTTTTCTCAGATATGGGAGAGATTGCGACTCTCTATGTTCAAGTTTACGAAAGTAGTCTAGAGCGACTTGTCGGAGGAGTCATTTTCGAGGATGGTCGTCACTATACCTTTGTCTATGAAAATGAAGATCTGGTCTATGAGGAGGAAGTCTTATGATTACTCCCGATAGTATAGAAGAACTCGCAGGTTTTGTCGAGCAAGATGGCAAGAAGGTCTTCCTTTTTGTGGCAGACTGGTGTGGAGATTGTCGTTATATCTATCCTGCCTTGCCCGAGATAGAGGCGGAAAATCCTGAATTTACTTTTATTCGAGTGGACCGAGACCAGTACATGGATCTGGCTAAACTCTGGGATGTTTACGGGATTCCTAGCCTTGTTGTGCTAGAAAAAGACAAGGAAATCGGTCGTTTTGTCAATCGTGACCGTAAAAGCAAGGAGCAAATCAACGACTTTTTAACAGGACTGAAATAGGAGAAAAAGGAAACAATGATTTTTACATATAACAAAGAACATGTCGGCGATGTCCTTATGGTCATCGTGAAAAACAGCGGAGATGCCAAACTGGACGTGGAACGTAAAGGCAAGGTAGCCCGTGTTTTCCTCAAAGAAAATGGAGAAACAGTGGCTTGGAATATTTTTGAAGTTTCAAGTTTATTTGAAATTGCCGAGTGCGGTCAAGTCTTTTTATCAGATGAGCAAGTAGAGCGTTTGAACCAAGAGTTGCAGGCAGAAGGCTTTACAGAAGAGATTGTTAATGATAAGGGACCTAAGTTCGTTGTCGGTGAGATTGTCGACATGGTAGCTCATCCAGATAGTGACCACCTTAATATCTGCCAAGTTGCAGTCGCCAGTGACAAGACGGTGCAAATTGTTGCAGGGGCTCCTAATGCGCGTGTCGGTTTGAAAACTATTGTAGCTCTTCCGGGAGCTATGATGCCAAAAGGAAATCTCATTTTCCCAGGCGAACTTCGTGGTGAAAAGAGTTTTGGTATGATGTGCAGCCCTCGTGAATTGCATTTGCTAAATGCTCCGCAGAAACGTGGGGTTATTGAATTATCAGAAGACCAAGTTGTCGGAACCCCATTCGACCCAGCTAAACACTGGACTGCCTAGGAAGTTGTCAGTATCTGATACACCAGATAGAAGGAAATAAGATGGCAAAAAATGTTGTGATTACAGGAGCGACCTCAGGAATCGGTGAAGCGATTGCGCGTGCTTATCTGGAGCAGGGTGAGAATGTCATTCTTACTGGACGACGGACAGATAAACTAGAAGCCCTCAAGTCGGAGTTTGCAGAAACTTTTCCAAATCAAACAGTTTGGACTTTTCCGCTGGATGTGACGGATATGGTCATGGTAAAGACTGTCTGTGCAGATATTTTAGAAACGATAGGGCAGATTGATATCTTGGTCAATAACGCCGGGCTGGCTCTTGGCTTGTCTCCCTATCAAGACTATGAAGAACTGGATATGCTAACTATGTTGGATACCAATGTTAAGGGGTTGATGGCGGTTACTCGCTGTTTCTTACCAGCGATGGTAAAAGATAATCAAGGTCATATCATCAATATGGGGTCAACTGCAGGAATCTACGCCTATGCGGGTGCGGCGGTCTATTCAGCCACCAAGGCTGCCGTCAAGACTTTTTCAGATGGGCTTCGAATCGATACTATCGCAACAGACATCAAGGTGACAACCATTCAACCGGGGATCGTCGAAACAGATTTTTCTACAGTACGTTTTCATGGCGACAAAGAGCGAGCTGAGGCAGTCTATCAGGGAATCGAAGCCTTGCAAGCTCAGGATATTGCAGACACAGTAGTCTATGTGACCAGTCAACCTCGCCGTGTGCAGATTACAGATATGACCATTATGGCCAATCAACAGGCGACTGGATTTATGGTTCATAAAAAGTAAAAAATTCCTCGAAAAGTTACAAATTTCTGTAACTTTTTTTGATTTCCTGCGAATAGATAGGTAGGAGGATGAAAAATGTATAATAAAGTTATCTTAATCGGGCGCTTGACGTCTACACCAGAATTGCACAAAACCAATAATGACAAGTCGGTAGCGCGCGCAACGATTGCTGTGAATCGTCGTTACAAAGACCAAAATGGGGAACGCGAAGCCGACTTTGTCAATTTGGTTTTTTGGGGGAAATTGGCTGAAACCTTGGCAAGCTACGCAACTAAAGGTAGTCTTATCTCTGTGGATGGAGAACTTCGTACCCGTCGCTTTGAGAAAAATGGTCAGACTAACTATGTGACCGAGGTTCTCGTGACAGGATTCCAACTCTTGGAAAGTCGCGCTCAACGCGCCATGCGTGAAAATAAGGCAGGCCAAGACTTAGCGGATTTGGTTTTGGAAGAGGAAGAATTGCCATTTTAGACATTGAAAAGCCTGAGTCAATCTCAGGCTTTTTATCTTGAGAAATTCAGACTTTTTTCTTGACTATTTCTGACCAAGTGATACAATAGAACTATGATTTAGCACTCAGATATAAAGAGTGCTAATAATATGTATTTCATCATGGAGGAAAGCAAATGTTGAAACCATTAGGAGACCGTGTGGTCTTGAAAATCGAAGAAAAAGAACAAACTGTTGGAGGCTTTGTCCTTGCAGGCTCAGCCCAAGAAAAAACAAAAACAGCTCGTGTTGTAGCTACTGGACAAGGTGTTCGTACCTTGAATGGTGACTTGGTTGCTCCAAGCGTTAAGGCTGGAGACCGTGTCTTAGTTGAAGCCCACGCTGGTATTGATGTCAAAGATGGCGATGAAAAGTATATCATCGTAGGAGAAGCTAACATCTTAGCTATCATTGAAGAATAGAAGGAGAAAGTAAGTATGTCAAAAGAAATTAAATTTTCATCAGATGCCCGTTCAGCTATGGTTCGTGGTGTCGATATCCTTGCAGATACTGTTAAAGTAACCTTGGGACCAAAAGGTCGTAACGTTGTGTTGGAAAAATCATTTGGCTCACCACTCATCACCAATGACGGTGTAACCATTGCTAAAGAAATCGAGTTGGAAGACCATTTTGAAAATATGGGTGCCAAGTTGGTATCAGAAGTCGCTTCGAAAACCAATGATATCGCAGGTGACGGAACGACAACTGCAACTGTCTTGACCCAAGCCATCGTCCGTGAAGGAATCAAAAACGTCACAGCAGGTGCCAATCCAATCGGTATTCGTCGGGGAATTGAAGCAGCGGTTGCCGCAGCTGTAGAAGCCTTGAAAAACAATGCCATCCCAGTTGCCAATAAAGAAGCTATTGCTCAGGTTGCTGCCGTATCTTCTCGTTCTGAAAAAGTCGGTGAATACATCTCTGAAGCCATGGAAAAAGTTGGTAAAGACGGTGTCATCACCATTGAAGAGTCACGTGGGATGGAAACAGAACTTGAAGTTGTGGAAGGTATGCAGTTCGACCGTGGTTACCTTTCACAGTACATGGTGACAGATAGCGAAAAGATGGTGGCTGACCTTGAAAATCCATACATCTTGATTACAGACAAGAAGATTTCCAATATCCAAGAAATCTTGCCACTCCTAGAAAGCATTCTTCAAAGCAATCGTCCACTCTTGATTATTGCAGATGATGTGGATGGTGAGGCTCTTCCAACTCTTGTATTAAACAAGATTCGTGGAACCTTCAATGTGGTAGCAGTTAAGGCTCCTGGTTTTGGTGACCGTCGTAAGGCTATGCTGGAAGACATTGCCATCTTAACAGGTGGAACAGTTATCACTGAAGATCTTGGTCTTGAGTTGAAAGACGCGACGATTGAGGCTCTTGGTCAAGCTGCTAGAGTGACTGTTGACAAAGACAGTACGGTTATTGTAGAAGGTGCGGGTAACCCTGAAGCGATTTCCCACCGAGTTGCTGTTATCAAGTCTCAAATTGAAACCACAACTTCTGAATTTGACCGTGAAAAACTCCAAGAACGCTTGGCGAAATTGTCAGGTGGTGTCGCAGTTATCAAGGTCGGTGCTGCAACTGAAACTGAGTTGAAAGAAATGAAACTCCGCATTGAAGATGCCCTCAACGCTACTCGAGCTGCAGTGGAGGAAGGAATTGTTGCAGGTGGTGGAGCTGCTCTTGTCAATGTGATTCCAGCTGTTGCTGCCTTGGAATTGACAGGTGATGAAGCAACAGGACGTAGTATCGTTCTCCGCGCCTTGGAAGAACCTGTTCGTCAAATCGCCCACAATGCAGGATTTGAAGGGTCTATCGTCATCGATCGCTTGAAGAATGCTGAGCTTGGTACAGGCTTCAACGCAGCAACTGGTGAGTGGGTTAATATGATTGATCAAGGAATCATCGATCCAGTTAAGGTTAGTCGTTCTGCCCTTCAAAATGCAGCATCTGTAGCCAGCTTGATTTTGACAACAGAAGCAGTCGTAGCCAATAAACCAGAACCAGTAGCCCCAGCTCCAGCCATGGATCCAAGCATGATGGGTGGAATGATGTAAGCAGTTTATACTAAGCAATTCATAAAAAACACAAAAGGAGGGAATGAGCATCCCTCCTTTTATCGCTTCCTTTTTATAAAATAGATTTGAGCTCTCCTAACTTATATGATAAAATAAGACTAGAAGAAGGAGAAGAACATGATCGATGTAGAAGAAATTCTGAGCAAGATGAATCCCAATCAGAAGATTAATTATGACCGTGTCATGCAGAAAATGGTTCAGGTTTGGGAAAAAAATGAGCAACGTCCAACTATTCTCATGCATGTTTGCTGTGCTCCTTGTAGTACCTACACCCTCGAGTATCTAACAAAGTATGCAGATGTGACCATCTATTTTGCCAATTCCAATATTCATCCTAAGGCAGAATACCACAAGCGGGCTTATGTCACCCAAAAATTTGTCAGTGATTTTAATGAGCGAACAGGCAATACGGTTCAGTACCTTGAAGCTCCCTACGAACCAAATGAATACCGTCAGTTAGTCAGAGGACTGGAAGAAGAACCTGAAGGTGGCGACCGTTGCAAGGTTTGTTTTGATTACCGTCTGGACAAAACAGCGCAAGTGGCTATGGACTTGGGCTTTGACTATTTTGGTTCAGCCTTGACCATCAGTCCCCATAAGAATTCTCAAACCATCAATAGCATCGGAATTGATGTGCAAAAGATTTATACGACCCACTATCTTCCAAGTGATTTCAAGAAAAATCAAGGCTACAAGCGTTCGGTGGAGATGTGCGAGGAGTATGATATTTATCGTCAATGTTATTGTGGATGTGTCTATGCAGCTCAAGCCCAGAACATTGATCTTGTTCAGGTTAAGAAGGATGCCACGGCTTTCTTGTTGGATAAGGATGTTGAAAAAGACTATTCCCACATCAAGTTTACTGTTACTAAATTAGATATATAGAAACCAACCCAGCTGTAAAGCTGGGTTTTTCAAATAAAAAAACCAGGGCTTTCACCCCAGTTTGACAACTTTACCGATTCTTTAGTTCTATGTAGCGTTTGTACCAAATGTTGACATAGGCCTCTGAGAAAGGACCGCGTCCATTGTTAATCCAATCAACAAGGATTTTAACATGCTCTTTCAAAATATAGTCTAAATCATCAGAATACTTCATTTTGCGTTTATGGCGCTCATACTCTTCAACGTCCAAGAGACGCTTTTCACCATCAGTGAAGACCTTGACATCCAAATCATAATCAATGTATTTCAGTGCTTCCTCATCTAGATAGTAGGGGCTAGCCATATTGCAATAGTAGGAAATTCCATTATCGCGAATCATAGCTATGATATTAAACCAATATTTTTTGTGAAAGTAAACAATAGCCGGTTCTCGAGTCACCCAACGACGACCGTCACTTTCGGTAACAAGTGTGTGGTCGTTGACGCCGATAATGGCGTTCTCTGTTGTTTTTAGTACCATGGTGTCCCGCCAAGTGCGGTGAAGACTCCCATCATGCTTATAACTTTGAATTGTAATAAAGTCGCCTTCTTTTGGAAGTTTCATAACTAACCAACTTTCTACAATTTATAAGTTTATCGTTTACTATTATATCATAAATCGGTCTAATTTTTTTGAATTTTACACGAAAATATTAAAGATATTCTCTGAGAGCGCTGGCTATATCCGAAAAATCATAGCCTTTTCGAGCTAAAAATTGGGTTAAACGCTGTTTAAGTTCGTATCCTTCATACTTACGAGCGTATTTCGGATATTGTTTGTCTAGTTCTTTAAAAATGAGTTTTTGAGTCGTTTCTTGGTCGACTTGACTGTCCAAGTCCTCAAAGGCACTTTTAGCATCAGAATAGGAGAATCCTTTGTTAGTCAAGTTTTGAATGATTTTATCTTGCAAGGCACGAGCTGGAAGTTTTCCGGTGTATTTTTTAAGCAGTTTCTCAGCTACACGTTGAGCAACTTCTGTAAAATCAAAATCCTTTGACACATCTTCGATGGTTGATTTAGCAATCCCCTTTTGAGCTAATTTCTGAGTCAGTACATAAGGGCCCTTGTCTCCTGAAAGTTGATTAGCATTGATGATAGAGTAGGCATACTGATGATCATTAATCAAGTTATCCTCTTTAAGGTTAGCGATAACTTGACTAGCGATTGTATCTTCAATATCATACTTTTTCAGATACTCTCGCACTTCCTTTTCAGTACGAGCCTTGAAGGATAAGTGGTAGAGGGCTAGATTCTTTCCATAGGAGAATTGTGCAAAGTCCTGAATCTCTTTTAATTTTTCTTCGCTTATCATCTTATCTCTTGATAACATAAAACGAACAATCGTGTCTTCGGTGATATAGCATTTTTCGTCATTATCAAGCTCCATCAGATAGAGTCGTTTTTTCTTTTCAAGTTTTGTGATTTTCATGGTTTTCCTTTTATCCAAACGCTTCAAAGGCAGCAACTAGTCGAAGTTTATTTATATCAACCTGTTCTCTTCCGTAATAGTCAAGAAATAGTTCAGCATATTTAGGGTTATGTAGATTATAGTTGAGGGACCAAACTGCCCAAAAGAGATCGATATGTCGGTCACTGAAATCAGCTAAGCCAAGGTCAATAAAGCAAGAGAAGTGGTCAGCATCTTTTAGAATAATGTTTGGTAGACAGGCGTCCCCGTGAATAAAGGCATTTGTTTCTAAAAGGTGTCCTTGCTCTTGAATGAGTCGAAAAGCCTCTTCGCGACTGTTAATCTGAAATTGTGGTAGGAGCGCCTTGGCATAGAACTCGCCTTTTTCATAGTTTTTCAAGGCTCTGTCTTTATAGGTTTGTAAATGATTTTCTGATGGAAAATTTTTCGAATATAAGCTGTGAAGCTTTTTGAGAGCCTCTGCCATGGTTTGACAGATTGTCTCTGGCTGGTCTAAAAAAGCGAGAGCATCATGACCAATAGCCTCTTTAGTCAGGAGGTAGTCTTTATCCGTAGATAGATAGTGGATGACTGGAGTTCCTATTCCCTCTTGTTCAAACCAACTTGCAATTCTAGCTTCTCGCTCTAATCTTCCCTTTTGATCAATTTTCAAATAGTAACCTGAATCAAGATAGAGAACCGTTGCGCCTGAATGAGAAGAGCTGTCAGAAAGGGTTGCTCCCTCTATATAAGTTCGTAATTGCTCAGGGAAATCCAATGGGGAAAAATAAGATGTCTTTGTATTCATGGTTTTATTGTAACATATTCTTAACCATTGAGAAACTACGTGGTATAATAGACTTATGAGTCTTAAAGTCAAACAAAAAATTCCATTAAAAATCAAGCGCATGGGGATAAACGGGGAAGGTATTGGTTTTTATCAGAAAACCCTCGTTTTTGTGCCAGGAGCCCTCAAGGGAGAAGATATCTATTGTCAGGTTACTTCTATTAAACGCAACTTTGTTGAAGCAAAATTACTCAAAGTAAATAAAAAGTCCAAGTTTCGAGTTGTACCAGCATGTACGATTTATAATGAATGTGGTGGTTGCCAAATCATGCACCTTCACTATGATAAACAGTTAGAGTTTAAAACAGACTTACTTTATCAAGCTCTGAAGAAATTCGCCCCAGAAGGATATGAAAACTATGAAATTCGTCCAACTATCGGAATGCAGGAACCAAAGTACTACCGTGCTAAGTTGCAATTTCAGACTCGAAAATTTAAAAGTCAGGTCAAGGCAGGTTTGTATGCACAAAACTCTCATTACCTTGTCGAGTTGAAAGACTGCTTGGTGCAAGATAAGGAAACCCAAGTGATCGCGAATCGCCTAGCTGAGCTTCTCACTTACCATCAAATCCCCATCACCGATGAGAGAAAAACGCTAGGTGTCCGCACCATCATGGTACGTCGAGCGAGAAAAACTGGACAAGTCCAGATTATCATCGTCACAAATCGCCAGATTAATTTAAATCAACTAGTCAAAGACCTAGTCAAGGATTTTCCAGAAGTCGTCACAGTCGCGGTCAATACAAATACAGCAAAAACAAGTGAAATCTATGGTGAAAAGACGGAAATTATCTGGGGCCAGGAGAGTATTCAAGAAGGAGTACTCGACTACGAGTTTTCTCTTTCCCCGCGAGCCTTCTATCAACTCAATCCTGAGCAGACAGAAATTCTCTATAGAGAAGCAGTCAAGGCTCTGGATGTTAGCAAAGAGGATCATTTGATTGATGCTTATTGTGGAGTCGGGACAATTGGTTTCGCATTCGCGAAGAAGGTCAAGAGTCTCAGAGGGATGGATATTATTCCAGAAGCCATTGAAGATGCCAAGCGAAATGCGCAAAAAATGGGATTTGACAATACCCATTACGAGGCTGGTACAGCTGAAGAGATTATTCCCCGCTGGTATCAAGAGGGTTATAGGGCGGATGCACTGATAGTTGACCCTCCTCGGACGGGTTTAGACGACAAGTTATTAGATACCATCCTAACCTATGTACCTGAAAAAATGGTCTATGTATCTTGTAATGTTTCGACATTAGCGCGAGACTTGGTGAAACTTGTAAAGGTATACGATCTTCACTACATTCAGTCAGTTGATATGTTTCCCCACACCGCAAGAACTGAAGCAGTTGTGAAGCTGGTGAAACGAAAAAACTTGTAAGTTCTTTGTGGGAGATTAAAAAACTATAATAGTAATGTTTAGAATAACCTCTTCAAAAAATATAGGTGCGAAAATAAAAAATAAAGCTAATTTCAAAAAGTCCTTGACAAAGTAGGAAAAGTAGGTATAATAGAAAGAGTTGAAAAGCTCAAGGTCCGTTGGTCAAGGGGTTAAGACACCGCCTTTTCACGGCGGTAACACGGGTTCGAATCCCGTACGGACTATGGGTATATCGCAGGGATGAAAAAAGTAAAAAAAGTTTCAAAAAAGTGTTGACATCGGTGAACAGCTGTGATATACTAATATAGTTGTCGCTTGAGAGAAAGAGTGACAAAGACCTTTGAAAACTGAACAAGACGAACCAATGTGCAGGGCACTACAACTAAGGTTGTAGTACTGAACAATGAAAAAAAACAATAAATCTGTCAGTGACAGAAATGAGTGAGAACTCAAACTTTTAATGAGAGTTTGATCCTGGCTCAGGACGAACGCTGGCGGCGTGCCTAATACATGCAAGTAGAACGCTGAAGCTTGGTGCTTGCACCGAGCGGATGAGTTGCGAACGGGTGAGTAACGCGTAGGTAACCTGCCTGGTAGCGGGGGATAACTATTGGAAACGATAGCTAATACCGCATAAGACATTTTACTGCATGGTAAGATGTTAAAAGGTGCAACTGCACCACTACCAGATGGACCTGCGTTGTATTAGCTAGTTGGTGGGGTAACGGCTCACCAAGGCGACGATACATAGCCGACCTGAGAGGGTGATCGGCCACACTGGGACTGAGACACGGCCCAGACTCCTACGGGAGGCAGCAGTAGGGAATCTTCGGCAATGGACGGAAGTCTGACCGAGCAACGCCGCGTGAGTGAAGAAGGTTTTCGGATCGTAAAGCTCTGTTGTAAGAGAAGAACGAGTGTGAGAGTGGAAAGTTCACACTGTGACGGTATCTTACCAGAAAGGGACGGCTAACTACGTGCCAGCAGCCGCGGTAATACGTAGGTCCCGAGCGTTGTCCGGATTTATTGGGCGTAAAGCGAGCGCAGGCGGTTAGATAAGTCTGAAGTTAAAGGCTGTGGCTTAACCATAGTACGCTTTGGAAACTGTTTAACTTGAGTGCAAGAGGGGAGAGTGGAATTCCATGTGTAGCGGTGAAATGCGTAGATATATGGAGGAACACCGGTGGCGAAAGCGGCTCTCTGGCTTGTAACTGACGCTGAGGCTCGAAAGCGTGGGGAGCAAACAGGATTAGATACCCTGGTAGTCCACGCCGTAAACGATGAGTGCTAGGTGTTAGACCCTTTCCGGGGTTTAGTGCCGCAGCTAACGCATTAAGCACTCCGCCTGGGGAGTACGACCGCAAGGTTGAAACTCAAAGGAATTGACGGGGGCCCGCACAAGCGGTGGAGCATGTGGTTTAATTCGAAGCAACGCGAAGAACCTTACCAGGTCTTGACATCCCTCTGACCGCTCTAGAGATAGAGTTTTCCTTCGGGACAGAGGTGACAGGTGGTGCATGGTTGTCGTCAGCTCGTGTCGTGAGATGTTGGGTTAAGTCCCGCAACGAGCGCAACCCCTATTGTTAGTTGCCATCATTCAGTTGGGCACTCTAGCGAGACTGCCGGTAATAAACCGGAGGAAGGTGGGGATGACGTCAAATCATCATGCCCCTTATGACCTGGGCTACACACGTGCTACAATGGTTGGTACAACGAGTCGCAAGCCGGTGACGGCAAGCTAATCTCTTAAAGCCAATCTCAGTTCGGATTGTAGGCTGCAACTCGCCTACATGAAGTCGGAATCGCTAGTAATCGCGGATCAGCACGCCGCGGTGAATACGTTCCCGGGCCTTGTACACACCGCCCGTCACACCACGAGAGTTTGTAACACCCGAAGTCGGTGAGGTAACCTTTTAGGAGCCAGCCGCCTAAGGTGGGATAGATGATTGGGGTGAAGTCGTAACAAGGTAGCCGTATCGGAAGGTGCGGCTGGATCACCTCCTTTCTAAGGATAAGGAACTGCACATTGGTCTTGTTTAGTCTTGAGAGGTCTTGTGGGGCCTTAGCTCAGCTGGGAGAGCGCCTGCTTTGCACGCAGGAGGTCAGCGGTTCGATCCCGCTAGGCTCCATTGGTGAGAGATCACCAAGTAATGCACATTGAAAATTGAATATCTATATCAAATAGTAACAAGAAAATAAACCGAAACGCTGTAAGTATTTAATGAGTTTTCTAATTTTTGAAAAAATTAGGTTAATAAGGTTAAGTTAATAAGGGCGCACGGTGGATGCCTTGGCACTAGGAGCCGAAGAAGGACGTGACAAACGACGATATGCCTTGGGTAGCTGTAAGTAAGCGATGATCCAGGGATTTCCGAATGGGGGAACCCAACAGGTACTACCTGTTACCTACATCTGTTAAGGATGTGAGGAGGAAGACGCAGTGAACTGAAACATCTAAGTAGCTGCAGGAAGAGAAAGCAAAAGCGATTGCCTTAGTAGCGGCGAGCGAAACGGCAGGAGGGCAAACCGAAGAGTTTACTCTTCGGGGTTGTAGGACTGCAATGTGGACTCAAAGATTATAGAAGAATGATTTGGGAAGATCAGCCAAAGAGAGTAATAGCCTCGTATTTAAAATAGTCTTTGTACCTAGCAGTATCCTGAGTACGGCGGGACACGTGAAATCCCGTCGGAATCTGGGAGGACCATCTCCCAACCCTAAATACTCCCTAGTGACCGATAGTGAACCAGTACCGTGAGGGAAAGGTGAAAAGCACCCCGGGAGGGGAGTGAAATAGAACCTGAAACCGTGTGCCTACAACAAGTTCGAGCCCGTTAATGGGTGAGAGCGTGCCTTTTGTAGAATGAACCGGCGAGTTACGTTATGATGCGAGGTTAAGTTGAAGAGACGGAGCCGTAGGGAAACCGAGTCTGAATAGGGCGACTTAGTATCATGACGTAGACCCGAAACCATGTGACCTACCCATGAGCAGGTTGAAGGTGCGGTAAGACGCACTGGAGGACCGAACCAGGGCACGTTGAAAAGTGCTTGGATGACTTGTGGGTAGCGGAGAAATTCCAAACGAACTTGGAGATAGCTGGTTCTCTCCGAAATAGCTTTAGGGCTAGCGTCGACATTGAGATTCTTGGAGGTAGAGCACTGTTTGGGTGAGGGGTCCATCCCGGATTACCAATCTCAGATAAACTCCGAATGCCAAAGAATTATGGTCGGCAGTCAGACTGCGAGTGCTAAGATCCGTAGTCGAAAGGGAAACAGCCCAGACCACCAGCTAAGGTCCCAAAATAATTGTTAAGTGGAAAAGGATGTGGGGTTGCACAGACAACTAGGATGTTAGCTTAGAAGCAGCTATTCATTCAAAGAGTGCGTAATAGCTCACTAGTCGAGTGACCCTGCGCCGAAAATGTACCGGGGCTAAAACAATTTACCGAAGCTGTGGATACCTTTATAGGTATGGTAGGAGAGCGTTCTATGTGTGATGAAGGTATACCGTGAGGAGTGCTGGAACGCATAGAAGTGAGAATGCCGGTATGAGTAGCGAAAGACAGGTGAGAATCCTGTCCACCGTAAGACTAAGGTTTCCAGGGGAAGGCTCGTCCGCCCTGGGTTAGTCGGGACCTAAGGAGAGACCGAAAGGTGTATCCGATGGACAACAGGTTGATATTCCTGTACTAGAGTATGTAGTGATGGAGGGACGCAGTAGGCTAACTAAAGCAGACGATTGGAAGAGTCTGTCTAAGCAGTGAGGTGTGATATGAGTCAAATGCTTATATCTGTAACATTGAGCTGTGATGGGGAGCGAAGTTTAGTAGCGAAGTTAGTGACGTCACACTGCCAAGAAAAGCTTCTAGCGTTTAAACATACTCTACCCGTACCGCAAACCGACACAGGTAGTCGAGGCGAGTAGCCTCAGGTGAGCGAGAGAACTCTCGTTAAGGAACTCGGCAAAATGACCCCGTAACTTCGGGAGAAGGGGTGCTGACTTATGTCAGCCGCAGTGAATAGGCCCAAGCAACTGTTTATCAAAAACACAGCTCTCTGCTAAATCGTAAGATGATGTATAGGGGGTGACGCCTGCCCGGTGCTGGAAGGTTAAGAGGAGTGCTTAGGAGTAATCCGAAGGTATGAATTGAAGCCCCAGTAAACGGCGGCCGTAACTATAACGGTCCTAAGGTAGCGAAATTCCTTGTCGGGTAAGTTCCGACCCGCACGAAAGGCGTAATGATTTGGGCACTGTCTCAACGAGAGACTCGGTGAAATTTTAGTACCTGTGAAGATGCAGGTTACCCGCGACAGGACGGAAAGACCCCATGGAGCTTTACTGCAGTTTGATATTGAGTGTCTGTACCACATGTACAGGATAGGTAGGAGTCTATGATTTCGGGACGCCAGTTTCGAAGGAGACGTTGTTGGGATACTACCCTTGTGTTATGGCCACTCTAACCCAGATAGGTTATCCCTATCGGAGACAGTGTCTGACGGGCAGTTTGACTGGGGCGGTCGCCTCCTAAAAGGTAACGGAGGCGCCCAAAGGTTCCCTCAGAATGGTTGGAAATCATTCGCAGAGTGTAAAGGTATAAGGGAGCTTGACTGCGAGAGCTACAACTCGAGCAGGGACGAAAGTCGGGCTTAGTGATCCGGTGGTTCCGTATGGAAGGGCCATCGCTCAACGGATAAAAGCTACCCTGGGGATAACAGGCTTATCTCCCCCAAGAGTTCACATCGACGGGGAGGTTTGGCACCTCGATGTCGGCTCGTCGCATCCTGGGGCTGTAGTCGGTCCCAAGGGTTGGGCTGTTCGCCCATTAAAGCGGCACGCGAGCTGGGTTCAGAACGTCGTGAGACAGTTCGGTCCCTATCCGTCGCGGGCGTAGGAAATTTGAGAGGATCTGCTCCTAGTACGAGAGGACCAGAGTGGACTTACCGCTGGTGTACCAGTTGTCTTGCCAAAGGCATCGCTGGGTAGCTATGTAGGGACGGGATAAACGCTGAAAGCATCTAAGTGTGAAACCCACCTCAAGATGAGATTTCCCATGATTTTATATCAGTAAGAGCCCTGAGAGATGATCAGGTAGATAGGTTAGAAGTGGAAGTGTGGCGACACATGTAGCGGACTAATACTAATAGCTCGAGGACTTATCCAAAGTAACTGAGGATACGAAGCGCGAGGTTTACTTGTAATTTGATAGATATTCAATTTTGAGTAGGTATTACTCAGAGTTAAGTGACGATAGCCTAGGAGATACACCTGTACCCATGCCGAACACAGCAGTTAAGCCCTAGAACGCCGGAAGTAGTTGGGGGTTGCCCCCTGTGAGATATGGAAGTCGCTTAGCAGAATAGGAAGTTTAGAGACTTCCTTTTTGGGAGTTTAGCTCAGCTGGGAGAGCATCTGCCTTACAAGCAGAGGGTCAGCGGTTCGATCCCGTTAACTCCCATAGGTCCCGTAGTGTAGCGGTTATCACGTCGCCCTGTCACGGCGAAGATCGCGGGTTCGATTCCCGTCGGGACCGTAAGATAACGGAAGTTATTTTAGACTCGTTAGCTCAGTTGGTAGAGCAATTGACTTTTAATCAATGGGTCACTGGTTCGAGCCCAGTACGGGTCATATTAGCGGGTTTGGCGGAATTGGCAGACGCACCAGATTTAGGATCTGGCGCTTAACGGCGTGGGGGTTCAAGTCCCTTAACCCGCATAATAGGAATCAGCCGGCTTAGCTCAGTTGGTAGAGCATCTGATTTGTAATCAGAGGGTCGCGTGTTCAAGTCATGTAGCCGGCATTAAAACTAGAAGAGGTCGATGCGAACGTAGTTCAGTGGTAGAACACCACCTTGCCAAGGTGGGGGTCGCGGGTTCGAATCCCGTCGTTCGCTTAGAGAGGCCGGGGTGGCGGAACTGGCAGACGCACAGGACTTAAAATCCTGCGATTGGAAACGATCGTACCGGTTCGATCCCGGTCCTCGGCATATAATAATGGGCACCCTTAGCTCAACTGGATAGAGTACCTGACTACGAATCAGGCGGTTAGAGGTTCGACTCCTCTAGGGTGCATTTTTTCTATTTAACTCGGGAAGTAGCTCAGCTTGGTAGAGTACTTGGTTTGGGACCAAGGTGTCGCAGGTTCGAATCCTGTCTTCCCGATTGATGGCGGTGTAGCTCAGCTGGCTAGAGCGTCCGGTTCATACCCGGGAGGTCGGGGGTTCGATCCCCTTCGCCGCTATAAAGATCTTGTTGGACCTTTAGCTCAGCTGGTTAGAGCTCTCGGCTCATAACCGAGTGGTCGTAGGTTCAAGTCCTACAAGGTCCATTGTATATTTTGGAGGATTACCCAAGTCTGGCTGAAGGGAACGGTCTTGAAAACCGTCAGGCGTGTAAAAGCGTGCGTGGGTTCGAATCCCACATCCTCCTTTTTATTGTTAACGCGGGATGGAGCAGCTCGGTAGCTCGTCGGGCTCATAACCCGAAGGTCGTAGGTTCAAATCCTGCTCCCGCAATTTGGCTCGGTAGCTCAGTTGGTAGAGCAATGGATTGAAGCTCCATGTGTCGGCGGTTCGATTCCGTCTCGCGCCATTTTATAATAGTTATGCGGGTGTAGTTTAGTGGTAAAACTACAGCCTTCCAAGCTGTTGTCGCGAGTTCGATTCTCGTCACCCGCTTTGAACTTTGTTCAAATTACCAAGTTTTTGACTTGGGCGCGTAGCTCAGGTGGTTAGAGCGCACGCCTGATAAGCGTGAGGTCGGTGGTTCGAGTCCACTCGTGCCCATTAAAGTAGGAGAATTACTCAAGAGGCTGAAGAGGACGGTTTGCTAAATCGTTAGGTCGGGTAACTGGCGCGGGGGTTCGAATCCCCCATTCTCCGTATACAGAGATCTGTAACGTGAGTGTGGGGAGATCGTATAAACTTATACCTGTTAATTAATATTTTGGAGAATTACTCAAGAGGCTGAAGAGGACGGTTTGCTAAATCGTTAGGTCGGGTAACTGGCGCGGGGGTTCGAATCCCCCATTCTCCGTGATGTGATTTGAGACTCTTTGTCAACTCTAGTGGGGTGGTGAAAAGTCATATTCTGGAGAGAACCAAATTGGCACTCTCTTTTTTCAGCTCTTTGTCAATTGTAGTGGGTTGAAATCAGCTAAAATCTGGAGAGGGCAATCTTAGTCTCCTCCATTTTTCTGTTAAGAGCGATAACAACCCGTTTCTTAAAGTTGTCAAAGTTTCGAAGGTTAGAGATATTGCGTTTAATGATATGATTGGTTACTTCTAGTTTGACGTTGGATTAAGGCAATTGAAGGGTGTTAATGTTTTTTTCTTTGTCCTTGAGAAAGGTTTGAAAGGCAGCCTGAAAGCGAGGATGGATAAGCTTTAGATTATTTTCAATGAGTTTGAAAGATTTTTCTGTCTCCTTGTTCTGAAAGTGAAAAAGCAAGTGCTGGTAGAAATTATAGTGTTTCTTTAAGTCGGGTGATAAAAGCGTTTATCGCTTAGCTTCTGACTATCTTGTTGGATGGGTTTCTAGTAGCGCTTGATGGTTCTATATTCATGAGATTTTCGGTCAAAGTAATTCATGATTTGCACACGAACACGACTCATAGCACGGCTTAGATGTTGTACAATGTGGAAACGATCGAGGACAATTTTAGCAGAAGGAAAGAGTTTTTTAGTGATGTGGTAGTAAGGGCTAAACATGTCCATTGTAATGACTTTCACTCCATTTCGGACCTGTCTGGAATACCTCAGAAAGTGATTGAGAATAGCCACTTTAGTCCGTCCGTTTAAGATAGCTAGGAACTTATTTGAATCAAAACCTTGTGCAATGAAGCTCAGCGATGATTTCCTTGTAGGTATTCATATTAACGATATGATCTGGATATTAGGGCCTTTTATTCCCAGTAAGTTTGTGATAAAATGTAATTGTTCCATATGATTCTTTCTAATGATGGTTTGGTCGCTTTTCATTATAGATCTTATGGGACTTTTTTTCTACAACAAAATAGGCTCCATAATATCTATAGGGGATTGACCCACTACAAATATTATAGAACCCAACAAAAGAAGTCTCATAATCTCCATAGTTGTTTTGCTCATTACAGAATTATAAAGCTCTATTATCTAATGCTGTTTCAGTAACTTTCATACTAGAAAAAATCATAAATAGACTAGACTTAGTGGTATACTAGAGTTAGGGACTTTAAGTGGCTAGGGGATAATCGAGATGAAAAATGGAGTAAAATTTTATAGTATTTTTTATAGATTTATACTATTTATCTTTGTAGTATTTCTAACTGTGATTTCAATGATCTTAGATGCAAAAAAAGCTCAAATTCGCTTTTTTAACCTATCCTAGATTATTGGGCAAGAGGAGTTGAGGATTGTTACGGTTGCGGTTTTTCTCCTTACTTTTCTTTTATCTTTCCTGTTCAAATGGAAGTGTTTAATCTATGAAACTGGGATTTATCTAAGAAAAATTGATTTATTTATAGCTTGGGATGAGATTAGAGGTCTTAGCCATGTCTGGATTAATGACTATCATCGTAGATCTCATGGTTTCTTTTTCTATAATCGTAAGACGCTGGTTATTTATAGGAAAAATTATCAACCGATTTGCCTTTATAATATTTCATTATTGGCCTTATATGTGGCTAAATGTTATCATCCAAAATTGAAAACCAATATAGTCTCAGCAACGTTAGCAAGTCTCTTCAATATGGCTTTAAATGCATGGTTCTTGTACGAGATGTTGAGTAAAAATTTGGTGAATATAAAAGCTGAAGTATTTATGTTTTGGCTACTTTTGTATGCTGTTAAAGTTTTTGCGTTGCCATTGATTATACTTGGATACGAAAATCACTACAATGGGGTTTCTTTGGCTCATAGCACGGCATATAAAAAGAATGCCTCGAAAGCTATTCACCTGTAAAGTGTTGATAGGAAGTCAGCTATTTATATATCAGTCGCTTTCCACATTCAAAAAGCACTATATGTTGCTAGTTGAGGTTCTAGACACCATATAGTGCTGTTATTAAGTCCAGCTAGTGAGTGAGATTTCACCACTATGGAGCCAGATTTCTGTCTGATCATCAAGCTGGATAAGGAGTTGTCCTTTGTCGGAGATGTCCTTGGCGATTCCTTTTTTTTCAGTCTGATCTTGGATAAAACTGACCTCTCTTCCTAGGACGAGAGAGTGTTCTTTATAAAGATAAAGTAGTTCTTCGGGTGCTGTTTGGTAGAAACAACGCCAAATTTCTGAGATTAGTTCGTTTCGTGTGATAGGAGCTGGTGGTGTAAAGAGACTTCCAGCTTTTTCTTTTATCTCTTTAGGGAAATCGCTGATGGCAAAGTTGATTCCAACGCCGATAATGACATCTGTTACTAGGTCTGTTTCTACTGACGTCATGGCTTCGGTGAGGATACCTGCTATTTTTTTATTTTTAAAGTAGACGTCATTTACCCATTTGATACTCACGTCAATCAAGGTGAGGTTTTTAATAGCTTTGTAAATGGCACCTGCTGTAAGTAATGTGTAGGCAGGAAGCTGGTCATAGGTGAGATTTGGTTGAATATGCAAGGACATATAGATCCCCCCCTGAGCAGGAGAGTAGTAGGGACGCTGAAAGCGACCACGACCGGCTGTCTGATATGTGGAAAGATAGAGGGTATCTCCCTTGTTTCCATCCTCAATACCTTTCTTTGCATCTGTTTGGGTTGATTTGGTTTCAGGTTTGTAGAGAATGTTTAAGTTGGTTTTCTCCTGGATTACATCAGGCAATATTAAATCGCCTTGAATGAGCTTATATCCTCTATTTTTAATACTGTCAATCACGAGCCCTTCTTGTTGGAGGCGTTGGATCGCTTTCCATATGGATGTGCGGCTTAGATTCAGTTCTCCTCCGATTTTTTCTCCGCTAACATAGTCGTTTTCTCTAGCTAATATTTGATAGACTAGTTGGTGTGATTTCATAGTTTTTCCTTTTTAACTGTCGTTCAATAGTTGTTATTTTAACCTTTCTTATATTCTACCATAGCTTTTCCTTTTTTAGGAAGTTTACTTCTTTTTTACTAGCGACAATTTCCTTGTAATGCTTTTTATGACAAGGTGCGTATATTTGTATTCCTATTTAAAAGTTTTTTTCATTTTGATAACGTGTTCATTGTTCCCAAATGACGGAAAAAATGGTAAAATTAAAAGATAGTTTAGCATTTATCTTCTGGAGAAATCCAGAACAGAAAGGATCCGTTTTGAAATCAATTGGATTACTGGATAAGATAAGAGGGCTTTCGAAAAAAGATTTCTTTTTGTATCTGATGATCATGAGTATCTTTTTGCCTTTTTATTTGTTCTTAGCACTCTTTGCTTTGTATTTGATAGGTTTACTTGTTACTGGGGAGATGAAGGGAATTATCAAAGGATTGGCCAAACATCCTGTACTTCTCTTTTTTATTGCCTACAGTAGTATCATCTCCATCGTCGCCAAGAACTGGCTTGGATTGGTTGCATCTTTACTGATGTTTCTCTTACTCATTTTCTTTAGTTTTTATCAGAAACGTCTGACGCATGCTTTCTTTCGACTGATTCTGCAGACAATCTTGTTTGGTAGTGTGCTCTCTGCTGTTTTTGCTACTTTGGAACATTTCCAAATTGTAAAGAAATTTAACTATGCCTTTCTTTCGCCCAATATGCAAGTATGGCACCAGAACCGTGCAGAGGTAACCTTCTTTAATCCGAATTACTATGGAATTATCTGTTGTTTCTGTATCATGATTGCCTTTTATCTCTTTACAACGACCAAGTTAAGATGGTTAAAAGTCTTTTGTGTGCTAGCAGGTTTTGTAAATCTATTTGGTTTGAATTTTACGCAGAATCGAACAGCCTTTCCTGCCATCATCGCTGGTGCGATTATTTATCTTTTTACAACCATTAAAAACTGGCGTGCCTTCTGGCTCAGTATAGGAGTTTTCGGAATTGGCCTTTGCTTCCTCTTCTCAAGCGATTTGGGTGTCCGTATGGGAACATTAGATTCTTCAATGGAGGAGCGTGTTTCAATCTGGAATGCGGGTATGACTTTGTTCAAGCAAAATCCGATCTGGGGTGAGGGTCCACTGACCTATATGAATTCCTATCCGAGAATTCATGCACCTTACCACGAGCACGCGCATAGTCTTTACATCGATACTATTTTAAGTTATGGTTTGATTGGAACCATTCTCTTATCCATTTCTTCGGTTATCCCGGTTCACATGATGATGGATATGAGTCAGGAGTCTGGTAAACGACCAATTATCGGTCTTTATCTCTCCTTCCTTACAGTAGTCGCTGTACATGGAATTTTTGACTTGGCTCTCTTTTGGATTCAGTCAGGATTCATCTTCTTGCTGGTTATGTGCAGTCTACCACTGGAACATCGAACACTGGTGTCCGAAATGACAGATTAAGTTGATCAAGATTAGAGATCTTCTGCTTTAGGTAGGAGGTCTTTTTTGTTGGTAGAAATTATTTCTAAATCGAAATAGTTGACAGATGAAACAGCAGGTGCTACAATGGAGAAAATTCGATATAGAAATAAATTGGAGAAGTCATGAAAGATAGTCATTTAGTAGCCCACCATATTCGTTTGCTGAATGGGCGGATTTTTCAAAAGTTACTGAGTCAGGATCCGGAGGCTCTTTATCGAAGTGAGCAGGGTAAGATTCTCACTGTTTTATGGAATAGTGAAACTGGCTGTGCAACTGCGACAGATATTGCGCTGGCGACTGGTCTCACCAACAATACGCTCACAACCATGATTAAGAAACTTGAGGAGCAAAATCTGGTTACCATCAGTCCATGTGGAATAGACAAGAGAAAAAAATATGTCAAGTTGACGGAGCGTGGTTGGTCTCAGAAAGAAGTTGGCCATCGTATCAGTCAAAAACTGGATGCGATTTTTTATAAAGGCTTCTCAGAGGAAGAAATTCGCCAGTTTGAAAGTTATCAGGAACGCATTTTAGAAAATTTGAAAGAAAAAGAGGCGTAAATCATGTCAAAACAAGTTAAAAATGCACAAAATCTATATATTCATGCTATTCAAGACGGACGAGTTGCTGAGGCTCAAGCCCAGTCCGTAGGGGATACTTATATCCAACATTCGACAGGTGTGCCAGATGGGAAAGAAGGTTTTTCGGCTTTCTTTGCAAATTTCTTTGAGCGTTATCCCGAGCGTGAGATGAAAATTGTTCGCACCATTGAAGACGGCAATCTGGTCTTTGTCCATGTTCACCAATATCTCAATGGCGGGGAAGCGCAATGGGTGACGACAGATACTTTCCGTTCTGATGAGAATGGTCGTATCGTGGAGCATTGGGATGTCATTGACTACTATCGCACTCCAGAAAATGAACAGTTAGATCAGATCTTTGGTGATTTTGAAATTACGGATTTGGATAAGACAGCAGAAAATAAAAAAACTGTTCGCCGTTTCTTGACAGAAATTTTCCAAAATGGGGAACTGGAGCAGTGGAGTGATTATGTGGCAGACGATTTGATTCAGCATAGTCATGAGATTGGACAAGGAAGTGCTGCTTATAAAAACTATGTGGCTGAACATGGTGTCACTTTCGACTTTGTTTTCCAGCTTTTGGGACAAGGGAACTATGTGGTTAGCTATGGGCAGACTCAGATTGATGGAGTGGCTTATGCCCAGTATGACATCTTCCGTTTGGAGAACGGCTTGATTGTGGAGCATTGGGATAATAAGGAAGTTATGCCTAAGGCAGAAGACTTGACCAATCGAGGGAAGTTTTAAATTGAGGATACAGAATGATTGAATACAAAAATGTAGCTTTACGTTACACAGAAAAAGATGTCTTGAGAAATGTTAATTTAAGAATTGAGAATGGGGAGTTTATGGTTTTAGTTGGTCCATCTGGCTCAGGTAAGACAACCATGCTCAAGATGATCAACCGTCTCTTGGAACCTACGGATGGCGATATTTACATGGATGGCAAGCGTATCAAGGACTATGATGAGCGTGAACTTCGTCTTTCTACTGGTTATGTTTTACAGGCCATTGCTCTGTTTCCCAATCTAACAGTTGCGGAAAATATTGCCCTCATTCCTGAAATGAAGGGGTGGAGCAAGGAAGAGATTGTTAAGAAAACAGAAGAACTCTTGGCTAAGGTTGGTTTACCAGTAGCTGACTATGGTCATCGCCTACCTAGTGAATTATCTGGTGGAGAACAGCAGCGGGTTGGTATTGTTCGTGCTATGATTGGTCAGCCTAAGATTCTCCTCATGGATGAGCCTTTTTCAGCTTTAGATGCTATTTCGAGAAAACAACTACAAACCTTGACCAGAGAATTGCACAATGAATTTGGGATGACAACGATTTTTGTGACCCATGATACGGATGAGGCGTTGAAATTAGGTGATCGGATCGCTGTTTTGCAGGATGGGGAGATTGTTCAAGTGGCGAATCCTGAGACTATTTTAAAAGCTCCTGCCACAGACTTTGTGGCAGACTTGTTTGGAGGTGGAGCCCATGGCTAATTTAATATCAACTTTTCAGGATCGTTTTAGTGATTGGGTAACAGCCCTATCTCAACATTTGCAGTTGTCACTTTTGACCTTGATCTTAGCAATTTTACTAGCCCTACCTTTAGCAGTATTTCTCCGTTATCATGAAAAGTTGGCGGATTGGGTCTTGCAGATTGCTGGGATTTTCCAGACCATCCCGTCTCTAGCTTTGTTGGGGCTTTTTATCCCCTTGATGGGAATTGGGACCTTGCCGGCTTTGACAGCTCTGGTGATTTATGCGATTTTTCCGATTTTGCAAAATACCATCACTGGGCTGAAGGGAATTGATCCGAGTCTGCAAGAGGCAGGGATTGCTTTTGGGATGACCAGATGGGAGCGACTCAAGAAGTTTGAAATTCCACTAGCCATGCCTGTCATGATGTCTGGGATTCGGACGGCAGCGGTCTTGATTATCGGTACGGCAACCTTGGCGGCCTTGATTGGTGCAGGGGGACTGGGTTCCTTTATCCTGTTGGGAATTGACCGTAATAATGCCAGTTTGATTTTGATTGGGGCACTTTCTTCTGCAGTGCTAGCCATTGCCTTTAACTTCCTACTAAAAGTAATGGAAAAAGCGAAATTGCGGACGATTTTTGCTGGTTTTACCTTGGTGACGGTCTTGCTCGGTCTGTCTTATAGCCCAGCTCTTTTGGCTCAGAAAGAGAAAGAAAACCTGGTCATCGCTGGGAAATTGGGGCCTGAACCAGAAATCTTGACTAATATGTATAAGTTGCTGATCGAAGAAAATACCAGCATGTCTGCGACTGTTAAACCGAATTTTGGGAAAACAAGCTTTCTCTATGAAGCTCTGAAAAAAGGGGATATTGACATCTATCCTGAATTTACCGGTACGGTGACTGAAAGTTTGCTTCAACCAGCACCTAAAGTAGGTCATGAACCAGAGCAGGTTTATCAAGTGGCGCGTGATGGTATTGCCAAGCAGGATCATCTAACCTATCTTAAACCCATGTCTTATCAAAATACCTACGCTGTAGCTGTTCCAAAAAAGATTGCTCAAGAATATGGCTTGAAGACCATTTCAGACTTGAAAAAAGTAGAAGGTCAGCTGAAGGCAGGGTTTACTCTCGAATTTAATGACCGCGATGATGGAAATAAGGGCTTGCAGTCTCTCTACGGTCTCAATCTCAATGTAGCGACAATGGAACCAGCCCTTCGTTATCAGGCTATTCAGTCAGGTGATATTCAAATCACGGACGCCTATTCGACCGATGCAGAGTTGGCGCGTTATGATTTACAGGTTTTGGAAGATGATAAGCAACTCTTCCCACCTTATCAAGGGGCTCCTCTGATGAAAGCAGCTCTTCTTAAGAAACATCCAGAGTTGGAAACGGTGCTTAATAAACTGGCTGGTAAAATTTCTGAAAGCCAGATGAGCCAGCTCAACTATCAAGTTGGTGTCGAAGGCAAAGCAGCAGAACAAGTAGCCAAGGAATTTCTACAAGAACAAGGCTTGTTGAAGAAATAAAAGGAAAGTCAGTGGTAGTCACTAGCTCCCTTCTTTAGCAGACAAAATCCCATCTCGTCTATAATTCGAGATGGGATTTTTAATGTTAGAGTAAGATAAACAAGAGCGTGATCAAAGCCGCTAGTGTGCCCCTTATAATGTGGTGCGATATATGTTGACTTTCTTGCTGTTGCCCATTCCAGTAAGCACCGTAGCAGATGATGCTAGAGCCCACTATCCATAAGACGACAGTTGCAAGCGGGATAAAGAAAAAGATAGCAAGAGCTAGTGAGGTGAGACAGCTCCCTACCAAGATACACATATTTCCCCGACAGTAATTTTTTTCTTTCATGGCTGCGAAAGCAGCTGCGAGATGGAGAAGTGAAAAACCGAGAGCTAGTACAATCGTTAGTATTCCTAGGATAATAGAATTTAACATGGTTGATTCCTTTCTTCGTAACAGGATTAAATCTAGAGTGATTTTGTAGAAGTCATCTCAATCACATCTAAGTAAAATCTCACTACTTGGTCTTCTGTATAAGATTTTCCATTTTTTAGCCACCAGGTCAGTGTTTCGATAAAATTGGTTACTACAAAATGTTTGAGGTAGGAAGCCGGAATGTTTGGATAGGCCTCTTGCAAATCCTCCGCTACCATGGGGTAAACATGGTGTTCGAGTTCCTTGTGTAGTTGGCGGAGAAAGTAGTCGTTTTTGGAAAAAAGAAGACTGGTGACATGGTCTTGGTTTTTTTGAAAATGTAAAAAGATATGTGCGAGGTAGCCTTCTGTAGTTAAGTGTTCTTCCCTTTCAAAGAGATGATGAAAGAGGTAGCGACAGAGTTCATCTAAAAGCAGCTCCTTGCTCTCGTAGTGACAGTAAAAGGTCGAGCGCCCAACATCTGCCAAGTCAATGATATCTTGGACAGTAGTGGCATCATAGCCCTTGTCGTTCAAAACTTGTAAAAAAGCTTGATAAATGGCTTTTTTCGTCTTGCTGACTCGACGGTCCCTTTTTTGCATATAGACACTTGGGGCAAACTGTTCAGAACTGAATAGGGCTGACAGTTTGCTTCTATCCTTTCTTTGGATTTTATTAGATAATACAAATGAAAGAAGTATATATCTATTATACCAAAGGAGGGAGAGAAATGAGTTCTAAAACATCTATCTGGTTAGCTTTTTTCTTAAATCTATCATTTTCTGTTGTCGAATTTATTTTTGGTGTCATCTTTAATTCAAGCGCTGTATTAGCAGATGCGGTTCATGATTTGGGTGATGCCCTTGCCATAGGCTTATCAGCTTGCTTGGAAACTATTTCCAATCGTCAGGAAGACAAACGTTACACTCTTGGTTACAAACGTTTCAGTCTGCTAGGTGCCATGCTGACAGCTGTTATCCTCTTTACGGGGTCAATCATAATGATTTTAGAAAGCATTCCCCGTCTGCTTTCTCCGGAGCCTGTCGATTACCAAGGTATGCTGTGGCTGGGAGTTATCGCAATTATTATCAATCTCTTGGCTAGTCTGGTCGTTCGTAAGGGTCAGACCAAGAACGAAGCTATCCTGACCCTACATTTTCTAGAAGATATTCTAGGTTGGCTAGCGGTTATTCTGGTTGCTTGTGTTCTGTATGTCACTGACTGGTACTTTCTTGATCCGCTTTTATCGCTATTGATTTCTTGCTTTATTCTCTGGAAAGCCATTCCTCGCTTTTGGTCTACCCTTAAGATTTTCTTAGATGCGGTGCCTGAAGGTATCGAGACTGCTAAGCTAGAGAAAGAGTTAGTAAGGCTAACTAATGTTAAAAGTGTAAATCAACTCAGTATTTGGTCTATGGATGGTCTGGAAAATGACGCCATTGTTCATGTTTGCCTAGAAGAGATTGAATATATGGAGTATTGTAAAGAATCCATTCGTAATTTACTCAAAGATTATGGTTTTCAAAATGTTACCATTGAAGTTGATGCAAACCTAGCAAGTCACCAAACTCATAAGCGAAACATTGAGGGGTTGGAAGTAGGTCAAAGTCATAGACATCATCATTCATAAGAAGTCGATTTTCCATTTGTTGATTATTTTTGATGAATTGTAAATATAACATATTTACTCCAATATGAAATTGTGATAGACTACATATATCACTGAAAGGAGATAGGCGATGTTACAGCTACAACACATTTCAAAAGTCTATCATACGGGCGATCAAGAGTTCCATGCGCTAAAGGATATCTCGATTCGTTTCCGTGAGAATGAGTTTGTCTCCATTCTCGGGCAATCGGGTTCTGGGAAAACCACCCTATTAAATATCATCGGGGGACTCGACCAATACACATCCGGTGATTTACTCATCCAAGGAAAATCAACAAAGCAATTTAAAGACCGCGATTGGGATAGCTACAGAAACCACACCATCGGTTTCGTCTTTCAGTCTTATAATCTCATCGGGCACCAAACTGCACTCTCCAACGTAGAAATTGCAATGACTCTTTCGGGCGTTTCAAAAGCAGAACGTAAGAAACGTGCTATCGAAGCTCTTGAACGCGTTGGATTAAAAGACCATTTATATAAGAAGCCAAACCAAATGTCTGGAGGACAGATGCAACGGATTGCGATTGCTCGTGCACTTGTCAATAATCCAAAGGTCGTTTTAGCTGATGAACCTACAGGAGCGCTTGATTCTGAGACTTCTCTACAAATCATGGAGTTGCTAAAAGACATCGCCAAGGAACGTTTGGTTATCATGGTGACGCATAACCCAGAGCTGGCACAGAAGTACTCCACACGTATCGTACAAGTATTAGATGGAAACATCTTGAGCGACTCAAACCCATGCGAACCAACAGAGGAGATAAAGCAAGTCGACATCCAGTTCACGAAGACGAAGATGAGCTTTATGACAGCTCTAGCCCTTTCGTTTAATAACCTATTGACGAAGAAAGGCCGTACCTTCCTGACAGCCTTTGCCGGTTCCATCGGGATTATCGGGATTGCCCTTATCTTAGCCCTTTCAAATGGTGTGAGTGACTACGTTAAAAAGGTGCAGGAAGATACTCTCGTCTCTCTTCCACTGACGATTAGCGAGCAGAACCAGAGCAACTTGTTGGCGACCTCTCCAGATTTGAGCGAGAAGCCTTACAAGGATAATCATGAGCTCGGTATCAATACGGTTTTAACTAATTTATTGAAAAAACAAATCGGAAAGAACGACTTAGCTTCCTTCAAGACTTACTTGGAGGAACACGCTTCGAAGGTCGAATCTCTCACAAAAGACATTCGTTACCGATACAATTTACAACCGTTTATCTATGCAAGTGATACTTCCAACGGACCCAAAAGTATTCTGCCTTCAACCTTAGCTGATGAAGTAGAAACAGCGAACCAAACGATGAAGGGATACTTACAAAACCTCAACTACTGGACTGAACTTTCTAGTGATTCTTCAATGCTAGAAAGCAAGTACGACGTGTTGGAAGGACGCTTCCCACAAGATAAGTCCGAGATCGTCCTTATCGTAGATGAAAACAATCAAATTAGCGACTTGTTGCTCTATAGTTTGCGTATCAAAGATCCCAGTGAATTGAACGACACGAAGAAGCTCGACGAACTCTCTTCTCAAACGTATCAATATAGTGATTTTATCGGAAAAACTTTCAAAGCAGTTGTCAATACAAAGCGTTTTGTGAAAGAAAATAACTTATGGCTCAATAAGATTGATAATGCTTCTTATATGACCACTCAAATCGAGAATGGGCTCGAACTTAAAATTGTGGGTGTCCTTCGCCAAAAAGACGGCACAAGTTCAGGCGTGAATGCTCCTTCAGGAGGAATCGCCTACACAAGCGCCCTTATTGATTACACTTCCGAGCATATTCAAAATAGTGATATCGTTAAGGAACAGGAAGCCAATCAAAATCTAAATGTATTTACGGGTAAAGACTTTGCCAAAGATCCTAAACCATTCAGTTCGGAGAATTTAACTGAAGAAGAAAAAATTCAGTTAGCCAAAATGACTCCTGAAGAACAAGCGCAGTATGTCCAACAATATAACGATAACTCGGCTGCCACTTACGAGGAAAACCTCGCAAAAATGGGCGTCATCAACAAATCTAAACCAGCTGCCATTGAGCTCTACAACCCCTCGTTCCAACAAAAACAAGACTTGAAAGAATTTATAAACGCCTATAACACGGCGAAAAAAGAAGCTGGAGAAGACGATAAGGTACTCGCTTATTCAGATGATATCCAAACTATCATGTCTTCAATTACGACATTGGTTGGCGTAGTGACAACAGTACTCGTTGGCTTTGTGGCCATCTCACTCATTGTATCTTCTATAATGATTTCGATTATCACGTACATTTCAGTTCTCGAACGTACAAAAGAAATCGGAATCCTACGTGCAATGGGGGCTTCGAAGAAAGACATTCGTCGTATCTTTACTGCTGAAACAGCCATCGAAGGATTCATCTCTGGGGTGCTCGGTATCGCGGTTACTCTCCTTGCGACATTTCCAATCAATACGATTGTTGCGAAAATGACAAATGTGGAAAATGTAGCGCAATTACCAATAGAAGTAGCTCTAATCCTTATCGGTATTTCGATTGTCCTAACTATGTTAGCAGGTCTCATCCCTTCACGCATCGCTGCTAAGAAAGACCCAGTCGAATCGCTTCGTAGCGAATAACAACTAAACCACAAAAAGGTGGATAAAGGCCTACTTCTTTATCCACCTTTTTCTATTCATTCCTTGTACTTTCTCTCAGAGTCAGTCTGGTTCCCAGCATGGTCAGGCTAGGGATTTTGCGACCGTGGAGTACTTCCTTGTTAAGGATATCCATACCTGCTCTGCCCATTTCCTCGGTATAGACGGTGATGCTGGAGAGGGGAGGATAGACTTGCTTGGTCAGGCTAGTGTCGTTAAAGGAAATGAGGCTGACGCGGTCTGGCAGGCTAATTCCAGCTTCTTGAAGGGCACGGAGGACACCGATGGCTAAACTATCACTGGCTGCGAAAAATGCTGGAGGGAGTTGATCCCCCAACTTGTGAATAGCCTCCTTCATCAAGTCATATCCAGACTGGGCAGTAAAGCTTCCTTGAAAGACCAGTTCTTCACGATAGATTCCCTTTTCTTGACTGTAGTTCTTAAAATTTTCTAGACGTTTATCCTGGATGATTTCTTCTTGGTCGGTTGTTTCTTCAAGGCCAGTGAGAATCCCGATACGATCAAGCCCTTGGCTGAGGAAGTGATCGACAACTTGCTTTACAGCAGTGTAAAAATCCGTGATAATACAGGTATGTCCCAATGAAAGTGTATCGCTGTCTAAAAAGACCAGGGGTTTTTGGTATTCTTCAAAGGCAGTGATCTGTGATCGGCTGAACTTTCCAATACAGAGTATCCCGATTACTTCTTCGCTCAGAGTAAAAGGATGGTCGTTAAAATAGCGCAAGATATCATAGTCCAACTCTTGGGCTCTTTTTTCTATGCCTAGGCGAATCTGGTAGTAGTAGAGATCGTCTAGCTCCCCTTGTTCGCTGACCCATTGGATAATGGCAATCTTTTGCTTGGGTTTGTGGGACTCGCCTGTCTTGAGGTGCTTGGTATAGCCCAGCTCTTCAGCGACAGTTAAAATACGGTGTCTGGTTTCTTCTGTAACAGATAGACTCTGGTCGCGATTGAGGACACGGGATACGGTCGCGATAGAGACAGAGGCTAGCTGTGCAATGTCTTTTAATGTAGCCATAAATCCTCCTTCTTTTAGGTTAGTATATCATATTTTTCTGCTTTTTACTGATAGTTTAGTAAAATTTTAGTAAAAAGGATTGACCTTGGAAAATCCCTTGGATACAATAGAAGAAAACGATTACACGTTAATACTCTTCGAAAATCAAATTCAAACCACGTCAACGTCGCCTTGCCGTACTCAAGTACAGCCTGCGGCTAGTTTCCTAGTTTGCTCTTTGATTTTCATTGAGTATAAGGTGGATTAACGAACAGTCAAAGGAGAATTCATATGACACAACATCTTACTGCTGAAGTCCTTCGCAAAGACTTTCTTGCCGTTTTTGGTCAAGAAGCAGACCAAACCTTCTTTTCACCAGGCCGTATCAATTTGATTGGTGAACACACAGACTACAACGGTGGGCACGTTTTTCCTGTTGCTATTTCCTTGGGGACCTATGGGGCGGCTCGCAAGCGTGACGACCAAGTTTTGCGTTTCTACTCAGCCAACTTTGAGGACAAGGGCATTATCGAAGTGCCTCTTGCTGACCTCAAGTTTGAAAAAGAGCACAGCTGGACCAACTATCCAAAAGGGGTTCTCCATTTCTTGCAAGAAGCTGGTCATGTCATTGACAAAGGTTTTGATTTCTATGTCTTTGGGAATATCCCAAATGGTGCTGGCTTGTCTTCTTCTGCATCCTTGGAACTCTTGACAGGGGTCGTGGCAGAGCATCTCTTTGATTTAAAACTAGACCGTTTGGATTTGGTTAAAATCGGAAAACAAACTGAGAATAACTTTATCGGAGTAAACTCTGGTATCATGGACCAGTTTGCCATCGGTATGGGTGCTGACCAACGCGCTATTTACCTAGATACCAACACTTTAGAGTACGAGTTGGTGCCACTTGATTTGAAGGACAATGTCGTTGTTATTATGAATACCAATAAACGCCGTGAACTAGCGGACTCTAAATACAACGAACGTCGTGCCGAGTGTGAAAAAGCCGTGGAAGAATTGCAAGTTGCCTTGGACATTCAGACCTTGGGTGAATTGGATGAGTGGGCCTTTGACCAATACAGCTATCTGATTAAAGACGAAAATCGTTTGAAACGTGTTCGCCATGCTGTGCTTGAAAACCAACGCACCCTTAAAGCTCAAGCAGCTCTTCAAGCAGGAGATTTGGAAACATTTGGTCGCTTGATGAATGCTTCTCACGTTTCCCTAGAACATGACTATGAAGTAACTGGCTTGGAATTGGATACTCTTGTTCACACAGCTTGGGCTCAAGAAGGTGTTCTCGGTGCTCGTATGACAGGAGCAGGTTTTGGTGGCTGTGCCATTGCCTTGGTGCCAAAAGATGCTGTTGAGGCCTTTAAAGTAGCTGTTGGCAAGCACTATGAGGAAGTAGTTGGATACGCTCCAAGCTTCTATATCGCTGAAGTTGCAGGTGGCACTCGCGTCCTTGACTAGTCAAAAGGAGGCTCTATAGTGACCTTAGTAGATAAATTTGTAACACATGTCATTTCTGAAAGTTCATTTGAGGAAATGGATCGAATCTACCTGACCAATCGTGTCTTAGCACGAGTGGGAGACGGTGTTTTGGAAGTTAAGACCAATCTAGATACATTGATTGACCTCAAGGACCAGCTGATTGAGGAAGCGGTTCGATTAGAGACGATTGAGGATAGTCAGACTGCGCGTGAAATCCTCGGTGCTGAACTGATGGATTTGGTGACCCCTTGTCCAAGTCAGGTCAATCGGGACTTTTGGACAACCTATGCCCACTCTCCTGAGCAGGCAATTGCGGACTTCTACCAACTTAGCCAGAAAAATGACTACATCAAACTCAAGGCCATTGCTAAAAATATTGCTTATCGTGTATCATCTGATTACGGAGAACTTGAGATCACCATCAACCTCTCTAAGCCGGAAAAGGATCCTAAGGAGATTGCGGCAGCCAAGTTGGTGCAAGCTAGCAATTATCCTCAGTGTCAGCTTTGTCTAGAGAATGAGGGCTATCATGGTCGGATCAATCATCCAGCCCGTAGCAATCACCGCATTATCCGTTTTGAAATGGCGGGTCAGGAGTGGGGATTCCAGTATTCTCCCTATGCTTACTTTAATGAGCACTGTATTTTCTTAGATGGTCAGCATCGTCCCATGGCCATTGGTCGGCAGAGCTTTGAGCGGCTGTTAGCTATCGTAGAGCAGTTTCCAGGTTATTTTGCGGGCTCAAATGCCGACCTACCGATTGTGGGAGGCTCTATTTTAACTCATGATCACTATCAGGGAGGCCGTCACGTATTTCCTATGGAATTGGCTCCCTTGCAAAAGACCTTCCGTTTTACTGGTTTTGAGCAGGTCAAGGCTGGGATTGTCAAGTGGCCCATGTCTGTCCTACGTTTGACTTCGAATTCCAAGGAGAATTTGATCAACTTGGCTGACAAGATTTTGCAGGAATGGCGCCAGTATTCAGATCCTAGTGTGCAGATTTTAGCGGAGACAGACGGGACACCGCACCATACTATCACACCGATTGCGCGTAAGCGTGATGGACAGTTTGAGTTGGACTTGGTCTTGCGGGACAATCAGACATCGCCAGAACATCCTGATGGCATTTATCATCCCCACAAGGATGTTCAACATATCAAGAAGGAAAATATCGGCTTGATTGAGGTCATGGGCTTGGCAATCTTGCCACCACGTTTGAAAGCAGAAGTGGAGCAAGTAGCCGCCTACCTTGTTGGAGAAGCTGATACAGTTGCCGACTATCATCAGGAATGGGCAGACCAACTTAAAGACCAATATCCAGACCTAGCGGATAAAGAAAAAGCCCTTGAAATCGTCAAGGACTCTGTGGGTGCTATCTTTGCGCGTGTACTTGAGGATGCAGGGGTTTACAAGCAGACGGAGCATGGACAGGTAGCCTTTATGCGCTTTGTAGAACAGGTCGGTATTTTGCCAGACTAGGAGCTTTCTCCTTGCACAGTCCTATAAAAAGTAGTATGATAGTGTCGTTTGAAATATCAGGAGGAAACGATGAAAGATTTTCATTTTGACGCTATATCTGCCTTTGAAAATTACGAAATTGAACAAATGAGAGATGGTCACGTTGTGGTGACGACCAAAGTAGTGGACTCGTCGCTCAACTACTATGGCAATGCCCATGGTGGCTATCTCTTTACCCTTTGCGACCAGATTAGTGGTTTGGTGGTCATATCTCTGGGGCTAGATGGAGTGACACTCCAGTCCTCTATCAACTACCTCAAGGCAGGAAAACTTGACGATGTGCTGACCATTAAAGGAGAATGTGTCCATCAAGGTCGCACAACCTGTGTAGTGGATGTCGATATCACCAATCAAGAGGGTAGAAATGTCTGCAAAGCAACCTTTACTATGTTTGTCACAGGCCAGAGGTCAGATGAGAGACAGGTGAGGATATAGAAAAAAGAGGCTCGCACCTCTTTTTCTTATTTCTTTTTTCGATTTAATACGACATTGAGGACAATGGCAAGTAGGCTGGCTACGACGATTCCGTTTGAGAAGAACATTTGGAAGGCTGTTGGCATGCTGACAAAGAGATTGCTATTGTTGAGTCCAACACCTGCAGCGATTGAAACAGCTGCGATAAGGAAGTTGTGTTCATTGTTAGCAAAGTCAGCGCGGGCGAGGATTTGCATACCTTGAAGGGAAACAAAGCCAAACATCACCAGCATGGCACCTCCAAGAACAGGGCTCGGAATGATTTGGGCGAGGGCACCAAACTTAGGAAGGAGTCCAAGGAGGACTAGGAAACCAGCTGCGTAGTAGATTGGCAGACGGGTTTTGATACCTGACAATTTAACCAAACCAACGTTTTGTGAAAATCCTGTGTAAGGGAAGGTGTTAAAGATTCCTCCGAGAAGTACGGCCAGACCTTCTGCTCGGTAACCGTTGCGAAGGCGCTTGCTGTCGATTGGATCTTTTGTGATATCAGACAAGGCTAGGTAAACACCTGTGGACTCAACCATAGAAACCGTTGCGATGATACACATCATGACAATAGAGGAGATTTCAAAGGTTGGCATCCCAAAGTAGAGGGGAGTTGGGACATGGACTAGTGGTGCTGCCGCAACAGGGGAGAAATCAACCAAGCCCATGGTAGCAGCAATGGCGGTTCCGACAACCAGACCAATCAAAATGGAGATAGACTTGATAAATCCTTTAGTAAAGATGTTAATCAAGAGGATGATCAGAACAGTGATGGCTGCAAGCAAGAGACTTTGACCAGTTGGCTCTGGAACATTATTTCCCATATTTCCAATAGCGACAGGAATCAGGGTTAATCCAATCGTGGTAATAACAGATCCGGTTACGATAGATGGGAAGAGATTGGCCACTTTTGAGAAAATACCTGAAATCAGAACTACATAAATCCCTGAAACGATAAGGGCGCCAAACATAGCTCCGCTACCGTGACTCTGACCAATCATAATCAAGGGAGCGACTGACTGGAAAGCAACTCCGAGTACAACAGGGAGGCCAACACCAAAATGTTTATTCAACTGGAGTTGAAGGAAGGTAGCTACCCCACACATGAAGATATCTGTGGAGATTAGGTAGGTCAACTGTTCAGCTGAATAACCAAGAGCTGTAGCAATCATAATAGGAACTAGGATAGAGCCTGAGTACATTGCGAGAAGGTGCTGAAGCCCTAGAACCGCGGCTTGCGAGTGTTTTTCTTGTTGTTGCATTAGAGATCTGCCTCCTTAAATACGACCTGATCGTTTTCGAAACGATCCAAGCGAGCGAGCGATAGTACAGGGTAGCCTGCTTTTTCAAGTAAATCACGACCATCTTGGAAGGATTTTTCAATTACGATACCAATCGCTTCGACTGTTGCTCCGGCCTGTTCGATGATTTGAATCAAGCCTTTGGCAGCTTGTCCATTTGCTAGGAAATCATCGATAATCAAGACCTTGTCCTCTGGTGAGAGGAATTTCCCAGCGATGGAAACCGTGCTGATCACCTGCTTGGTAAAGGAGTAAACCTCAGCAGTTAAGATGCCTTCGTTCATAGTGATGTTTTTAGCTTTCTTTGCGAAAATCATAGGAACATCTAAGGCTTCAGCTGTAAAAACGGCTGGGGCAATCCCTGAAGCTTCAATCGTTACAACCTTGGTAATGCCAGCAGTTGCGAATTTTTCTGCAAAAACTTTACCAATTTCCCGCATCAAACGATAGTCAACTTGATGGGTTAAAAAGGAATCTACCTTAAGGATGTTGTCACCCAAGATATGCCCATCCTGAAGGATGCGCTCTTCTAATAATTTCATAAGACCTCCTAAAGTCTAAAAGATGCTTCATTTGCTTGTCTAGAATTTCTAGTATGTAATAGAAAAAGGACCTACTTAATCCCCTAAGTAAGTCCCCAAAATAGGCATGGCCAACACCATACCTTCAGCTGACATACTCATTGTTAGGTGTTCCGGCACCTTGTAGAAACGTCGTGCCAATTCACGACATAAACAAGTAAAATGGTACTATAATAGAACGTCAAAGCGTTAATGTCATTATTTTACACTAAATAGCTTTAGAAATCAAATATTTTGTTGGTGTTTAGATAAAAAAAGCGAACAAACAGAAACCTACAACACGACACAGTATTGTAGGGTTCTATTATTCTATTCACTAAATCTTAAAAAATAACCATCAGGATCCAAGACTGCAAACTCATGAGGATAAATAAAGCTATTTCCTACGCGAAATTCTCTTTTTGTCAGGGGACGATGGATAGGATAGTCAGCTTCCAGCAGTTTTTGGTGGAGCTGAGGAACATCCGCAATGCCAAAGGAAATATTGACACCGCGCCCGAAAGGATAGGTTAGTTGGGCTAATTCTTCTGTGCTGCCTTCTTCTAGCATAAGTTGGCAGTCTTCAAGCGAGAGGAAGAGAAATTTCTCCTCTGGACGCTCGTATTCGACAGAAAATCCCAGCAAGTCGCAGTAGAAGTGGCGTGATTTTTCGATGTCAGATACTACAAATTCAGGAATGACAGCTTGATAGTCCATTCGTTTTCTCCTTAGAGTTCAATCTCCATGACAATGGGTGTGTGGTCTTGGCGCGTACCGGAGTCAATCATATCAGACTTGGTCACCTTGTCAGCCACGCGGTTGCTTGTCAGCCAGTAGTCGATTCTCCAGCCTGTATTGTTGATTTTAGAAGTCTTGCTGCGTTGCGCCCACCAAGTGTAACGTTCTGGGACATCGCCGTGAATGTGGCGGAAGGTGTCGGTAAATCCAGTTGCCAAGAGGTTGGTAAATCCAGCACGTTCTTCGTCTGTAAATCCAGGTGAACGGCGGTTGCTGGCAGGATTTGCAAGGTCGATTTCCTTGTGGGCCACGTTGTAGTCACCAGTCGCAAGGACTGGTTTTTCTTTGTCTAACTCAGCTAGATACTCAGCATATTTGGCATCCCAGACTTGGCGTTCTTCCAAGCGTTTGAGACCATCTCCAGCGTTTGGTGTGTAAACTTGGGTCACGAAAAATGCATCAAATTCTAGGGTGATGATACGGCCTTCCAAGTCCATAGTAGAAGGGGCGCCAATCTCTGGAAAACTAACAGTGGGCGTGAGTTCTTTCTTATAGAGGAACATGGTTCCAGCATAACCTTTGCGAGCAGGTTCTTGGGAAGACCGCCAAGTATTTTCATATCCTGGAAAGAGTTCTTCGAGAACTTCCAGATGTTTTTTTGTAGGGCCCTTGGCAGAAAGTTTGGTTTCTTGGATAGCGATAATATCGGCATTTTCAGCTACCAAGGTTTGTAGGACTTCTTGGGACAATTTGGCACGAGCTGAATCACTAGTTAGGGCAGCATTGAGGGAATCAATATTCCATGAGATGAGTTTCATAAAGTTACCTTTTTCATTGAGATTATAGATTTTATTATACCAAAAAAAGGTCTATTTCCCCAACGTATGGTTTGAAAAATCACTCTCTTTCGTTTATAATGAAGAATGATTTTATGAAAGGGAGTGAAAATAGATGAAATTCTACTCTTATGACTATGTGCTTAGCCAAATCAGTCAGCAAAATGGAATCATGATTGGCTTTGGGATTGTTCTCCTAGCCATCACAGGATTTTTTGCTTTTAAGGCTTACCATGATAAAAAGGGGACCAAATTTCGTGAGTTGGTCATGATTTCAGCTTTGACCTTATTAGCTCTCCTTTTGGTGACAATTTCAAAATATCAGACCAATCAAGCTTCTAACAATCAATTTCAAACTTCCCTTCATTTCATAGAGGTCATTTCCAAAGACTTGGGAGTGGATAAATCAGAAGTTTACGTTAATACTTCTGCAGCAACAGATGGAGCGCTAATTAAGGTGGGTCCAAATTTCTACCGTGCCCTGAACGGCAGTGAGCCAGACAAGCACCTGCTAGAGAAAGTGGAATTGTATAAAACAGATGCAATTGAACTTGTGGAGGAGAACAAATGACACTCAATTATATCGAAATTTTAATCAAACTAGCCTTGGGTCTCTTTTCTCTGGTTTTTGTAATCAATGTGACAGGAAAGGGCAACCTAGCGCCTAACTCAGCAATAGATCAAATTCAGAACTATGTACTCGGGGGTATCATCGGTGGGGTGATTTACAATAGCGCTATCAGTATCCTTCAGTATGCAGTCATCCTGATTATGTGGACCATTCTGGTCTTGACTCTCAAATGGCTTAACAACAATGTTCACTTTGTGAAACGTTTGATTGATGGGAAGCCAACCCTGCTCATCAAAAATGGGAAGATTGATCCAGAAGCCTGTCGTTCTGTTGGATTATCTGCAGCGGATGTAGCACTTAAGCTCCGTAGCCAGGGAATTTTCCAAATGAAACAAGTCAAACGCGCTATGCAGGAGCAGAACGGTCAACTCATCGTAGTCCAAATGGGAGATGAGAATCCCAAGTATCCTGTTGTCACAGACGGTGTTATCCAAGTCGAAATTTTGGAGACTATTGGTCGGAGCGAAGAATGGCTGCTTGATAACCTCAGCAAACAAGGGTATGATAATGTAGCCAATATCTTTATCGCTGAGTATGACAAGGGTGTCGTCTCAGTCGTAACCTATGAATAAGAAAAACCTGAGGTCTCTGCCTCAGGTTTCCATTTGCAATCAGAAAGGGAGTTTATGTCCATTATTCAAAAACTCTGGTGGTTTTTCAAACTCGAAAAGCGCCGTTATCTCGTAGGAATCTTAGCGCTGATTTTAGTCGCTATTCTTAACCTCATTCCCCCCATGGTCATGGGACGGGTGATTGATGCCATAACTGGAGGACAATTAACCCAGCAGGACCTCCTTCTTAATCTATTTTATTTACTGCTGGCAGCCTTTGGGATGTACTATCTGCGCTATGTTTGGCGCATGTATATCCTCGGAACTTCCTATCGTCTGGGGCAGATCATGCGGTCTCGCTTGTTTGAACATTTTACTAAGATGTCGCCAGCCTTTTATCAGACCTATCGGACGGGGGACCTGATGGCACACGCCACCAATGATATCAACGCCTTAACTCGTTTAGCAGGTGGCGGTGTTATGTCTGCGGTGGATGCCTCTATCACGGCTCTGGTGACTCTGCTGACCATGCTTTTTAGCATTTCATGGCAAATGACCTTGGTTGCCATTCTTCCCTTGCCTTTCATGGCTTATGCGACTAGTCGTCTAGGGAGAAAGACCCATAAGGCTTTCGGGGAATCCCAAGCTGCCTTTTCTGAACTCAATAACAAGGTACAGGAGTCTGTATCGGGTATCAAAGTGACCAAATCTTTCGGTTATCAGGCTGATGAGCTTGAGTCTTTTCAGGCAGTCAATGAATTAACCTTCCAAAAGAATCTCCAAACCATGAAATACGATAGTCTCTTTGACCCCATGGTTCTCTTGTTTGTTGGTTCGTCCTATGTTTTGACCCTTTTGGTCGGTTCCTTGATGATTCAGGAGGGGCAGATCACGGTTGGAAATCTAGTCACTTTTATCAGTTATTTGGATATGTTGGTCTGGCCTCTTATGGCCATTGGCTTCCTCTTTAATATTACCCAGCGAGGGAAGGTTTCTTACCAACGGATTGAGGAGCTTTTATCTCAGGAATCACCTGTTCAAGACCCTGAGTTTCCTTTAGATGGTATAGAAAATGGACGTTTGGAATATGCCATTGACAGCTTTGCCTTTGAAAATGAGGAGACACTGACGGATGTTCACTTTAGTCTGGAAAAAGGACAAACCCTAGGCTTGGTCGGGCAGACAGGCTCTGGAAAAACGTCCTTGATCAAGCTCCTCTTGCGTGAATATGATGTGGATAAGGGTGATATTTACCTAAATGGTCATGATATTCGGAATTATCGTCTGACAGATCTTCGTAGCCTTATGGGCTATGTTCCGCAGGACCAGTTCCTCTTTGCGGCTTCAATCTTAGACAATATCCGCTTTGGCAATCCTAACTTGCCCCTTTCGGCGGTCGAGGAAGCGACTAAACTAGCGCAAGTTTACCAAGATATTGTGGACATGCCTCAGGGATTTGATACGCTAATCGGTGAAAAAGGAGTCAGTCTTTCTGGTGGTCAAAAGCAGCGTCTGGCCATGAGTCGGGCTATGATTTTAGACCCTGATATCTTGATTTTGGATGATTCCTTGTCAGCCGTGGATGCCAAGACGGAGTATGCGATTATCGACAACCTCAAGGAGACGCGGAAGAATAAGACAACTATCATCACAGCACATCGTCTCAGTGCAGTCGTCCATGCAGATTTGATTTTAGTCCTGCAAAATGGCCAAATCATCGAACGCGGTACACACGAAGACCTGCTAGCTTTAGATGGCTGGTATGCCCAAACTTACCAGTCTCAGCAGCTGGAAATGAAAGGAGAAGAAGATGCAGAATAAGAAAGAACAATGGGCTGTATTGAAGCGCTTGATGTCTTATCTCAAGCCCTATGGCCTCCTGCCCTTTTTGGCACTCAGTTTTCTCCTCGCGACGACGGTCATTAAAAGTGTCATTCCCCTTGTAGCTTCCCACTTTATCGACCAGTACCTCAGCAACCTAAACCATCTTGCTATTACAGTTTTATTAGCCTACTATGGCCTCTATATCCTGCAAACTCTGGTCCAGTATGTCGGCAATCTTCTCTTTGCGCGGGTGTCCTACAGTATTGTTAGGGATATTCGTCACGATGCCTTTGCCAATATGGAAAAACTGGGCATGTCTTATTTTGACAAGACGCCAGCAGGTTCCATCGTCTCTCGTTTGACAAATGATACCGAGACCATCAGTGATATGTTTTCAGGGATTTTGTCCAGTTTTATCTCAGCAGTATTTATCTTTCTGACAACCCTTTATACCATGTTGGTTTTAGACTATCGTTTGACAGCTTTGGTCTTGCTCTTTCTTCCTTTGATTGTCCTTTTGGTCAATCTCTATCGGAAAAAGTCAGTCAAGATTATTGAGAAAACCAGAAGTCTCTTATCGGATATTAACAGCAAGCTAGCAGAAAGTATCGAAGGAATCAGGATTATCCAAGCCTTTAATCAGGAGAAGCGCCTGCAGGCAGAATTTGATGAAATCAACCAAGAACACTTGGTCTACGCCAACCGATCTGTAGCCTTGGATGCCCTCTTTTTGAGACCTGCCATGAGTTTGCTGAAACTCTTAGGCTATGCAGTTTTAATGGCCTATTTTGGCTATCGTGGACTTTATCTGGGAATAACAGCAGGAACCATGTACGCCTTTATCCAGTATATCAATCGCCTCTTTGACCCCTTGATTGAGGTGACGCAAAACTTTTCAACCCTTCAAACTTCTCTGGTTTCTGCAGGCCGTGTTTTTGCCTTGATTGATGAGAGGACCTATGAGCCTCTTCAAGAAGACGGGCAGGCTAAAGTCAAAGAAGGCAATATTCGTTTTGAACATGTGTGCTTTTCTTATGATGGCAAACATCCGATTCTGGATGATATTTCCTTTTCGGTTAAGAAGGGTGAAACCATTGCCTTTGTGGGTCATACAGGTTCGGGGAAATCATCTATTATCAATGTCCTCATGCGCTTTTATGAATTTCAGTCAGGGCGAGTACTCTTGGATGATGTAGATATCAGGAACTACAGTCAGCAAGAGTTGAGAAAAACTATCGGTCTAGTCTTGCAGGATCCCTTCCTCTATCATGGGACCATTAAGTCCAACATCGCCATGTACCAAGAGATCAGTGATGAGCAAGTAAAGGACGCAGCTAGCTTTGTCGATGCGGATTCCTTTATTCAGAACCTTCCGCTGGGCTATGATGCTCCTGTTTCCGAGCGTGGTTCGAGCTTTTCTACTGGACAGCGCCAACTTCTTGCTTTTGCCAGAACAGTCGCCAGTCAACCTAAAATCCTGATTTTGGATGAAGCGACAGCCAATATTGACTCGGAGACAGAAAGTCTGGTTCAAGCTTCTCTGGCTAAAATGAGACAGGGACGGACAACCATTGCCATCGCTCATCGCCTTTCAACTATCCAAGATGCCAACTGTATCTACGTCTTGGACAAGGGGCGCATCATCGAGAGTGGAACTCATGAGGAACTCTTGGCCCTGGGAGGAACCTATCACAAGATGTATAGCTTGCAGGCTGGAGCCATGTCCTAATACTCTTTGAAAATCTCTTCAAACCACGTCAGCTTTATCTGCAACCTCAAAGTCGTACTTTGAGCAGCCTGCGGCTAGCCTCCTAGTTTGATCTTCGATTTTCATTGAGTATAAGAAGGAAATTCTTCAAATCACAGCTTTCTTGCACCGCCTTTTCCATTTTGTGGTATAATGAAAAATGTTGACAAATAGTATAATGAAAACAAAGGAGAAACAGCATGCTGAAATGGGAAGACTTGCCCGTGGAAATGCAATCAAGCGAGGTTGAGTCTTATTACCAGCTTGTCTCTAAAAGGAAGGGTTCGCTGATTTTCAAGCGTTGCCTGGATTGGGTTCTGGCCCTGTTTTTGCTACTTTTGACTTCTCCCGTCTTTCTTATCTTGAGCATTTGGATCAAGTTGGATAGCAAGGGACCTGTTATTTACAAGCAAGAGCGCGTGACTCAGTACAACCGTCTGTTCAAGATTTGGAAGTTCCGTACCATGGTAACGGATGCGGATAAAAAAGGAAGTCTGGTAACTTCAGCTAACGATAGTCGCATTACCAAAGTGGGAAATTTCATTCGTCGTGTGCGCTTGGACGAACTACCTCAGCTGGTCAATGTCCTTAAAGGCGAGATGTCCTTTGTAGGCACAAGACCTGAGGTGCCACGTTACACCGAGCAGTATAGCCCTGAAATGATGGCGACCTTGCTCTTGCCAGCAGGGATTACCTCTCCAGCTAGTATCAACTACAAGGATGAGGATACGATCATCAGTCAAATGACGGAGAAAGGTCTATCAGTTGACCAGGCCTATGTCGAACATGTCCTTCCTGAGAAGATGCGCTATAACCTCGCCTATCTCCGAGAGTTTAGTTTCCTTGGAGACATCAAAATCATGTTTCAAACCGTGTTTGAGGTACTAAAATAAAGTAGTCATGAGAAAATGAGTACAGATAAAAGGAGCAAATCAATGCCAAATTACAATATTCCATTTTCACCACCCGATATTACAGAAGCTGAAATTGCTGAAGTAGCGGATACCCTACGTTCTGGTTGGATCACAACGGGTCCTAAGACAAAAGAACTGGAGCGTCGCTTGTCCCAATACACACAGACACCTAAGACTGTCTGCCTCAACTCTGCGACTGCCGCTCTTGAGTTGATTTTGCGTGTTCTTGAAGTGGGGCCTGGTGATGAAGTCATCGTTCCAGCTATGACTTATACGGCTTCATGTAGCGTCATCACTCACGTAGGAGCAACACCTGTCATGGTGGATATCCAAGCAGATACTTTTGAGATGGACTATGACTTGCTTGAGAAAGCCATTACTGAAAAGACTAAGGTCATCATCCCAGTAGAGCTTGCCGGGATTGTTTGTGACTATGACCGTTTGTTCCAAGTTGTTGAGAAAAAACGTAATCTCTTTACAGCTGCTAGCAAGTGGCAAAAGGCCCTTAACCGTATTGTGATTGTCTCTGATAGTGCCCATGCTTTGGGATCTACTTATAAAGGGCAACCAGCTGGTTCTATTGCTGACTTTACTTCCTTCTCATTCCATGCTGTTAAGAACTTTACAACAGCTGAGGGTGGAAGTGCTACTTGGAAAGCCAATCCAGCGATTGACGACGAAGAAATGTACAAGGAATTCCAAATCCTTTCCCTTCACGGGCAAACTAAAGATGCCCTTGCCAAGATGCAACTAGGCTCATGGGAATACGATATCGTAACGCCGGCCTACAAGTGCAACATGACGGATATCATGGCTTCGATTGGTTTGGTACAATTGGATCGTTACCCTAACTTACTTCAACGTCGTAAGGATATCGTGGACCGCTATGATCGTGGGTTTGCGGGTACTCGTATTCACCCATTGGCACACAAGACTGATACTGTCGAATCTTCACGCCACCTCTACATCACTCATGTAGAAGGAGCAAGTTTAGAAGAACGTAATCTTATCATCCAAGAATTGGCCAAAGCAGGAATTGCAAGTAATGTACACTACAAACCGCTTCCTCTTTTGACAGCCTATAAGAATCTTGGTTTTGATATGGCAGATTATCCAAGAGCCTATGCCTTCTTTGAAAATGAAATTACGCTTCCTCTTCATACAAAATTAACTGATGAAGAAGTAGACTATATCGTTCATACTTTGGTGAGAATTTCCGAAGAAATCCTTGGTTCTGGAAAAAAATCATAAAAAAATCTTGACAAAGATAGAACAATAACTTATAATATTCTCAATAAATCAGAAAAGTAACTATTTTTGATCTTCAGGGAGCCTGTGGTGATTGTGAACAGGTGGTTGGAAGTAGTGAAAGTGGGCTGATTTAAAAAATGAATTTGAAACAATGAAAATTCGGTGCGCACACCTTACAGTGCAACTTGTTGTTAGACAAGGCAGAGATGTAAAGGGGAATAGTCCCTTTACAATTGAGGTGGCACCGCGTTACCAACGCCCTCACACGGAAGTGAATTCCGTGTGTGGGCTTTTTTCTTTCGGTCATTTTGTTTATCTTTTATTAGGGCCTTAAGTCGCTTTGATGAACTTATACTCAATGAAAATCAAAGAGCAAACTAGGAAACTAGCCGCAGGCTGTACTTGAGTACGGCAAGGCGACGTTGACGTGGTTTGAATTTGATTTTCGAAGAGTATTGAGTTCTATCTGCAGCTCCTTGCCTACTACTAAAAGCAAACAAAAAGCCGAATTCATACAGAAAGAGGAAAATTTTATGACAACTAAAGGTTATTTTGGACAATTTGGTGGTAGTTTTGTACCGGAGCCGATTCAGGCTTTGTTGGATGAGTTGGAAGTGACTTTTGATAAGTACAAGGATGATCCAGAGTTTTTGGCAGAATTTCGCCATTACTTGAAGGATTATTCAGGTCGCGAAACACCGCTTTATTTTGCGGAAAGTTTAACAGACCATCTAGGTGGCGCTAAGATTTATCTCAAGCGCGAAGACCTTAACCACCTTGGTTCTCATAAGCTCAACAACGTTTTAGGACAAATTCTTCTTGCCAAACGTATGGGCAAAAAACGAGTGATCGCAGAAACAGGGGCTGGTCAGCACGGTGTTGCGACTGCAGCTGCTGCAGCTAAGTTTGGTATGGCCTGTGATGTCTACATGGGAGCAGAAGATGTGGAACGTCAACGTCTCAATGTTTTCCGTATGGAGATGATGGGAGCAACTGTGCACGCAGTTGAAACGGGGACACGAACTCTCAAGGATGCAGTTGATGCAGCCTTTGGAGCATGGATGAATGACCTTGAAGCCTTCTACGTTTTGGGATCTGCTGTAGGTCCTCATCCTTATCCTACCATTGTTCATGAATTCCAAAAGGTCATCAGTGAAGAATCTCGTCGTCAAATCTTAGAAAAAGAAGGTCGTTTACCAGACTACGTTATTGCCTGTGTAGGTGGTGGTTCCAATGCCATCGGTGCTTTTTCACAGTATGTAGCTGATGAAGAAGTCAAATTGGTTGGGGTAGAAGCTGCTGGGCATGGACTTGATACAGACAAGCACGCAGCCACTATGACAAAAGGTAGTGTCGGAATTGTTGACGGAATGAAGACCTATGCAGTCTTTAAGGAAGATGGAGAGCTGGCGCCAGTTTACTCTATCTCAGCTGGTTTGGACTATCCAGGCGTTGGCCCAGAACACGCCTACTTCAAAGACTCAGGTCGCGTGGAATATGTAGCAGCGACAGATGAAGAAGCTGTTCAAGCCTTGCTCCTCCTCAGCAAGACAGAAGGGATTATCCCAGCGATTGAAAGTTCGCACGCTATCGCAGAAGCAGTTAAACGTGCACCGAAACTAAGTAAAGATGAGATTATCATCATCAATGTTTCAGGTCGTGGAGACAAGGATGTAGCTGCGATTGCAGACTACCTAGATGCTAAAAACTAACAGATGGGAAAATTACAGTCATTTCTCTCACAGAGAGCTTGTGGTTGCTGGAAACAAGCAGAGAAAGCTGTAAGGTTGGGTCCATCTGAAATGAGAGAAGAAAACATAATTCTCAAGGGAGTGCCCTTTATCGCACAGCCTGTTACAGGAGGTATCTGATACTCTTCGAAAATCAAATTCAAACCACGTCAGCTTCGCCTTGCCGTACTCAAGTAAAGCCTGCGGCTAGCTTCCTAGTTTGCTCTTTGATTTTCATTGAGTATGAGACAGGAATGAGAGATAGGAACAATCCTATAATTGAGGTGGCACCGCGAATTTCGTCCTCACGCAAGTTATTTTGCGTGGGGATTTTTTATACAGTCGCCACGAACTAGAATTAGAATCGAAAGGGAAATTACAATGGAACGAATCATTCATGGAGATGTTTTATCGCCAATCTTGGCTTATATGCGCCTAAAGGGGCAACACAAGGTTATTTTAGAAAGTATTCCGAGAGACAAGGAAACAGCTCGTTTTTCTATCCTAGCCTATAATCCTGTTTTTGAGATTCAGTTTGAAAATGGAGTTCTTTATCAAAATGGGCAAGTGATTGATCGTGATCCCTTGGATTTCCTTTATGAAGTGACTCATAAGAGCCAGCACCATTCAGACCTACCTTTTGGTGGAGGAGCTATTGGTTTTGTTGGTTACGATATGATTTCGCTTTATGAAGAAATTGGTCAAATCCCTGAGGATGCAATTGGGACTCCAGACATGCATTTCTTCGTCTATGAGAGCTACATGGTCTTTGACCACAAGAAGGAAAAAATCCATGTCATCGAGGATGCTCTCTATAGTGAGCGCGGTCAAGAAGACTTGGAAAAAGCCTTGAATCAAGTGCTTGAGGAATTACGCATCCCTGCTCCAAATGAATTTGAAGATTTGGATTTATCTCCGCTGGACTTCAAACCGCACATTGCTCCTCAGAAGTTTGAGGAAATGGTGGAAACCGCTCGTGACTTGATTCGTAATGGTGATATGTTCCAATGCGTGCTCAGTCAACGTTTCTCAGCAGAGATTACTGGAAATCCATTTGACTTCTACAGAAATCTCCGCGTGACCAATCCATCTAATTACCTCTATTTCTATGATTTTGGGGATTATCAAATCATCGGTGCCAGTCCAGAAAGTTTGGTTTCTGTCAAAAATGGCATCGTGACAACCAATCCGATTGCAGGGACGCGACCAAGAGGGGCCACGGATGAAGAAGACAAGGTTATGGCGACAGACCTCCTCTCAGATGAGAAGGAAACGGCAGAACATCGGATGTTGGTAGACTTGGGACGTAACGATATTGGCCGCATCTCTGAAACGGCAAGTGTCCAAGTCACCAAGTATATGGAAGTGGAGTTCTTCCGCTATGTCATGCATTTGACCAGCGTGGTCAAAGGGCGTTTGCTTCCAGAACTTACTGCCATGGATGCCTTGAAATCAACACTTCCTGCTGGAACCGTTTCTGGAGCACCAAAGATTCGGGCTATGAGACGCATCTATGAACTGGAAACGGAAAAACGGGGCGTGTACGCAGGAGCAATCGGCTACTTGTCTGCGACGGGTGATATGGATTTGGCTATTGCCATCCGAACCATGATTCTTAAAAATCAAAGAGCCTATGTACAGGCTGGGGCAGGGATTGTCTACGACTCCATCGCCCAAAACGAATACCAAGAAACCATTAACAAAGCAAAATCTATGACTAGAATTGGAGAACTAAGACCATGATTTTATTGATTGACAACTATGATTCTTTTACCTATAACTTGGCCCAATACATTGGGAATTTCGCAGAAGTTCAGGTCTTGAGAAATGACGATCCCAAGTTGTATGAAGAAGCTGAAAAAGCAGATGGTCTGGTCTTTTCTCCTGGTCCCGGTTGGCCAGTTGATGCTGGTAAGATGGAGGACATGATTCGTGACTTTGCTGGCAAGAAGCCAATTCTTGGGATTTGTTTGGGTCATCAAGCTATCGCAGAAGTTTTTGGCGGTAAACTAGGTTTGGCTCCCAAAGTCATGCATGGGAAACAGAGCCATATCAACTTTGAAGCGCCATCTGTTCTGTATCAAGGAATCGAGGATGGTCATCCGGTCATGCGTTACCACAGTATCTTGATTGAAGAAATGCCTGAAGACTTTGAAGTGACAGCTCGTTCGACTGATGACCAAGCCATCATGGGTATTCAACACAAAAACCTACCAATTTATGGTTTCCAGTACCATCCAGAGAGTATAGGAACGCCAGATGGCTTGTCTTCTATTCGGAATTTTATCGATAGGGTTGTAAAGTGAGGTTGTCTATATGAAAGAGATTATTGAAAAATTAGCAAAATTTGAAAATTTATCAGGTGTGGAAATGACGGATGTCATCGAACGTATCGTAACTGGACGTGTAACAGAAGCGCAGATTGCTTCTCTCCTCTTGGCCCTTAAGATGAAGGGAGAAACACCTGAAGAACGTACAGCTATTGCCCAAGTCATGAGAGGACATGCCCAACACATTCCAACTGAAATTCATGATGCTATGGACAACTGTGGTACAGGTGGAGATAAGTCTTTCAGTTTTAACATTTCCACAACTGCAGCCTTTGTCTTGGCTGGTGGTGGTATTCACATGGCCAAACACGGTAACCGCTCGATATCTTCTAAATCTGGTTCGGCAGACGTCCTTCAAACCTTGGGAATCAACCTAGACCTCAAACCAGCTGAACTAGGTAAGGTCTTTGATAAAACTGGAATCGTCTTTCTCTTTGCCAAAAATATGCACCCAGCCATGAAATACATCATGCCAGCTCGTTTGGAATTAGGAATTCCAACTATCATGAACTTGACTGGTCCCCTGATTCATCCAATGGCCTTGGAAACACAGCTTCTTGGGATTAGTCGTCCAGAACTTCTAGAAAGTACAGCTCAGGTTTTGAAAAATATGGGTCGCAAACGTGCCATTGTGGTTGCTGGACCAGAAGGACTGGATGAAGCTGGTTTGAATGGAACAACCAATATTGCTCTTCTTGAAAATGGCGAAATCACCTTGTCAAGCTTCACTCCAGAGGATTTGGGAATGGAACGCATTGCAATTGAGGACATTCGAGGAGGAAACGCTCAGGAAAATGCAGAAATTTTGCTCAGCGTTCTGAAAAACGAACCAAGCCCATTCTTGGAAACTACAGTTTTAAATGCTGGTCTTGGTTTCTATGCTAATGGTAAGGTAGCTAGTATCAAGGAAGGAGTTGCCTTGGCCCGTCAAGTGATTGTCAGTGGCAAGGCCCTTGAAAAACTTAGACTGTTACAGGAGTACCAAAAATGAGTCAGGAATTTTTAGCACGAATCTTGGAGCAGAAGGCGCGTGAGGTCGAGCAGATGGAGCTGGAGCAAATCCAACCCTTGCGCCAGACCTATCGATTAGCAACATTTTTGAAGAATCATCAGGAACGCTTGCAGGTGATTGCAGAAGTCAAGAAAGCTAGCCCTAGTCTGGGAGATATCAATCTCGATGTAGATATTGTGCAACAGGCCCAGACTTATGAAGCAAACGGCGCAGTGATGATTTCGATTTTGACAGATGAGGTTTTCTTTAAAGGGCATTTGGATTATCTGCGGGAGATTTCCAGTCAGGTAAACATTCCGACGCTCAACAAGGACTTTATCATCGATGAAAAGCAAATCGTCCGTGCTCGCAATGCTGGTGCGACAGTTATCTTGCTCATCGTGGCTGCCTTGTCAGAAAAACGTCTCAAGGAACTTTATGACTATGCGACAGAGCTTGGTCTGGAAGTCTTGGTGGAAACTCATAATCTTGCTGAACTGGAAGTTGCTCACCGCCTTGGAGCTCAAATTATCGGTGTTAACAATCGCAATTTGACAACCTTTGAAGTCGACTTGCAGACCAGTGTAGACTTGGCACAATACTTCAAGGATGATTGCTTGTACATTTCTGAATCTGCTATTTTCACAGGGCAGGATGCGGAACGAGTAGCACCATACTTTAACGGAATTTTAGTTGGGACAGCTCTCATGCAGGCAGAAGATATAGCCCAGAGAATCAAGGAGTTACAGATTGACAAAGGTTAAAATTTGCGGATTATCAACCAAAGAAGCGGTGGAAACAGCTGTGTCAGCAGGAGCAGACTACATCGGTTTTGTCTTCGCACCTAGTAAGAGACAGGTGACCTTAGAACAGGCTGCTGAGCTGGCAAAGACTACTCCTGCTACTGTTAAAAAGGTTGGTGTATTTGTTTCACCAAGTCGAGCTCAACTGCTAGAAGCGATTGAAAAAGTTGGCTTGGACTTGATTCAAGTTCATGGTCAGGTAGGGAATGATTTGTTTGAGGATTTACCTTGTGCCAGCATTCAGGCTGTGCAAGTGGATGGAAATGGTCATGTGCCTAATTCTCAGGCAGACTATCTACTCTTTGATGCCCCTGTTGCTGGGAGTGGTCAGACCTTTGACTGGGGTCAACTGGATACGACTGGATTAACTCAGCCCTTCTTTATCGCAGGCGGCCTTAAGGAAGACAATGTAGCAAAAGCAATTCGACACTTTACTCCCTATGCAGTAGATGTATCGAGCGGAGTGGAGACAGATGGACAAAAAGATCAGGAAAAGATTAGAAGATTTATAGAGAGGGTAAAGAATGGCATATCAAGAACCAAATAAAGATGGATTTTACGGAAAATTCGGTGGACGTTTTGTCCCAGAAACATTGATGACAGCAGTTTTGGAGTTGGAGAAGGCTTACCGTGAAAGTCAGGCAGACCCAAGTTTCCAAGAGGAATTAAACCAGCTCTTACGCCAGTATGTAGGACGTGAAACTCCCCTTTACTACGCAAAAAACTTGACCCAGCATATCGGTGGAGCTAAGATTTATCTCAAGCGTGAAGACCTCAACCATACAGGGGCCCACAAGATTAACAATGCCTTGGGACAAGTTCTTCTGGCTAAACGCATGGGCAAAAAGAAAATTATCGCTGAAACAGGTGCTGGTCAGCACGGTGTAGCAACTGCAACAGCTGCGGCCCTCTTTAACATGGAATGTACCATCTACATGGGTGAGGAAGATGTCAAACGCCAAGCCCTTAATGTCTTTCGTATGGAGCTTTTGGGAGCTAAGGTTGAGGCCGTGACAGATGGTTCGCGCGTGCTCAAGGATGCGGTCAATGCAGCCCTTCGTTCATGGGTGGCAAATATCGATGATACCCACTATATCCTTGGTTCTGCCTTGGGGCCTCATCCTTTCCCAGAAATCGTTCGTGACTTCCAAAGTGTCATCGGTCGAGAGGCTAAACAACAGTACCGTGACTTGACAGGTAAAGATTTGCCAGATGTCCTAGTAGCTTGTGTTGGTGGTGGTTCTAATGCTATCGGTCTCTTCCATCCATTTGTAGAAGATGAGTCTGTAGCTATGTATGGGGCTGAGGCAGCAGGACTTGGTGTGGATACAGAGCATCACGCAGCGACCTTGACCAAGGGACGTCCAGGTGTCCTCCATGGTTCTCTCATGGATGTGCTTCAAGATGCTCATGGTCAAATTCTTGAAGCTTTCTCTATCTCAGCAGGTTTGGACTATCCTGGTATCGGTCCAGAACATTCTCACTACCACGATATCAAACGTGCCAGCTATGTCCCCGTGACAGATGAGGAAGCCTTGGAAGGATTCCAGCTCTTGTCTCGTGTGGAAGGGATTATCCCAGCCTTGGAATCTAGCCACGCTATCGCCTTTGCAGTGAAATTGGCCAAAGAACTTGGTCCAGACAAGTCAATGATTGTCTGCCTATCCGGTCGTGGGGACAAGGATGTAGTTCAAGTCAAAGACCGCTTGGAAGCAGATGCAGCAAAGAAGGGAGAAGCCCATGCCTAAGACACTAACAGAAAAATTGAACGCTATCAAAGCAGCTGGAAAAGGAATTTTCGTTCCCTATATCATGGCTGGAGACCATGAGAAAGGTCTGGATGGTCTCGCTGAAACTATCCACTTTTTAGAAGATTTGGGTGTCTCAGCTATTGAAGTGGGTATTCCCTTTTCAGACCCTGTTGCAGATGGACCTGTGATCGAAGAAGCAGGCTTGCGCAGTCTAGCTCATGGGACTTCTACCCAGGCTTTGGTTGAAACCTTGAAAACCATTCAAACAGAGGTTCCGCTGGTCATCATGACCTACTTCAACCCCCTCTTTCAGTACGGTGTGGAGAAATTTGTCAAAGATCTAGCTGATACAGCGGTCAAGGGCTTGATTATCCCAGACCTGCCTCATGAACATGCCAACTTTGTAGAGCCCTTTTTGGTAGACACAGATATTGCCTTGATTCCTTTAGTGAGCTTGACCACAGGACTTGAACGTCAGAAAGAGTTGATCAAGGGAGCGGAAGGCTTTGTCTATGCCGTTGCTATCAATGGGGTGACAGGGAAGTCAGGAAATTACCGTGCAGACTTGGACAAGCACTTGGCACAATTGCATCAAGTAGCGGACATCCCAGTCTTGACAGGTTTTGGTGTATCTAGTCAAGCCGATGTCGAACGCTTCAATGCGGTGTCAGATGGAGTTATCGTCGGTTCAAAAATTGTAAAAGCTCTCCACCAAGGAGAGCCGATTGAGGACTTTATCAAACAAGCAGTAGCTTACCAAAAATAATCAAACAAGCAGCAAGTAAGAGGAAAGGCACGAAAGGGAGTCTTTCCTTTTTCTTTTGGAGGAGAAAGGTAAGAATCCCCGTCGCAGAAGCAAACTGAATCAAAATCAGCAACTCTGTCACACTAAAGACGAGTGCACAAGATGATAGAAAAAGAAAATCACCTGCTCCTATACGGATATCGATAAAATGAGCAAAAATTCCAAGGATAAGGAAGAAAATCATGACCAGATTCCAACCACAGAAAGCCATGAGGATTAGGTGGAACGTTAGCCAGACTAGTAAGGGATATTCCTGATGGCGCAAGTCATAGATGCCCAAGGTCAAGCCAGTAGTTATCAGGATGACTTGTCCCGAGGAAAGAAATCCCCAAGCCCAAGCCAGAAAGAGGAATCCCAAGCCCAGTTCAAAGAGGGCATACCAGAAAGGATAAGGAGCCTTACAGTAGCGACAGCGAAAGCGATGAAAGACCTGAGAGAGGATAGGAATCAAATCTAGCGGACGCAAGCGAGTCTGACAGGAATCGCAGTGACTAGCCGGTCGGATAATGGATTGCTCAGGGAAACGGTCAATGACCAAACCTAGAAAAGAAGCGAGAATGCTCCCGACAAGAAAAAAATAAAGATCAATCATACTTATCTATTCGTAAAAAATAGGAGAAGTAGTATAATAAAGAAACATAGATAAGATGGTGAGGAAAATATGACAATTCGTTTTGAAGAAAATGTGAGCGTAGAAAATGCTCAGCTCGTATGCAAATGGTCCAACTCCCTTGGCAAATCCTTTCAAGAACAATGGATGGGAACAATGATTCCTTTTCCCTTAACAATTCAAATCTTGCAAGATTTGGAAGGAATCTTTTCAATCTTTGATGGACAAGAGTTTGTGGGGCTTATCCAGAAAATCAGGCTAGAAGACAGGAATCTTCATATCGGGAGATTCTTTATCAATCCCCAGAAACAGGGGCAGGGCTTAGGTAGCCAGGCTTTAAGGGAATTTGTTAGTTTGGCCTTTGAAAATGAAGACATAGATACTATTTCTTTAAATGTCTACGAGGCAAATCAAACAGCTTACAATCTTTACCAAAAAGAAGGATTTGAAATCGTTCAAATGGTTGAAACACCTATACGAAAATACATCATGAAAAAGGGTAGATAGAAAGTAAAAAAGCCTTGGAACTCAAGGCTTTTCCTGTGGTATGTAGATGTCTATACTTGAATATTGAAGGGGGGTCGAAAGCCAATTGGAGTGATTTTATCCATGATGGGAAAAATGATCTTACCAATAATAATTGAGAAATAGTTGCTAAAAAAACGGTTGCATGTTACTATAGAGTGCAAGGAGGTGAGAATATGGTAGAGCAAAAAAAATCCATTACCATGAAAGATGTTGCTCTAGAAGCGGGAGTTAGCGTTGGGACCGTTTCACGTGTGATCAACAAAGAAAATGGCATCAAAGAAGTGACTTTAAGGAAAGTTCAAAGGGCTATAAAAACATTGGACTATATCCCTGATAATTATGCTCGAGGTATGAAAAAGAATAGAACAGAAACTATCGCTTTGATTATTCCGAGCATATGGCATCCATTTTTCTCGGAGTTTGCCTATCATGTTGAGAAAGAGTTATTAAAATATAATTATAAATTATTTATTTGTAACGCTGATAGCGATTCACAAAATGAAATCGAATATATCGAAATGTTGAAACAAAATAAAGTGGATGGAATTATTGGTATTACATATTCTGATATTGACAAATATATTTTATCTGATTTACCGTTTGTAAGTATAGATAGACATTTTTCGGAAAATGTATGCTATGTTACTTCAGCAAATTACAAAGGAGGACAAACTGCAGCAGAGGAACTGGTTAGAAGGGATAATAAGCACCTTGCTTTTATTGGTTCAATTAATATGTATGAGAATGAGACTATACTCAGAAGTAAAGGATTCAGAGAAAAAGCTAAGGAATTAGGAGTAGATGTCTATCATTTTGAAATGAAAGAACCTTTAATAAATCCTGAAGATCAGATAAGAATTTTTTTGCAATCTCATAAAGAAATTGATGGCATATTTACAATAAATGATATGATGGCTCTGAGAGTTATTAGTATTATGAAAGAACTGGGGAAAATAGCACCTGATGATTACCAGATAATTGGGTTTGATGGTTTAAAAACTTCTGTCGATCAATCTTATCTAGTGTCTACAATAGTTCAAGATATTGGTATGATGGCAAAAGAATCTGTTACAATGATACTGAAAATGATTAAGCAAGAAGAAATTCTAGAAAAACGAATCGTAATTCCCACATATTTTTGGGGAGATAAAACAACAAAAAAAATTCAAACAGTGCTTGACAAATAATGAAAGCGCTGTTATAATATAAATTATAAATGAAACGTTTCAAAAAACAAGCTGAAAACTTGTTTAAAAAATAAATAAAAAATGAAACGTTTCAAAAAGGAGGAAAATGATGCGTAAAGGTACAATGTTATCTGTTGTTGCGGGGCTATCGTTAGCTATACTTGCAGGTTGTAGTGGAGGAACTAACTCAAAACAAGCGAGTTCTTCAAATGATATTAAAGTCTGGGTACAATTCTCTGACGAAACAAATGAAGGAAAAGCTTGGCAAAAAGTTGTTGATAACTTTAATCAATCAGGAAAAAGTAAGTACAAGGTTGTAACTGAGTATATTCCTCGTAGTGGTAGTGGTGGAGGATATGAAGATAAGGTTAATGCTGCTATCACGACTAATAGTCTTCCAGATGTTATTACCCTTGATGGACCAAATACGGCAGCTTATGCAAAATCTAAAGTAATTACTCCGCTAGATGATTATCTAAAAGATAATAATATGGATGATGTTTTGGACAGTATTAAACAACAGGGAACTTATAATGGGAAATTCTATGCATTTGGATTTTCTGAATCGAATGTTGGTGTTTATTACAATAAAAAAATGTTCAAAGAGGCCGGAATTGTGGAATCAGAGCTTCCAACACTAGAAAAGCCATGGACATGGGACGAATTTAATACGATTGCTAAAAAATTGAAAGATCATTATAACAAACCGGCAATTGATTTTCGTATTAATTCAAACGATGAAATGTTGCCATATGCTTATATGCCGTTGATTTGGTCAAATAATGGTTCTGTCGTAAACGAAGATGGAACAAAGGCAGAAGGATACTTCAACTCCAAAGAGAGTGTAGAAGCAGTTCAATTCATTCAGAATCTTGTAAAAGAAGGCTATACAACTGTTAGTCCAGTCGAAAAAGGTTTTGAAACAGGAGAGTATCCAATGCTTTTGAGTGGTTCTTGGACGATTGCTGACATGAATACAAACTACAAAGATATTGATTTTGGTATCCTTCCTTACCCAGTATCTAGTAAGACGAAAAAATTAGTATCCCCTTCAGGTAGTTGGCAATTAGCTGTGACGACAAAATCTGATAAAAAAGAAGCCGCATCTGAATTTGTTAAATTTGCTACAAATACAGAATCAAGTGAAATTATTAGCTTGGGGAATTCGGTCCTTCCAATTCGTAAATCTACAATTGAAAATATCAAAGATAAAGTATCCGAACCAATGCGTTTCTTGATGGAACAAAATTCAAAAACAGCTCATGCTCGCCCAGTTGTCGTAGCATATCCTCAGGTTTCTCGAGCTTTTCAACAAGCAATGCAAGATATTAGCTATTATGAAGAAAATCCAAATGTGCAAAAAGTCTTGGATACTCGTACAAAAGAAATGCAAACCGCTATTGATCAGTCACTCAAATAATCTGTAAAAAGGAAGGAGGAAGGAAAATGTTTGGAACTACCTTCCCCTTTCTTGTTAGTAGACTAGTTTGATATATATATGACTAAAGGAGATGGATATGAGTAAAGAAACTGTTGTGGATACAAAAAGACGTGAAAAAATAAAAGATAACATACTAGGTTATAGTTTTTTAGCTCCAGCTTTAATTTTATTAGGTATCTTTTTGGTAATTCCAGTTGGAATGGTCATTTATTACGCTTTTACAGATTATTATTTGTTGACACCAGATGAAAGAAAATTTGTTGGATTTGAGAATTTTATTCAATTAATAAAGGATCCGATTTTCTTAAAGAGCTTCTTGAATACTTTGAAATTTGTTGTTTGGATTATTCCAGTTCAATTGGGAGCAGCCTTAGGAATGGCTTTGATTGTTAATAAAAAGCGCAAAGGGAATATGTTTTTTAAAGTGGCTTTTTTTGCTCCAGTTGTCATGTCCTTGGTAGTTATTTCTATTCTTTGGCTTTATCTTTTAAATCCAAATAGTGGCTTATTAAATGCTATTTTAAATAAGGTAGGTCTTGCTTCTCAACCTTTCTTGACTAGTCCCAAACAAGCTATGTATGCAATTGTTTTTGTTTCTGCTTGGCAGGGTGCAGGTTATCAGATGCTTTTATTTTTAGGAGGAATGCAGAATATTCCACAAGATGTCTATGAAGCTGCTGAATTAGATGGATTCTCAAAATGGGCTCAGTTTCGTTATATCACGATGCCCCTACTAAAACCAACAGCCCTGTTTGTATTGTTAACAACTTTAATTTCTGCTTTTAAGCTGATTGTACAACCAATGGTTATGACGCAAGGTGGTCCATTAAACTCAACAATTACTATGGTGTACTATATTTATCAACAAGGTTTTACTGATCGTCTTGTAGGATATTCTAGCTCAATCGCTTTAGTATTTACAACGTTAATTGGTATGATTAGCTTAGTACAACGTCGCGTTCTGAAGGAGGATGACTAAGATGAAACGATTTAAACCAACAACAATCTTAGAATATATTCTGTTAACCCTATTGGCAGGACTCTTCCTTTTTCCTATGGTTTGGATGGTAGTTTCAGCTATGAAACCAGAAGCGGATGTTTATAAAAATTTGACTAGTTGGCAAGCCTTCTTACCAAGTTTAAATCCCTCTGATTGGTTTAAACCTTATCAGGAAGTATTTGAGCGCTTTAGCATTTTTACATATCTAGGGAACAGCATTTTTTATGCTGGAACGTTTGCTATTGGTTCTATTATTATCAATGCACTGGCCGGTTTCGCTTTTGCAAAAGTCAATTTTTCAGGTAAGAAAATTTTATTTGGATTCTTACTTGCTTTACTTATTATTCCAGTAGAAACTGTGTTAATTCCACAATTTACCATTATCAATTCCTTAGGTTTGGTCAATAATCGTCTTGCAGTTATTATTCCAGGATTGGCGAGTGTATTTAATATTTACTTATTTAGGAATTTCTTTATTGCAATTCCAGAAGAGATTCTTGAGTCTGCAAAGATGGACGGAGCAAGTATCGTTAGAATTTTCTTTAGAATTATGCTTCCAATGTCTAAACCTGCAGTTGCTACAGTTGGTGTTTTATCATTTATTTCAAGCTGGAATGATTATATTTGGCCATTGATGGTTTTGACAGATTCTTCTAAATTTTCAATGCAGGTTGCAATTACAACTATTAATACAACTCAACCAGTTTATATCAATCAGGTAATGGCTGTATTAACTATTTCAACGATTCCGTTGATTTTGGTCTATGTAGTCGCTCAGAAATATATTGTTCAAGGTCTGGGTGGTTCCGGAACTGGAATAAAATAGGATATACTTATGATAAATAAAACATTTACAGTAGAAAAAGCCAATCGTTTTATAGCAGAACATAAACATCTCGTCAATACTCAATATAAACCAGAAGAACATTTTTCAGCTGAGATTGGCTGGATCAATGATCCAAATGGATTTGTCTATTTTCGTGGTGAATACCATCTCTTCTATCAATTCTATCCTTATGATAGTGTTTGGGGGCCAATGCACTGGGGTCATGCTAAAAGTAAGGACTTGGTGACTTGGGAGCACTTGCCAGTTGCACTGGCTCCAGATCAAGATTATGACCGAAATGGTTGCTTCTCAGGTTCTGCCATTGTCAAGGATGATCGCCTCTGGCTCATGTATACTGGTCATATTGAAGAAGAAACCGGTGTCCGTCAAGTGCAAAATATGGCATTTTCAGACGACGGCATTCACTTTGAAAAGATTTCCCAAAATCCAGTTGCAACAGGAGCAGACTTGCCAGACGAGTTGATTGCTGCTGATTTCCGTGATCCAAAAATATTTGAGAAAGAGGGGCGCTACTATTCTGTAGTTGCTGCCAAGCACAAAGATAATGTGGGCTGTGTCGTTCTACTAGGGTCCGATAACCTAGTAGAATGGCAGTTCGAATCCATCTTTTTAAAAGGGGTTGAACACCAAGGCTTTATGTGGGAATGTCCAGACTACTTTGAGTTAGATGGAAAAGACTGCATCATCATGTCACCAATGCGTTATCAACGTGAGGGAGATTCTTACCACAATATCAATTCTTCTGTTTTGGTTACAGGTAAGGTAGACTGGGAAGCTAAACAGTTCGTTCCTGAAACAGTAGAAGAAATCGACCATGGTCAGGACTTCTATGCGCCTCAAACATTGTTGGATGACCAAAATCGTCGTATTATGATTGCTTGGATGCAGATGTGGGGGCGTACACTTCCAACTCATGATCAGGGTCACAAGTGGGCTGGTGTCATGACTGTGCCTAGAATTCTCCGATTGGAAGATGGCAAACTAAGACAATTCCCTATTAAAAAAGGCCAATATCAAATCCAAATAGATAAAGATTGCCGTTACCGCTTAGGAAATGATACAGATTATCTTGAATTTGGTTATGATAGTAAGGCGCAGCAAGTTTACATTGATCGTAGCCATCTTGCTCAAGAGATTCGTGGGGAAGAAGAACAGGATACAAGCCGACGATATGTAGATATTGAAGCTAAGGAATTGGAAGTTATTCTAGATAAAAATTCCATTGAAATCTTTGTCAATCAAGGTGAAGCAAGCTTGACTGCAACTTATTACTTAACAGTGCCAGCTGAGCTATCACTTCTAGATTAAAAAATAAGTTATTTCTCCTAAAGAAAAAGTTCTCTTTCTAAAGTAGTGGAAAGAGAACTTTTTCGATTTTTTTCTAATTAAGCAAAGCATATTTTTGTTTGAACAACTCAATTTTATTATCACAATAATTGATTAAATGCTGAGCTTTTTCGAGATTATATCCTTTTTTAGATACAGACTTTACTTTCTTCTCATCAAAATAGTAGCCAGTCAAACCAGTGATTTCTTCTGATAAGGTAAGGCAGTAGCCTGTTTCAATCCCCTCATCTAAATCTTTAGAAAATGACTTCATCAAGCGCCCAAAGAGAGACTTTTTCGTCTTTTCGTCACTGGAATCATTCCCTAAGTTGGTTGAAATCAAGCCCGGATGATAGGCATTAACAGTAATATTTGAACCTTTTAGAAAGAAGTCCCTTGCTAGATAGCGTGTCATCCAAATAGTGTAGAGCTTCGAATTATTATAGGCCAATCCTGGATTATAGTCATTCTCAAATCCAAAGTCCAAATCCTTGACCTTAGCAAAATGATGCATATAGGAAGAAGTATTGATAACACGACCGTCAGTCGCATTTTCTAACAAGGGACTTAGCTCAGTTGTTAACATATAGGGAACCAGAACAGATAACATAAAAGTCAATTCGACATTTTCAGCACTCGCTTTTCGTTCTTTCCCAGCATAAAGGCCTGCATTGTTAAACAAGACATCGATACTTTGAAAGTCTCGCTTGATTACCTCCGCAAATCGATAAACATCGTCTAATTTTGAAAAATCTGCAAGGTAGCTAGAAACTCTGCCTCTCAAGGAAACCGCCCGAACCTCTTGAAGCGCCAGCTCAAGTTTTTGAGGATTTCGACCATGGAGGATGACATGATGGCCTTCACTGGCCAATTTCTTTGCCAAATGTTTACCGATACCGTCAGTAGCACCTGTAATCAGAATCGTTTTGACCATATTAGTCCTCCAAGAAAGCCAGTAGTTCTTTTGAAAATTCGTCTGCATATTGGAAAATCGAACCGTGGCCAGCATTTGGATAGATAATCAGCTTACTATTTTCGATTTTCTCATGCATGTCATAGGAATTTTCCGTTGGAACTTGCATATCCTTGTCCCCGTTGACGATTAAGGTTGGTTGGGTGATAAATTTTAGGTCGTCTTGAGAATCTTTCCCCCAACGTTTAATAGCTTTGAGTTGAGTTAGGAATCCTGATAGGTTCATGTCTTTATCCGCAAATTCCTTTGTTCTCATCCCCATTCGTCCTAGGACTTTCAAGGCTTCGATTTTCCCTTGTTCATCATGATTATAGAAGATATAGCGTTTAGGATCGATACGTTCGAGTCCGGCTTTAAACATATAGTTAAAGGTTTTTCCTGTTACCTTATCGACCTCTTTTCCACCTCGAGGTCCTGTTCCTGCCAAGATGAGACGGTTGACCAAATCAGGCTTACTTCTGACCATTTCTTGGGCAATCATGCCCCCCATGGAAAGTCCGAGGAGATTGATTTTATCGTAACCAAGCGCTTTTACAAAGTCAATTGTCTGCTCAGCCATTCCAGGAATGGTTTGCGCCACTTTTCCCTGACTAGCACCGACACCAGGAAGATTGACAACAATTACATGGTGCTTTTCAGCAATCAAGTCTAATAGTTTTGGATCCCAGTTATCGAGAGTTGCTGCCAAATGTACCAGCATCAGAAGAGGTAGTTTTGATTTGCCTTTACTAAGTTCGCGATAGGCAATTTGATTTCCTTGGACAGTGATGTATTGATTTTTTGTAGTAAGATATGACATTGTGTTTCCCTTTTTATTTCTTAAAGCTGAGGACTGTTTTTCCACGTGAGCGACCATTAGCGACTTTGTCTAATGCGCTATTTACCTCTTCAAATGGATAAACTGTATCGATAGAGGGTTTGATTTCTAATTTACTAAAGAGGTCAGCTACTTCTTGTAATTGAGCGCCGTTGCTTTCTACAAAGATAAAATGGTATTGGACACCGTATTTTCCCGCCATCTTATCAAATTTGCGACCTGCTAAGCCAAGAATAATCTGTTTCCATTTTGGTAGATTCATGCGTTTGGCAAAGGCTCCATTTGGCATAGACCGAAGGGAAACAAGATGACCACCTTTTTTAATGATAGACATTTGTTTCTCAGTTTCAGTTCCACCAAGTGTATCAAGGACATAATCAACCTGGCTAACAGTTTTTGTATAATCCTCTGTTTTGTAATCAATAAATCTATCTGCTCCGAGGTTCAATACACGCTCAGCACTATCTCCAGCTCCATTGGTGATGACTTTCAATCCTTTGGCTTTGGCAATCGGAATGGCCATTCCACCAACTCCTCCAGTACCACCAGAAATAAAGATCGTTTTCCCAGCTTGAGCGCCCATGAGGTCAAGAGCCTGCATGATAGTCAAGGCAGTAAGCGGAACAGCAGCAGCTTCTTCGTCTGATAGATAGTCTGGAACCTTGGCTAAGGCTTGGCTATCGACAGCTAGGTATTCTGCAAAGGCGCCGATATGATCAAGTGGTAAACGGCCAAAGACACGGTCTCCTACTTGAAGGTTTTCAACCTTTTTACCAATGCTTTCAACGATACCAACGACCTCATTCCCTGCAGTTTGAGGAAGTTTGTAAGGAACAATCATCTTGACCTCGCCACGAGAGATCATGTTATCAAGAGGATTAACCCCAGCTGCGGTGACTTTCACCAAGACTTGTTTGTCTGTAATACTTGGTTTAGCGACTTCTGTGATGTTGAGTGTGATATTGTTTTTGTTATAAGTAGTGTGTTGTGCGACTTTCATGTGTTTTCTCTTTTCTTATTTAATTCGACTTTATATACCTGTATCTAATACAAGTATACGTTGCTTCTGGTAAAAACTGACTTGCTATCAAATCAGTTTCGGACTTGTTTGGCTTGTTTATATAGATTGTCAATGACATCTTCTAAAGTTTGATTTGCTAATTCCTTCTCTAATTGAGATTCGGCACTAGCGAAAAGCGGTGAAACTGCTCCTTGGATATGTTTTCCAACGGGGCAATCAGGGTTGCTATTTTGGTGAACAGGAAATAAGCTAATATGATTGATTTCTTGAGTTGCATAATAGATCTCAAGTAAAGTCATTTCTTTTGGAGATTTATTGAGTTGATAGCCCGTTTTTCCTTGCTGGGAACTAATCAAGCCTGCATTTTTCAATAAGGCGATTACCTTTCGAATGTAACTAGCATTGGTCCCAACGCTAGTTGCTAGTGCTTGAGAACTTAGGGTTTCCTTGCTCTCGCTAATCATTGTTAGGATATGCAAAGCAACTGAGAATTTTGTATCCATATAAACTCCTTTGGTTAACCTGTATCTAATGCAAGAACAAGTATATCATAAATAAAATGAAAAGCAAGACTTTTGTTTTAAATTTTTTGAAGAATTTAATCAAATCAGAGGTGTTTGGAAAGATTGATCATAAAAAAAGTGGGACAAATCTACTTTAGAACAACAAAAAAGCCTTAATTTTAAGGCTTTTTCCTGTTGATTTAGATGCCCCCTGCAGGGCTCGAACCTGCGACCCATAGATTAAGAGTCTACTGCTCTACCAACTGAGCTAAGGAGGCAAAGAAAAAGCTGTATTGGTGCCGAAACTTCACGGTTTGTATTGAACCCGCGCAATTAAGCAGGTGGGCAACTCGCTCTAACTGAAGCTGTTTCCGTGTGAGACGGCCTACATGCTGTTAGAAGACTTTTGTTTCCCTAATAATACAAAAAATAGTCGGTCAACACTTAAGTGTGAAGTCGTACACCACAGCGTTTCTATGTTTATATGATACCACTTTTTCAAAAAAAATCAAGAGGAAAATGCAATTATTTGAAAAGGATTTCACAAGTCCCTTAATTTATCAATGGTTTCCTTACGTTGCGCCAAGGCTCGTTCGTATTTGCCGGTATCTTTTGGAGTAAAATAGTGGTGATTTTGGATTTTTTCTGGCAGATAGTCTTGCTTGACCCAGTTTCCAGGATAGTTATGTGGATAAAGATAGTTTTGGGCGTTCCCTAGTTCCTTGCTCCCACTGTAGTGACCATCACGCAGGTGCCGTGGAATGGGTAAATGCCCTGATGTTTTGAGATCAGCAAGAGCCTTGTCCATGGCCACATAGGCTGAGTTGGACTTGGGCGATAGCGCCAAATCAATGACAATATTGGCAATAAGGATGCGAGCTTCTGGGAAACCAATCTTTTGAGCAGCATCTAGAGCAGTTACGGTATGGATCTGGGCTTCAGGATTGGCCAAACCAATATCCTCATAGGCAATCACAGTCAAACGACGAGCGAGGCTAGGCAAATCCCCAGCCTCAATCAAGCGGGCTGCGTAGTGGAGGCTGGCATCAACATCTGAGCCACGGATGGATTTTTGTAGAGCAGAGAGGACATCGTAGTGCCCGTCGCCATCCTTATCCATAGTAATATAGCTCCGCTGCAGGCTATTTTCCATGATGTCAAGCGTTATATGGTGAATGCCTTTATCATTTGCTGGAGTAGAGAGAACAGCCAAATCAAGCGAATTAAAGGCAGAACGCAGATCACCGTTTGTAGATGTTGCGATGAAATCAAGGGCGTCCTCATCTAGTTCTACTGGAAAATCAAAGCCACGTTCAGGGTCAGATAGAGCTATCTGAATCGCTTCTTTGACATCTTGATTGGACAAGGGTTCCAATTCAAAAATCTGAACACGGCTACGAATGGCTGGAGTGACAGAAAAGAAAGGATTTTCAGTCGTCGCCCCAATCATGATAACCAGACCACTTTCCAAGAGGGGAAGTAGAAAGTCTTGCTTGGTCTTGTCTAGACGGTGAATCTCGTCCAGTAGCAGAACCAATCCACCAGAGAATTTAGCTTCTTCTGCGATTTCTTGGAGTCGCTTTTTACTATCAACAGTCGCATTGAAGGTCCGAAAGGCATACTTGGTCGTTCCAGCGATGGCTGAGGCGATACTGGTTTTGCCGATTCCTGGAGGTCCGTAGAGAATCATGGAGGACAGACGATTGGCCTCCACCATGCGACGGATGATTTTTCCTGGTCCGACTAGATGTTCCTGACCGATGACCTGGTCAATGGTTTTTGGGCGCATGCGAAGCGCGAGATTGTCAGGCATAGCAGTCCTTTCTAACATGGATTTTCTGATGTATATGTGGTAAGATGGTAGTATCTATTTTAGCATATTTCCGAGCAATCGGGGCGATTTAAGAATCGCATAGAAAGAGGACAAAATGGCAACATACGGATTTTTAGATGTTTTAGAGGAAGAATTGGACAAGAACTTTCCTTTTGACTTTGAGATTAGTTGGGACAAGCGTAATCATGCGGTTGAAGTGAGTTTTCTGCTAGAAGCACAAAATGCTGCAGGTGTGGAGATGGTGGATGAGGATGGAGAGGTGTCATCAGAAGATATTCTCTTTGAAGAAGCAGTCCTTTTTTACAATCCTGCCAAGTCAACGGTTAATGAAGAAGACTATTTGACTGTTATCCCTTATCTCCCTAAAAAAGGTTTTTCTCGTGAATTTTTAGCTTATTTTGCACTATTCCTCAAAGATACTGCTGAGGTGGGGCTGGATGCCCTCATGGACTTTTTGGAAGACCCAGAAGCAGAAGAGTTCGTCATGGAATGGAACCAAGAGGTCTTTGAAGAAGGAAAAGTCGGCTTGGAAGAAGGGGAGTTTTATCCTTATCCGAGATACTAGGAGTTGGTTAGAGATTTTATGAAAAAAATTGGGACTTATTTGATCTATGTGCTAGCTTTTATCTTTATTATGCTAGCTTTTGCTTGTGGAACTATCGCATTTGCAGAGTTGGGGTATTCCGCAGTTTTAGCCTTTACTTTTGGTTATTCCTTTGCTCTTCTAAGCATGTATTTAATCTTTATCCTTCATGAGCTGGGACATGCATTTTGCGGTTACCTGACAGGCTATCGTCTGGTGGCTTTTGGATTAGGAAACTTTCTTTTGACCAAAAAGTCAGGCAAGTTTCATCTTAGCCGAACAGCCGTTCTGAAAAATATTGGTGCTCAGTATATTGGATTGAAAGAAGATGAAAGTGATCAAAGAATTATCCTAATGCTTGCAGGCGGCTTGATAGTTCATCTTAGTTTGATTTTATTAGCGATATTGTATGGATTTTTGACAAGAAGCTGGTATTTTGCTGGTACTTGGATTTTTCTGAATTTATCCTTCTTTCTAAACAACGCTTTGCCAGTCGATATCACCGATGGAGCAAAAATCTGGGAATTGCTACAACACCCTGAAAATACGAAATACGCCTACATGGTGTTGAGGCATTCTGCCCAGACCTTGTTAGCTCCTCAAGAATATGACTTGAAAGACTTTATCATGCCTGTTCCTGAACAGGCGAGAGGGAGCTTTGCAGAAAGTATCCAAACTCTTCAGGGAGTGGTTTTTATATTGGATAGTCATTTAGAGACAGCTAAAAAGCTATTTCAATCTTTACTAGAGAGAACAGAACACTCGCTGTCTGAAACTTTTTGCCAACTATACCTTCTTCAAATCGCCTTGCTGGAAGGGGATAATGAGAAAGCGGAAGAATATGCAAGTATCCGAGGAGTCAAATCCTTTTTATCTCTAAAAATGGCAGATGTGCAGATGATTCAAGCCTGGTATCAATTTAAGGTAAAGAAAGATATAGCTCAAACTCGCAAGGCTATAAAAATTGCTAGACAGAAAATGAATAGCAGCCGAATGCTACGGGATGAGCGATGTTACTATGAAAACTGGCTAGCAGAGCTGGAAAAGGCATTAACAGAAGGAGTCTAATATGGAAATAGAACTTTCTGATTTCACAGGTTGCAAAATTGCCCTCTTTTGTGACGATAGGATTTTAACTATCTTGCGTGATGACAAGGAAAATATCCCGTGGCCCAATATGTGGGAACTGCCAGGTGGCGGCCGTGAAGGGGACGAAAGTCCTTTCGGGTGCGCTCAGAGAGAGGTCTTTGAAGAGATAGGAGTTCGCCTAACTAAAGATTGCCTGCTTTGGAGAAAGGTTTACCCAAGTATGCTTTTTGAGGGGAAGCAGTCGGTCTTTCTGGTTGGTAAGTTAAGGCAGGAACAGTTTGACAGTATCGTCTTTGGTGATGAAGGGCAGGGCTACAAACTGATGAGCATTGAAGAGTTTCTTGGCTCAGATAAGGTTGTACCCCAGTTGCAGGATAGAGTGAGGGAATATTTGGAGGAAGTAAAATGATTTTTGCGATTGCAACAACGACGTTGAATAAAGAAGTTAAACGCAAACTAAAAACTGGACAATACTCTAGGGAAGAAGCTACATTCATCTATATGGAATATTTAAAGCTAAAAAAACAAAGGGAAAGTGGTACTAAAGTAGCTGGGATTTCTACGGCTGTTATTTGGGTATTAATGCTTGTTATACCCTTGCTGAGCGATAGAGGTCTCGTACTGCCCCTTTCAGTATATTTTTTACTTTTGATACTGTTTGCAGGAATTGTTCTATTTGTTTATTATCTTATGTTTGGTATTTTTAAACAGCAGATTCATAACGCAATGAAAGAAAACTACACGGATGTGATTGAAGAATTTGAGGGTCAGTAAAGCAGCGTGTGGAAGAGCATAGAAAGCGAGTTGAGAGAGTGAATTTGGAGGTATTAGTATGATTCAGATTATCCGAGCAGGAGCAGAGGATTTAGAAACCGTAATTGCAATTCAAAGGGCTAGCTTTAAGGCTGTCTATGAAAAATACCAAGATGAGTATGATCCTTATCTCGAGGACCGCGAACGAATCAAGTGGAAATTGGTTGAGCGCCCCAATAGCTATTACTACTTTGTGAAAGAAAAGGAAGAAAATATCGGATTTTTACGAGTTCAGACCAATGAAGAGTTGACGGAGGCTTGGTTGGGAACGGCAGCGATTTTACCCCAGTATCAAGGAAAAGGTTATGGTTCTGAGGGGCTAAGATTACTGGAAAAGGAATTTCCAACGATTAAACAGTGGGATTTGTGTACGGTATTACAGGATGCGGGCATGGTCGCTTTTTATGAGAAAAATGGCTACCGCCAAACCCATATTGAACCTGAAAAAGAAGGTATGGATATGGTCTACATGAAAAAATTGATTGACAAATAGAAAGGATGGTTCGGTTACATTTCTAAACTGAACCCGCCCTAAACACTGTGCCAAAAAGATAAACTTCTCTTAGACCCAAGCGTCTTCAGAGAATTTCCTATTTTGGCTTTGTGTTTTACGGGCTTGGTATCTTAATTATGGAAACATGGCAAGAGCTAAAAGTTACAGTGAAGCGCGAGGGAGAGGAGCTGGTCTCTAATCTCTTGATTGAGCTGGGGGCGCAGGGTGTTGCGATCGAAGATAGTATGGACTATGTGGGGAATGTCGACCGTTTTGGTGAGATTTTCCCAGAAGTCGAGCAGCAGGAAGAAATCGTGGTGACAGCCTACTATCCGGAAACGGTTGATGTAGCAGTGGTTGAGGCGGATTTGCAGGCTCGTCTAGCAGAATTGACAGACTTTATGGATTTGGGTGAGGTCAAGATGGGGACGACTGCCTTGGCTGAGGAAGACTGGGCAGACAACTGGAAGAAATACTATGAACCAGCTCGCATTACTCACGATTTGACCATCGTGCCTTCGTGGACAGACTATGAGCCGACTGCGGGAGAAAAGATTATCAAGCTGGACCCTGGGATGGCTTTTGGTACTGGGACCCATCCAACCACTAAGATGAGCCTCTTTGCCTTGGAACAGGTTCTTCGTGGCGGTGAAACAGTGCTAGATGTGGGTACTGGATCAGGCGTCCTTTCTATTGCTAGCTCACTTCTGGGTGCTAAGGAAATTTTCGCCTATGACCTTGATGATGTGGCGGTTCGAGTCGCTCAGGAAAATATTGAGCTCAATCCAGGCATGGAAAACATCCATGTAGAACCAGGCGATTTGCTTAAAGGCGTGGAGATTGAGGCAGATGTCATCGTGGCCAATATCTTGGCGGACATCCTCATTCATCTGACGGATGATGCTTATCGTTTGGTCAAGGATGAAGGCTACCTCATCATGAGTGGCATTATCAAGGACAAGTGGGACATGGTGCGCGAGTCGGCTGAGTCAGCTGGATTTTTCCTTGAAACCCATATGATTCAAGGAGAATGGAATGCCTGTGTCTTTAAGAAGACCAAGGATATTTCAGGTGTGATTGGAGGCTAGCATGCAGCAGTATTTTGTTAAAGGCGGTCCTACATCACCTGTGACCATTGAGGACAAGGAAACCAGCAAGCACATGTTTCAGGTCATGCGCTTGAAAGAAGGTGATGAGGTTGTCTTGGTCTTTGATGATGGGATTAAGCATTTGGCGCGCGTGTTGGATGTGGAAGCTCGTCAGTTTGAGTTAGTCCAAGAGTTAGCTGACAATGTGGAACTGCCAGTTCAAGTGACCATCGCATCTGGCTTTCCCAAGGGAGATAAGCTGGAATTCATCACTCAAAAAGTGACAGAACTGGGTGCTAGCCAAATCTGGGCCTTTCCTGCCGATTGGTCGGTCGCCAAGTGGGACGGAAAGAAATTGGGTAAAAAGGTTGAAAAACTAGAAAAAATCGCCCTTGGAGCAGCTGAGCAAAGCAAACGAAATCTGGTCCCAAGTATCCAACTTTTCGAGAAAAAAGCAGAATTTCTAGCACAACTGGACCAGTTTGACTCTATCGTAGTGGCCTACGAAGAGTCGGCTAAAGAAGGAGAATCAGCTGCTCTTTTACAAGCAGTTAGTTGCCTTGAAAAAGGAGCCAAGCTGCTCTTTATCTTTGGCCCAGAAGGCGGTCTCTCACCAGCAGAAATTGAGAGTTTTGAAGCTAAAGGAGCCGTCTTGGCAGGCCTTGGACCTCGCATTTTGCGAGCAGAAACAGCGCCACTTTACGCCTTATCAGCCCTTAGTGTTTTAGTAGAATTAGAGAAATAAGAGGAAGAATATGGAACAAAAACACCGTTCAGAATTCCCAGAGAAGGAACTTTGGGATTTAACCGCCCTATACCAAGATCGTGAGGATTTCTTGCGAGCAATCGAAAAGACTCGAGAAGACATCAACCAATTTAGCCGTGACTACAAGGGTAATCTTCACACTTTTGAGGATTTCGAGAAGGCCTTTGCGGAATTGGAACAAATCTATATCCAGATGAGTCATATCGGCAATTATGCCTTTATGCCTCAGACGACGGACTATAGCAATGAGGATTTTGCTAATATCGCCCAAGCTGGGATGGAATTTGAAACAGATGCCAGCGTAGCCTTGACTTTCTTTGACGATGCCTTAGTGGAAGCTGATGAGGAAGTCTTGGATCGTTTGAGTGAACTGCCACATTTGACAGCTGCCATTCGTCAGGCAAAAATCAAAAAAGCCCACTATCTTGGGGCAGATGTGGAAAAGGCCTTGACCAATCTGGGCGAAGTTTTCTACAGTCCACAGGATATTTACACCAAGATGCGAGCTGGGGACTTTGAAATGGCTGACTTTGAAGCCCATGGCAAGACCTACAAAAACAGCTTTGTGACCTATGAAAACTTCTACCAAAACCACGAGGACGCTGAGGTTCGTGAAAAATCCTTCCGTTCCTTCTCAGAAGGACTCCGTAAGCACCAAAATACAGCAGCCGCAGCCTATCTAGCTCAGGTTAAGTCTGAAAAACTATTAGCAGATATGAAGGGCTACGACTCAGTTTTTGACTATCTTCTGGCTGAGCAAGAAGTGGACCGTGCCATGTTTGACCGCCAGATTGACCTCATCATGAAGGATTTTGCGCCAGTTGCTCAGAGATATCTCAAGCATGTTGCCAAGGTAAATGGTCTTGAAAAGATGACCTTTGCAGACTGGAAATTGGACTTGGACAGCGCTCTGAATCCTGAAGTGACTATTGACGACGCCTATGATTTGGTCATGAAGTCGGTAGAACCTTTGGGGCAGGAATATTGTCAGGAAGTTGCTCGCTATCAAGAAGAGCGCTGGGTGGACTTCGCTGCCAATAGTGGCAAGGATTCTGGCGGTTATGCGGCGGATCCATATCGCGTGCACCCTTATGTCCTCATGAGCTGGACAGGTCGTTTGAGTGATGTCTATACCTTGATTCATGAGATCGGGCATTCTGGTCAATTTATCTTTTCTGACAATCACCAAAGTTACTTCAATGCCCATATGTCGACCTACTATGTTGAAGCGCCATCAACCTTTAATGAGTTACTCCTCAGTGATTATTTGGAACACCAGTCTGATGACCCACGTCAAAAACGTTTTGCCCTTGCCCATCGTTTGACAGACACCTACTTCCATAATTTTATTACCCACCTCTTGGAAGCAGCCTTCCAGCGTAAGGTGTATACACTGATTGAAGAAGGAGAAACCTTCGGAGCAAGCAAACTCAACAGCATTATGAAGGAAGTTTTGACGGATTTCTGGGGAGATGCCATTGAGATTGATGACGATGCAGCTTTGACTTGGATGCGCCAAGCTCACTATTACATGGGCTTGTATAGTTACACTTACTCTGCAGGACTAGTCATCTCGACAGCAGGTTATCTCCATCTGAAAAACTCTGAGAATGGAGCTAGAGACTGGCTCAATCTTCTCAAATCAGGTGGCAGTAAGACACCGCTTGAGTCAGCCATGATTATCGGAGCGGATATTTCAACAGACAAACCACTCCGTGATACCATCCAATTCTTGTCTGATACAGTTGACCAGATTATTGCTTATAGTGCTGAGTTGGGAGAGTAAATTAAAAGAGTCTGGGACAAAAGTCTAACCTTAAATATAAAAAGCGAACAAAACGAGTTATCTGACACTCAGAATACTGTCTTGTTCGCTTTTTTTCTAATCTATCAATTTTAAAAATTTATAATAAAGAATTCCTAAAATCAAATTTTTTTGTCCCGGCCTCTTAAATTATCCCCAAAAGCTATCTTCTTCAGCTTGATCTGAAGAGAAGAGCCAAACTTCTTTGATTTTTCCGTCTTCAATACGGAAGAGGTCAATCCCGTTCATATTGAGTTCAGTACCGTCAGCCCGTGTTCCAAGAAAAGTAACATTGGCTGCGATTAAATCCTTATTATCAGAAACCCAATTTGTTATCACCTTAAAGGTTCCATTAGTTTTCTCAGCAAATGTAGCCAGGTGAGTTCCTAGCTTGTCCTTACCAACAACTGTACCAGATATACTATGAGTACCAGGTTGATGCCAGACAATATCGTCTGCCATAGTTTCAAAGACACCAGGAAAGTCACCAGCAATTAAAGCTTGGTTATAAGCATTGAAAATTTCTAAGTTTGTTGACATATATATTCTCCATTTCTTTTTTATGATATAATTGTAACAGTTACAATCTAAAAAACAAGTAGACACTTTTTCGATAGCTAGTATCAAAACTAGTACTATTGTTGATACTAAAAGATAAATTTTTTAAAAAAAATAGAAAGAAGATATTTTATGACAAATAAAGTGAGTGAGTATGGTATTTGTCCATTTGCGACAACGCAGAGGGTTTTAACGGGGAAATGGGCACTGGTAATCATTTATCAGTTGAGTACGGGTACCAAACGATTTAAAGAATTGCAGAGATTATTGCCTGGGATTACTCAAACTATTTTGACACGTCATCTCCGTCAATTAGAAAAGGATAAGATTGTTCAAAGAAAGGTCTATGCCGAAGTTCCACCACGAGTTGAGTACAGCTTAACCGAAATGGGACAGGAATTCAGAGTTGTTTTAGATGCTGTCGAGAAATGGGGTCTGGATTATATTAAATTACTAGAAATGTAGAGGTATTGACCATGTATCAAGAATTACAAAGAAAAGTGATAGAAGAAAAACCAAGCTATAGCCGAGAAGAAATTCAGTGGTTGCTTGAGCACTTGGGAGATGCCTCTCCAAAAATTCGAGACGAACTTGTTTTTACGAGTTTGGCTAGAGGGATTCAAGAAGAGTTGTTTTCCCTTGAGCAGTTTCAGTTTATCTCAGAAGAGGTCTCCTCTGATGAAGGTCTATACAAAGAGATTGATAGTAGAGGAGTTTCAGCTCTTAAACGTTCTTTTAGGGCACTTATTTATGCCAATCTACTGTCCTGCGATGGTGCTAAGAAATCACTTTATTACCAGCAGTTGCCTTCTCCTATCAGGGCTACCATGCTAAATCAAGGCTTATACTATCTTACAAAGGAAAAAGAGACGACGGGCTACTCTCATCAGTATGGTTGGATCCACGCATTTGCGCATGGGGGTGATCTCTTGACGGAAGTTATATGTCATCCTAGCTTTCCAAAGTCAGATATAGTCGAAGCATTTGAAATCATTGGGAAAATCTTTAAACGTATTGAGATTCGTTTTACAAATGATGAAGATTGGCGGTTAGCCAGAGCGTTTTATGAACCAATCTTACGAGGGAAAATCGAACCCTCTCTCCTCACTGCTTGGCTGCAAACAGTCGAATTTCCCCTGAAAGAAGCAAATGATTTCCATAAATTTTCCAACTTCAGATCCTGTCTGTTGGAAGTCTATGTTAAACTTGATCAGAAAAACTTTTTACAAGATGAGTTGAAAGAAGCTATTCAATCTTTTCAATACTAGGAATTAGCCGGTCATTTTATGATTTTCAAAAAACTTTCCAATCAATTTTCTTGAAACCCTTTCCTTCTTTTGATAGACTAATACATAGTTTGAAAAAAAGGAGACTTATCATGAAAAAATTTGTTGCTGAATTAATCGGTACATTTATGCTTGTGTTCATCGGAACAGGAGCTGTTGTTTTTGGAAATGGTGTTGAAGGTCTTGGACACCTTGGAATTGCTTTTGCCTTTGGTTTGGCAATCGTAGTCGCAGCTTTCTCAATCGGAACTGTTTCAGGTGCTCACTTGAACCCAGCTGTTTCGATCGCTATGTTTGTAAACAAACGCTTGTCATCTTCTGAGCTTGTAAACTACATCCTTGGACAAGTAGTTGGAGCTTTCCTTGCGTCAGCTGCGGTATTCTTCCTCTTGTCTAACTCAGGCATGTCAACTGCTAGTCTTGGTGAAAATGCCTTGGCAAACGGTGTCACTGTCTTTGGTGGATTCTTGTTTGAAGTCATCGCAACTTTCTTGTTTGTCTTGGTTATCATGACTGTAACATCAGCAAGCAAAGGCAATGGTGCGATTGCTGGTTTGGTGATTGGTTTGTCCTTGATGGCAATGATCCTTGTGGGATTGAACATCACTGGACTTTCAGTTAACCCAGCTCGTAGCTTGGCACCAGCTGTCTTTGTAGGTGGCGCAGCTCTTCAACAAGTTTGGATTTTCATCCTTGCCCCAATCGTTGGTGGTGTTCTTGCAGCTCTTGTTGCGAAAAACTTTCTTGGAACAGAAGAATAATTGAAACTCAAAAAGCCTTGCTCCTCATCTTGAGGAACAGGGCTTTTTCGTATGATACTTTTCGAAAATCTCTTCAAACCACGTCAGCTTCACCTTGCCGTATGTATGGTTACTGACTTCGTCAGTTCTATCCACAACCTCAAAACAGTGTTTTGAGCTGACTTCGTCAGTCTTATCTATAACCTCAAAGCAGTGCTTTGAGCAACCTGAGGCTAGCTTCCTAGTTTGCTCTTTGATTTTCATTGAGTATGAGTTTAGCGGTTGTCAATTTTCTCTGGATAAAGGTCGTGTTGGAAGAGACGTTGTTCTGCTAAGCCTTCATACTTGGTTCCAGGTCTACCGTAGTTGTAGTAGGGGTCGATTGAAATGCCCCCGCGTGGAGTGAATTTTCCCCATACTTCTAAATAGCGAGGGTCTAGCAAGTTGACCAAGTCTTTCCCGATAGTGTTGATACAGTTTTCGTGAAAATCCCCATGATTTCGATAGCTAAAGAGATAGAGTTTGAGGGATTTTGACTCGACGCAGAGCTTGTCAGGAATGTAGGAAATATAAATGGTCGCAAAGTCTGGTTGAGCCGTAATAGGACAAAGCGAGGTAAATTCAGGACAGTTGAATTTGATGAAATAGTCATTTTCCACATGACGATTGTCAAAGGATTCGAGGACTTCTGGTTGATAGTCAAAAATGTAGTTGGTTTCTTTGTTGCCCAGTAGGCTTAGGTTTTTCATTTCTTCTTGTTGTGACATGATTTTTTCTTTCTAATTTAAACACCACGTTGGTTATCGTAGAGGAGAGTATGCAGTTGAGGGAGGACGCGGACATTGCCCCAGCTATCATCAGTGGCGATGCGTTCCCAAAGTTCTTTGAGACGGTCCAGTTGGTCTTGGACAATATTACCCGTAGCCTTGGGCTCAGGGTTTCCTGCTGATAAGAAGAGAACATCTGGTTGGTAGCGTTCTTGAATGTCTTTGGCAAAGGCCAAATCGGCATCATCAAAGACAGGGATTTTAAAGGTGACTTTGTCTCGGTCCAATTGGGAAACGATGAAGTCTAAGGTCTCGAAGTTGACTTCCATCTTGGAGGAAGGAGGTTTGGGGCTGAGAGTGACCTGGTCAATGTCTTTTAACCAATTTTGCCAGCGGGAGCCTTGGGTCTCAACAGCTAGAGTGACTCCACGTTCTTTGAGCTTAGTGACCAGTTCAGCCATGTTGGCTGCTAGGATAGCAGGATTTCCGCCAGATAGGGTAACGTAGTCGTAGCTTCCTAGTTTATCCAGCTCAGTAATGACTTCGTCGGCCGTCATGCGAGTTGGTTTTTCAGAACCATCCCAAGTAAAGGCAGAGTCGCACCAGTCGCAATGGTAGTCGCAACCAGCAGTGCGGACAAACATGGTTTTCTGCCCAATAGCACGACCTTCACCTTGAAAGGTTGGGCCGAAAATTTCCAGAACAGGTAGTTTGAGGACACGTTCCCTAGTCATCTAACCACTCCCGTCTAAACTCTGCAAAGGCAGTCGGAGTCTCATAGAGACGAACGTATTCCAAACGGAGACCGCGCTCGTCTGGCAACTCTTGACTCATGGTTTGGAAAATCCAGTAAACCATGTTTTCAGCAGTCGTGTTCATATAGGGTAGAGTTTCGTTGAGATAGCGATGATCCAAGTGGGGCTCTAAGTAGTCCTTGTAGATAGCTTTGATGTCTCCAAAGTCATAGGTCATGCCCCGTTCATCTAAAAATCCACTGACAGTGATTTGCAGATGGTAAGTGTGGCCGTGCAGGGATTTGCATTTTCCCTCATAGTGAAAGAGGTGGTGGGCAGCATCGAAGGTGAACTCTTTTGATACCAAGGTTCTGTGAGGATTGTAGACAAGAGACTCCCCAGTTTCCTGTTTGATTTCTTTGGGTGCAAAAAACATTAGCCCTCTCCTTTCTGTGAGAGATAAACATCTAAACCATGCTGACGTAGATGGCAGGCTGGACAATCCCCACACCCACTTCCGATAATCCCATTGTAGCAGGTCAAGGTCTTTTCACGAACATAGTCAAAGGCACCGAGTTGGTCGGCTAACTTCCAAGTTTCAGCCTTGTCTAGCCACATGAGAGGTGTTTGGATAACAAAGTTGTAATCCATGGCAAGGTTGAGCGTAACATTGAGAGATTTGACAAAGACATCCCGGCAGTCAGGGTAGCCTGAAAAATCTGTCTCGCAGACACCTGTCACTATGTCTTTAATGCCTCGTTGCTTGGCAAGAACTGCCGCAAAGGAAAGAAAGAGGTGGTTGCGACCATCAACGAAGGTATTGGGAACCTCTCCCTCTTTTTGCTCAATCTCCAAATCAGAGGTCAAGGCATTTTCAGTGATTTGTCCCAGAAGAGACATATCTAAGATGTGATGACGAATGCCTTGTTCCTTAGCGATTTCTCTAGCAACTTGAATTTCGAGATGATGGCGTTGGCCATAGGCAAAGGTGACAGCTTCGACTGTTTCATAGTGTTCTTTAGCCCAAAAGAGGCAGGTTGTGGAATCTTGACCGCCGCTAAAGACGACCAAGGCTGATTGACGTTTCATAGTACTCCTTCTAAAATGGGAAATGTTCAGAGCACGCAAAAAGCTCCCTTGAGGGGAGCTAAAAAATACCAAGTAGAGGTTTTTTTTAGCGATGGCATGTCCCAAACATCGTAATATTCTACCTACAGTCTAGCATATTTTTTGAAAAATGGCAAAGGGCAAGAAAAAAGAGACCAAATGAATGCATTTGGTCTCTCCTTTGATTAGCTTAATTCAGCAACGATAGCTTTGATTTGTTCTGCAGTGTGTACTCCAGCAACTTGTTTCACCACTTGGCCGTCTTTTTTGAAGAGAAGGGTTGGGATAGACATGATCCCAAATGCACGAGCTGTGTTTGGATTTTCATCTACGTCCATTTTAACGATTTTCAAGACATCTTCTGAAAGTTCTTCAGATAATTTATCCAAGATTGGACCTTGCATACGACATGGACCACACCAAGTTGCCCAGAAGTCTACCAAGACCAAACCGTCTTTTGTTTCTTGTTCAAATGTTGCATCTGTAATTGCTTTTGCCATTGTATTTCTCCTTTTTAATTATATTGGCTTAAATCTTGTTTCATGAGATAGAAGAAGACATCTCCATAAGTCCCATGGTAGTCCAAATCATGACCATTGTAAGTTAATTTTTGGACAGTGTAGTAGTCTGCGACGCCGATAAGACAAGTTTGTTGAGAACGTTCAAAGTCTTCATAAGACTCGAAAGTCATGGTTCTCTCTTGCTTGCTGGCATCTAGATAGGTAATTTCGATCATATAAAACTCCTTTATTCGATCTTGACTTTATTTTACTCCTTGGAAAGAGGAATGTCAAGAAAAATGATTGCGCACGCAACTTTTTTTAAAAATCTGATTATGAAATGAAATCAAGACTTGTTTCCAATCTTTCTTCGACGGCTTTTTGTAGATAAGCCAGGGTTGTTTGCCCCTCGTCAGTCAGGCAGATAAAACTAGCCCGTCTATCCTGATCGCAACATCGGCGACTAAGCAAACCGCAGTTTTTCTCTTCCAAGCGAGCGACCATTCGAGAAACAGCGCTTGGGCTGAGATGGAGTTTATCTGGCAGGTCAATCTGTCGTAAAGATTTTTCATCAGCTAGGTCCAGATAGTAGAGCAGGTAAAACTCTTTCAAGGTCAACCTTTGTTCACTCTGCTGGGCGATAGTTTCTTCTAACAAGGCTTCCATTTCCTTTTGACGGCGGTTGTAGTCAAACCACTTTTCCAAATAGGTCATTGCTTTCTCCTTTCTTTTGAAGTATAGAGTAGAAAAGTCATTACTGACTGTCTTTGCAACACAAGATGATTGCGCATGCAATGATTATACTACTTTTAGCTAATCCTTGCAAGAAAGAAAAATTTCGGTATTTCCTTGAAATTTCCTGAAAAAAGAGTAAACTGGTATGCAAGAATTCTATTTCAAGGAGTTTGAGATGAAGTTATATGTTCAATTAATGATTCTCTTTGTGATTTCTCTAATCGGTGAGGGAATCTCCAGTTTCTTTCATCTGCCTATCCCAGGCAGTATTATCGGTTTGATTATTCTCTTTCTAGCCCTGCAGTTCAAGTGGCTGAGGACCAGACATGTCAATATGGTGGGGAATTTCTTGCTGGCCAATATGACCATTCTCTTTTTGCCGCCAGCAGTGGGTATCATGGAAAAGTTTGACGTGATTGCCCCCTATCTCTTGCCCATCGTCTTAATTGTCTTTTTTGCGGCTGTCATCAATATTATCCTCATCGCCCTAGTGGTTCAGTTCATCAAGAGACGATTTGAGGGAGATTATGAGAAAGGAGAAGCCAAATGAGTGAATTTGTATCCAATCCTCTGTTTGGGATTGCATTATCTATCCTAGCTTATCTAGTAGGAATGTTGATTTATAGGCGTTTCCCCCATCCATTGACAACGCCTTTGCTTTTGTCGGCAATTTTCATTATCATCCTTCTTAAGGCGACGGGTATTTCTTACCAAGATTACTACCAAGGTGGGGTTTATCTGAATAACTTGATTGTCCCATCGACCGTGGCTCTAGGGATTCCGCTTTACAAGAGTTTTCATTTGATGAAGCACCATGCTCGGAGTATTCTCTTTGGTAGTCTGCTAGCAGTAGTTGTCAACACTAGCTTCACTGCCATAGTGGCGAAAATCTTTGGCATGGACTTTTTCCTAGCCATTTCTCTCTTTCCCAAGTCAGTGACAACCGCCATGGCAGTGGGAATCACAGAAAAATTGCAAGGCTTGACGACAGTAACCTTGGTCGTCGTAGTGGCGACAGGGATCTTGACTAGTGTTATCGGACCAACACTTTTGAAGTGGTTGAAGATTGACGATCCAGTGGCTGTAGGTCTTTCCCTTGGAGGGACAGGTCATGCTGTCGGAACGGGTACGGCTTTTCGATACGGCTCTGTAGCAGGCGCCATGGGTGGCTTGGCTATCGGTGTCACTGGTATTCTCTATGTTTTTGTTAGTCCCATTATAGCCAGTTTGATATTGAGTTAAAGCAAAACCCAGCTTTTGTAAGCTGGGCGTTTTTTATTGCAAGTTAACCTTATTTTTCAAGATATAGTAGGTTCCGAGGTAATAGATAGTCGCTAGAATAGCGTCTTTAATAATATCAACTGTTATTAGTAAATTGAAGTTGTCATCAACTCGGAAGAAGATAGAAATATAACCAATCACGATGTTAAGCACGATATAGGCTAAAATTCCCATAGCGGTACGATACTCGTTAAATAGTTGACCAATTGAGATGCAAAGGTAAATGGATAAAATCCAGGTAATTGAACCCACCAGAAGAGATAGGGTATACAGCCAACCGTAACCGAGATAAGGAGAGATAAATCGATAGAGGAGAGGCAAATCTTTCACTACAGGGGTGAGTGAGAAGATAATAATGATACTCAAGATAAATACAATATAGCTTATGATTGACCAAATGAGAGCACCTAGTAATTTAGCGGTGATGATCTGGTGTTCAGAGACGGGCAGAGTCAATGTCAGATAGCCCTGACGATCGTAGACACTGCCCTTGAAGCGTCGAATGATTAAAAAGATTGTTGCAATCCAAAGAGTAACGCTGAGCCCACCAAAAACTAAGATCAGAAAGCCTAACAGATAGTAGGGATTATTGCCATAGCTGGTGTAGGTCTGACTAATACCAGAAATGGATGCACCAATCAAAACCGAAATTGCAAGCACAGCACCGTAGAGAGCTAGATACCATTTGTTAACATTTTTAAATTCATAACGAACTAAATTCCAAAACATAATAATCTCCTTTGTCTAAGCCTTGAACTCCTGGCGGAAGAGCTGGTCAATCGACTCACCTGACTCGTAACGAATATCATCTACATTTCCTTGGCGGACGACTTTTCCGTTATTGAGGAAGATGATTTCATCCAGGATTGGCTCGATATCTGAAATCAAGTGGGTAGAAATCAAAACAGTTGAAGTTGGTGAGTAGTTGTTGATGATGGTGTTCAAGATATAGTCACGGGCAGCCGGGTCCACACCACCAATTGGTTCGTCGAGCACGTAGAGACGAGCTTCACGGCTCATAACCAGGATTAATTGAACCTTTTCCTTGTTTCCTTTTGACAATTTCTTGAGGCGACTGTTTTCATCAATGCCAAGATCTGCTAAAAGGTGCTGAGCCCGCTCAAGATTGAAATCTTGGTAGAAAGTTTTAAAGTAGGTCAGTGCTTCTTTGATTTTCATCTGTTCATTCAGATAAGTCGTGTCTGGTAGATAAGAGACAATGGCCTTGGTAGCAGGACTTGGGTCCATGTTGTTAATGAGGACACGACCTTGGTCTGGTTGGAGAAGTCCGTTGATCAGCTTGATCAAGGTTGTTTTTCCAGATCCGTTTGGGCCGAGAAGCCCGACGATTTTTCCAGCGGGAATCTCAAGGGAAACATTGTTAAGGGCTGCTGTAGCCCCATAGGATTTGGATACATTTTCAAATGCTAGTAATGTCATAATTTTACACTCCTTTGATGTATTCGCTAACCACACCTGGCAGTTCTTCTTTTTGATAGCCAAATTGAAGCATGCCCGTTACAAAGTTTTTCAGTTGCTCCTCAGAAAGCTGTTTGCGGGACTGAACGATGAGATCTAAGTCCTCAGTGACAAAACGACCAGTTGTTCGCTTGCTATAAACGAAGCCCTCGCGCTCAAGATCAGACAAGGCACGCTGAATTGTGTTGGGATTGACCCCAGCCTCGCTCGCTAGTTCCCTTACGGTTGGGAGCTGTTGGTTGGGTTCTAGTTCATGGGAAACAATCTGTAATTTGATTTTTTCCATAATCTGCAAATAAATGGGTTTTGTATTATCAAATGACCAGGACATCATAGTCTCCTTTCTTTTTCTTTATTGTTCTAATTAAATAATACAATAAAACAAAAAACTTGTCAAGTAAAAATAAGAATTGTTTTGGGAATTGCTTAAAAAATGGTATAATGAAAAGAAAACGACAAGGAGGGAAATGCATGCGTTGTCCAAAATGTGGGGCTACCAAGTCTAGTGTTGTTGATAGTCGACAAGCCGAAGAAGGAAATACCATCCGTCGAAGACGTGAATGCGATGAGTGTCAGCATCGTTTTACAACCTATGAACGAGTAGAAGAAAGAACGCTGGTTGTCGTCAAAAAAGACGGTACGCGAGAACAATTTTCAAGAGATAAAATCTTTAATGGGATTATCCGCTCAGCCCAGAAGCGTCCTGTGTCAAGTGATGAAATCAACATGGTGGTCAATCGTATTGAGCAAAAACTCCGTAGTCGCAGTGAGAATGAGATCCAAAGTGAATATATTGGGTCTTTAGTCATGGAAGAATTGGCGGAGCTGGATGAGATTACCTATGTTCGTTTTGCCAGTGTTTATCGTAGCTTTAAGGATGTGAGTGAGTTGGAGAGTCTGCTCCAGCAGATCACCCAGTCCTCTAAAAAGAAAAAGGAAAAGTAAATGAAGCCAAATGACCGTTTTTCTTTTCTAAAGAATAATCGGGTGTCGCAAGATACCTCTTCTCTGGTGCAGTGCTACCTCCCGATTATCGGTCAGGAGGCGCTAAGCCTCTATCTATATGCCATTACCTTTTGGGATGGTGGGCAAAAAGAACACCTTTTTGCCAACATTCTTAATCATTTGAACTTCGGGATGAATACGCTCCTCCAGTCTTTTAAAATCTTATCTGCTGTGGATTTGTTGACCCTTTATCAGAAGGGGGAAGTCTATGAATTGCAGCTTCATTCTCCCCTTTCCAGTCAGGATTTTCTAAGTCATTCAGTCTATAGCAGACTATTGGAGAAAAAGATTGGGGATACGGCTGTTTCTGCTATGAAGCAGGCTCCAAGTGAGGGAGAAGCTCTCTCTGTTTCTTTGAGCCAAGTCTTTCCAACCCTGACCGAAGAAGTGACTCCAATTGAGTCTAAAATCAAGATGAAAAATGATTTTGACTTGGAACATTTTCAGCGCCTGATGGCTCGAGATGGTTTGCGTTTTGAAAATGAGCAGGCAGATGTTTTGGAATTGTTTGCCATTGCAAATGAAAAAAAATGGACTTGGTTTGAAACCTATCAATTAGCCAAGGCGACAGCGGTGGCTCAGGTCATCTCAGTCAAACGCATGCGTGAAAAGATAGCACAAAAGCAGGTGTCTTCGGACTTTAGCTCCAAAGAAATGACCATTATCAGGGAAGCCAAAAATAAAACTCCCCTGCACTTTTTAGCGGAAATCAAGCAAACGCGTAAGGGAAACATCACCCAAAGTGAAAGAGAACTCCTTCACCAGATGGCATCTTTAGGTTTGTTGGACGAAGTCATCAATATCGTCTTACTTTTAACCTTTAACAAGGTTGATTCGGCCAATGTCAATGAAAAATATGCCATGAAAGTTGCCAACGACTATGCCTATCGTAAGATTCGGACAGCAGAGGAAGCCGTGCTTCGGATTCGAGAGCGTCAGCAAAAAGGTCAGGAAGACCAAAAATCGAAAACTAGCTCGACTAAGACCAATGTTCCCAAGTGGAGCAATCCAGAATATAAAAATCAAACCAGTGAGGAAACTCGTCTGGAACTAGAACGTAAAAAACAAGAAATGTTAGCCCGATTAGAAGAAGGAGGAGACTAGATGGAAAGTGTTGGTGATGTAATCAAACGTCAGACAAGTCGTTTTCAGTATCAAGACTTGGTCCAGCAGATTATGAAGGACCCCGATGTAGCGACTTTTATCCAGAAAGAATCCCTCAGCCAAGAGGAGTTAAATCGTAGCATCTCCAAGTTCAACCAATATATCACAGAACGGGATAAGTTTCTTCGTGGGGATGCTGACTATATAGCTCGTGGCTACAAGCCTATCTTGGTAATGAATCACGGATATGCGGATGTGTCTTATGAAGAAACACCAGAGCTAATCGCGGCTGAAAAAGAGGTTGCAATTAAGAATCGCCTTAAGTTGATCAATCTACCAGCAAGTCTCAAGAAAGCGAAGTTGGCTCAGATTGACCTGGATGATCTAGGACGCTTGCCGATTTTTGAGAGACTCTATTCCTTTGTTGACCTTTACCCAAGCATCCGAAAAGGCCTCTATCTTTACGGGGATTTTGGTGTCGGTAAGAGTTTCATGATGGCGGCCCTTGCCCATGACTTATCTGAAAAACGTGGCGCTTCAACAACCATTCTCCACTATCCAAGTTTTGTCATTGATGTGAAAAATGCCATCGGTGAAGGATCTGTGAAGACCTTGGTGGATGACATCAAGCTATCAGAGGTTCTAATCTTGGATGATATTGGTGCAGAGCAGTCGACCCCTTGGGTGCGTGATGAGATTCTCCAAGTTATTCTCCAGTATCGCATGCAGGAAGATTTGCCGACCTTCTTTACTTCCAACTTTAATTTCCAAGATTTGGAAAAACATTTTGCCAAAGGAAAGAATGGAAATGATGAGACTTGGGAAGCTAGACGGGTTATGGAACGAATCCGTTATTTGGCTGAGGAAACGAGACTAGAAGGAGAAAATCGCCGATGACAGGAACCATTAAACTGATGAAAGCTCATACTTCAGTTCGTCGCTTTAAGGAGCAAGAGATTCCTCAAGCAGACTTGGACGAGATTTTGACTGCTGGACAAATGGCATCTTCTTGGAAAAATTTCCAATCTTATTCTGTGATTCTTGTACGCAGCCAAGAGAAGAAAGATGCCTTATATGAATTGGTTCCTCAGGAAGCCATTCGCCAGTCAGCTGCCTTTTTGCTCTTTGTCGGTGACTTGAACCGAGCTGAAAAGGGAGCAAGTCTTCATACGGATAATTTCCAACCTCAAGGGGTAGAAGGTCTCCTTATCACGTCTGTGGATGCTGCGCTTGCTGGTCAAAACACCTTGCTTGCAGCAGAGAGTCTGGGATATGGAGGTGTTATCATCGGTCTGGTCCGTTATAAGTCAGAAGAAGTTGCAGAGCTTTTTAACTTGCCTGACTATACCTACCCTGTTTTTGGGATTGCCCTTGGCGTGCCAAATCAACAACACGATGTCAAACCAAGACTGCCTTTGAGCCAAGTGGTATTTGAGGAAGAATACCAAGAACAGCCAGTTGAAGCGATTTTGGACTATGACCAAGTACAGGCAGACTATGCTGGTGCGCGTGCGACGACCTCTTGGAGTCAGCGTTTGGCAGAGCAGTTTGGTCAAGCCGAACCTAGTTCAACTCGGAAGAATCTAGAACAGAAAAAGTTATTTTAGAAAGTGAGAAAACATGGCCTTACCAACTGTTGCCATTGTAGGACGTCCCAATGTTGGGAAATCAACCCTATTTAACCGAATCGCTGGTGAGCGAATCTCAATCGTAGAAGATGTCGAGGGTGTGACACGTGACCGTATCTATGCAACGGGTGAGTGGCTCAACCGTTCTTTCAGTATGATTGATACTGGAGGGATTGACGACGTCGATGCTCCCTTCATGGAGCAAATCAAACACCAGGCAGAAATTGCCATGGAAGAAGCAGATGTCATCGTCTTTGTCGTTTCTGGTAAAGAAGGGATTACAGATGCGGACGAGTACGTAGCTCGCAAACTCTATAAAACCCATAAGCCTGTTATCCTAGCAGTTAACAAGGTTGACAATCCTGAGATGCGAAATGATATCTTTGATTTCTATGCGCTAGGCTTGGGTGAACCGCTACCCATCTCATCTGTCCATGGAATCGGGACAGGGGATGTTCTGGATGCCATCGTGGAAAATCTACCACATGAAGTCGAAGAAGAAAATCCAGATGTCATTAAATTCAGCTTAATTGGCCGTCCAAACGTTGGGAAATCAAGCTTGATCAACGCTATTTTGGGAGAAGATCGCGTGATTGCCAGTCCAGTAGCTGGAACAACGCGTGATGCCATTGATACCCATTTTACAGATGCGGATGGACAAGAGTTTACCATGATTGATACGGCTGGTATGCGTAAGTCTGGTAAAGTCTACGAAAATACGGAGAAATACTCTGTCATGCGTGCTATGCGTGCCATTGACCGTTCAGACGTAGTCTTGATGGTCCTCAATGCAGAAGAAGGTATTCGTGAGTACGACAAGCGTATCGCAGGTTTCGCCCACGAAGCAGGTAAAGGGATGATCATCGTGGTCAATAAGTGGGATACCCTTGAGAAAGACAACCACACCATGAAGAAATGGGAAGAAGATATCCGTGAGCAGTTCCAATACCTGCCTTACGCACCGATTGTCTTTGTTTCAGCTTTGACCAAGCAACGTCTCCACAAACTACCTGAGATGATCAAGCAAATCAGTGAAAGTCAAAACACACGTATTCCATCAGCTGTCTTGAACGATGTCATCATGGATGCCATTGCTATCAATCCAACACCGACAGACAAAGGAAAACGCCTCAAGATTTTCTACGCAACCCAAGTGGCAACCAAGCCACCAACCTTTGTCATCTTTGTTAACGAAGAAGAACTCATGCATTTCTCTTACCTGCGTTTCTTGGAAAATCAAATCCGCAAGGCCTTTGTCTTTGAAGGAACCCCGATTCATTTGATTGCAAGAAAGAGGAAATAAACAAGCAAGATCTGGGAAGACATTTCCAGATCTTTTTGATAGAATGAAATCAAAGAAACGTTATCAAAAAGAGGTGTGTGATGGAGAAATTTTTTATATTATTGCTTTTGTCACCCTACTTTTATTTTTTTCATTGGATTGAGAAAGCGGACAAAGATAGTAAATATTTCACGTTTTTCTATTACTTTTACTGGATTTACCTCCCTCTGTGGGCTTTGTTCAGTATCGCTTTTACAGTTTTTTCATTCTTGATTTTCAATTTTGTCTTGAAAAATCCGATGGATTTAACAAGGTGGGGGATATGGTTCCTTTTAGTTTTTTTGTCTCTTGTGAATGACTGGAAAATATATGCCTGTTTAAAGAGAATGTTCAAGCTGAAACAAGAGAACAAAACGAGGACATCCATCAATAGCTAAAGTTTAGAGGAGGTTCCGATGTTCAAAATAAAGCAGTTCATTCATCAATACTACAAAACCTATATTCTTGCGATTTGCTTACTCTGGTTGCTAGTATTTTTTCTTCCTTGGGGATTTCAAATAGGAGGAGTTTCAGTTTATTTTTTCATCATGAAAAAACTCTTTGTCGTTTTTGGTGTATTGGCAATCTTTTTCTCAGTACTGACTAAAAAGATGAGTCTCTTCCTTTTTGGAGTGCTATTTTGCATGGCCTTCTGGATCAATCTCTTTTTGTACTTTGGCTTATTACCAGTATTTTTGGGGAATTAAACATTAAAAATTGTTGGACTAGATTTGCTTCTAGTCCTTTTTACTTTCTTGTTAAAATAGTTGGAGATGTAAAAATGATTTTGTTGACAGGCTATCTGTATGATATAATAAGTCCCGTAAACAGAAGATTAAGGGATTTGAAAATGGCGAAAAAAGTAAAGGATTATTATGATTTGGCTTATGCTAGGGATTTGAGTCGACGGTTGCAAGAAGCGTCCGATGCCTTTGATGGACAAAAATTTAGCTTGTTGCTGGAAAAAGACTTGGAAGAGTTGGAGTTTAGTCAGCGGCAAGAACTCTTGGCTCAAAGTATCAAAGACTGCCTTCCCCTATCTTATCAGGACTCTCTCAAGGTTTTTGAGAAAATTTTAGGTCCTGAGTTAGAAGGTGGTTTAGGCATGTTTTCGGAAGGATATTGGCTTTGGCCAATCGGTAAATATGTAGAGCTATACGGGGACCAAGAATTTGAATTGAGTGCTGCCTTTAGTAAGGAACTCACCAAGCGATTTACTGGAGAATTTTGCATGAGGCCCTTACTGGCTCGCTATCCTAAGGATACAATGGCTTTGCTGTTAGAATGGAGTCAGGATGAAAATTTGCGTGTTCGTAGACTTGCCAGCGAATGTATGCGTATCCGTCTGCCTTGGGCCAAAAGACAAACCGTGGTATTAGATTATTTTGAGGATTTTATCACTATTTTGACCAATCTAAAGGATGATAGAGACAAGTCCATTCAAAAAAGTGTAGCCAATAATCTAAATGATTTGTACAAGGAAGACCCTGATAAGTTTGAAAGGATTCTTCAAACTTGGCAGAAGGAGGAGCTAAGTCCAAGTTGTGCTTGGATCATCAATCATGCATCACGAACAAAAAATAAAAAAATGCTGACAGAAGATTGAAAAAAGTGGATTTTAGAGATGTCTTTTCCCTTTTGAAGCGCGGATTCTTTCTTGAAAATTAAGAGCAAATGTGCTAGAATTAAAAGAACATTCTAAAATATTGAGAATCTAAAGTAAGGAAAATAATGGCTAATATTTTAAAAACGATTATTGAAAATGATAAAGGAGAACTTCGGCGTCTGGAAAAGATGGCAGACAAGGTTCTCAAATATGAAGATCAGATGGCAGCCTTGACGGATGACCAGCTGAAAGCAAAAACAGATGAATTTAAGGAACGTTACAATAAGGGTGAATCGCTGGATTCATTGCTCTATGAGGCTTTTGCGGTAGTACGTGAAGCTGCCAAGCGTGTTCTTGGACTTTTCCCATATAAAGTTCAGGTCATGGGTGGGATTGTCCTCCACCATGGAGATGTGCCAGAAATGCGTACTGGTGAAGGAAAAACCTTGACAGCGACCATGCCGGTATACCTCAACGCTCTAGCAGGTGAAGGGGTTCACGTAGTAACGGTCAACGAGTATCTAACAGAACGTGATGCGACTGAGATGGGTGAATTGTATTCATGGCTTGGTTTGTCAGTAGGGATTAATTTGGCTGCTAAGTCACCAATGGAGAAGAAAGAAGCCTATCTCTGTGATATTACCTATTCGACTAACTCAGAGATTGGTTTCGACTACCTTCGTGACAACATGGTTGTTCGGGCAGAAAACATGGTACAGCGTCCGCTCAACTATGCTTTGGTCGATGAGGTTGACTCGATCTTGATTGATGAGGCTCGTACTCCTTTGATCGTTTCAGGTGCCAATGCAGTTGAGACTAGCCAACTCTACCACATGGCGGATCACTTTGTCAAATCTTTGGACAAAGATGACTATATCATCGACATTCAGTCTAAGACTATTGGTTTGTCTGATTCAGGGATTGACAAGGCTGAGAGCTATTTCAAACTGGAAAATCTCTACGATATTGAAAATGTAGCTCTTACTCACTTTATCGATAATGCCCTTCGTGCCAACTACATCATGATTCTCGATATTGACTATGTGGTCAGCGAAGAGCAGGAAATCCTGATTGTCGATCAATTTACAGGTCGTACCATGGAAGGTCGTCGTTACTCTGATGGTTTGCACCAAGCGATTGAAGCAAAAGAAGGTGTACCAATCCAAGACGAGACCAAGACTTCAGCTTCTATCACCTACCAAAACCTCTTCCGTATGTATAAGAAATTGGCAGGTATGACAGGTACTGGTAAAACAGAAGAAGAAGAATTCCGTGAAATCTACAACATCCGTGTCATCCCAATCCCAACCAACCGTCCAATCCAACGTATCGACCACTCAGATCTTCTCTATGCAAGTCTTGATGCAAAATTCAAGGCTGTAGTGGAAGATGTGAAGGCACGTTATCAAAAAGGTCAGCCAGTCTTGGTAGGTACGGTTGCCGTTGAAACCAGTGATTTTCTTTCTAAGAAATTGGTCGAAGCTAGTGTTCCTCACGAAGTCTTGAATGCGAAAAACCACTACAGAGAAGCTCAAATAATCATGAATGCTGGTCAGCGTGGTGCGGTTACCATCGCAACCAACATGGCCGGTCGTGGTACCGACATTAAGCTCGGTGAAGGAGTTCGTGAGTTAGGTGGACTTTGCGTCATTGGTACAGAACGCCACGAAAGTCGCCGTATTGATAATCAACTTCGTGGACGTTCAGGGCGTCAAGGAGACCCAGGTGAGTCACAATTCTACTTGTCTCTTGAAGATGATTTGATGAAACGTTTCGGTTCAGAACGCTTGAAAGGTATCTTTGAACGTCTCAACATGTCTGATGAAGCCATCGAATCTCGCATGCTAACGCGTCAAGTGGAAGCAGCTCAGAAACGCGTTGAGGGGAATAACTACGATACACGTAAACAGGTCCTTCAATACGATGATGTCATGCGTGAACAACGTGAGATCATCTATGCACAACGTTATGATGTCATTACTGCCGACCGTGATTTGGCACCTGAGATTCATGCTATGATCCGCCGTACAATTGGACGAATCGTAGATGCACATTCTCGTTCGAAAGAAGATGAAAAATTGGAAGCAATCTTGAACTTCGCTAAGTATAACTTGCTTCCAGAAGATTCAATTAGCCGTTCAGATCTTGCAGGTCTGTCAGATCAAGCCATCAAAGATGAGCTGTATCAACGTGCATTGAAGGTTTATGATAGTCAAGTTGCCAAACTTCGTGATGAAGAGGCGGTTAAAGAATTCCAAAAAGTCTTGATTCTACGTGTTGTAGACAACAAGTGGACAGACCATATCGATGCTCTTGACCAGTTGCGAAATGCTGTTGGTCTTCGTGGATATGCCCAAAACAACCCTGTTGTAGAATATCAAGCAGAAGGTTTCCGCATGTTTAACGACATGATCGGATCGATTGAGTTCGATGTGACCCGCTTGATGATGAAAGCACAAATCCACGAACAAGAACGTCCTCAAACGGAACACAATATCAGTACAACTGCGACTCGTAATATCGCAGCACAGCAGACTCATCTTCCAGCAGATGTGGACTTGAGCCAAATCGGACGAAATGACCAATGCCCATGTGGATCAGGTAAGAAATTCAAGAACTGTCATGGTAAGAGACAATAATATGAGATAAGATACAGGCGGATACCTGGTGAAAATACATTTTTGCTTGGTGTCCGTTTGCTTTATAAGGAGATGAATCATGGTATTTACAGCTAAAAGTCCTAAAATTAACATTGAAGAAGTTCGCGCCTTGTCTAAATTAGAGGGAGCAGCTCTTGCGAGAAAAAATCAACGTGATCAGGAATTGGAAGCCATCATCCGTGGGGAAGACCAGCGTATTCTCTTGGTGATTGGACCATGTTCATCTGATAACGAAGAGGCGGTTCTCGAGTATGCCAAGCGCTTGTCTGCTTTGCAAGAAGAGGTCAAAGACCGTATTTTTATGGTCATGCGTGTCTATACGGCTAAACCTCGTACCAATGGAGATGGCTATAAGGGCTTGATTCATCAACCAAATGCGACAGAAACTCCTAGCTTGATCAATGGGATCAAGGCTGTTCGCCAACTGCACTACCGTGTGATTACCGAGACGGGAATGACAACAGCTGATGAGATGCTTTATCCTGAAAATCTTCCGCTGGTGGATGATTTGATTTCTTATATGGCTGTTGGAGCTCGTTCTGTAGAGGATCAACAGCACCGTTTTGTAGCGAGTGGAGCAGACTTTTCAACAGGATTTAAAAATCCAACATCTGGAAATCTCAATGTTATGTTTAACGGGATTTACGCAGCGCAAAATAAACAGAGTTTCCTTTTCCTCGGTAAAGAGGTGGAAACAACAGGGAATCCATTGTCCCACGCCATTCTTCGTGGTGCCTTGAATGAATATGGGAAAAATATTCCTAATTACTACTATGACAATTTGATGGATACCATTGCCCAGTATGAAAAGATGGGCTTGGAAAATCCCTTTATCATCATCGATACCAATCATGACAATTCAGGCAAGCAGTACATGGATCAAATCCGTATCGTTCGTCAGACCTTGATCAACCGTGACTGGAATGAGAAGATCAAAAAATATGTTCGTGGTTTTATGATTGAGTCCTATCTGGAAGATGGACGTCAAAATGAGCCAGAAGTTTTTGGTAAGTCCATTACAGATCCGTGTCTCGGATGGGACAACACAGAAGCACTTGTTCGCGAAATTTACCAAACGCTAGGAGAGTAAGATGGCATTTATCGAAAAAGGTCAAGAAATTGATATTGAAGCAATCAAGGCTGCGACTCAGTTGTCAGGTGAAGCCTTGCGAAAAAAAGAAGCCCGTGACAGAGAGTTGGCAGCCATCATTTCGGGTGAGGATGACCGAATCCTTTTGGTGATAGGGCCGTGCTCTTCAGACAATGAAGAAGCTGTGCTTGAATATGCTCATCGCTTAGCAGACTTGCAGAAAAAAGTCGCGGATAAAATCTTTATCGTGATGCGTGTTTATACGGCTAAACCTCGTACTAATGGAGATGGCTATAAAGGCATGATTCATCAACCAAATACCAGCGAAGCGCCTAGTCTCATCAATGGTTTGCAGGCTGTTCGTCAGTTGCACTACCGAGTGATTACCGAAACTGGATTGACGACAGCTGATGAGATGCTTTATCCGTCAAATCTCGTTTTGGTTGATGACCTGGTCAGCTACCATGCTGTAGGGGCTCGTTCAGTGGAAGACCAGGAACACCGCTTTGTAGCTTCTGGAATTGATGCTCCGGTTGGGATGAAAAATCCAACATCTGGGAACCTTGGAGTCATGTTTAATGCCATCTATGCGGCTCAAAACAAGCAAACCTTCCTTTACCACGGTCAAGAAGTGGAAACTTCAGGAAATCCCTTGGCCCACGTTATCCTTCGTGGTGCCATGAACGAATATGGTAAAAATGAACCCAATTTCTACTATGAAACACTCTTAAATGCCATCAATCGTTATGAGACCATGGGGCTTGAAAATCCCTTCATTATCATCGATACCAATCATGACAATTCAGGCAAGCAGTATATGGAACAAATTCGCATTGTTCGTCAAGCCTTGCTGAATCGTGATTGGAATGAAAAGATTAAAAAGACGGTTCGAGGCTTTATGATCGAATCTTACCTAGCAGATGGTCGCCAAAATCAACCAGAGGTCTTTGGTTGCTCTATAACTGACCCTTGTCTAGGTTGGGAAAATACAGTAGCTTTGGTAGAAGAAATTTATACTACCTTAACAAAATAAGTGAAAAGGATGGAGTTGGGGGAATCTCAGCTCCTTTTATGAGTATGATAGTTGGACACGGAATTGATATCGAAGAATTGGCTTCGATAGAAAACGCAGTTACACGACGTGAGGACTTTGCTAAGCGCGTGCTGACAACTAAGGAAATGGAGCGATTTACCAGTCTCAAAGGGCGCAGACAGATCGAATATTTGGCTGGTCGCTGGTCGGCTAAGGAAGCCTTTTCCAAGGCTATGGGAACTGGTATTGGCAAGCTGACCTTTCAGGATTTGGAAGTTTTGAACAATGAACGCGGGGCTCCCTATTTTAATCAGGCTCCATTTTCAGGGAAGATTTGGCTGTCTATCAGCCATACAGATCAGTTTGTGACAGCCAGTGTCATTTTGGAGGAAAATCATGAAAGCTAGTCCACATAGACCAACCAAGGCTCTGATTCATCTGGGAGCCATTCGACAAAATATTCAGCAAATGGAGGCTCATATCCCTGAAGGAACGCTCAAGTGGGCAGTGGTCAAGGCCAATGCCTATGGTCATGGGGCTGTTGCCGTTGCAACGGCGATTCAAGATGATGTTGATGGATTTTGCGTTTCCAATATCGATGAAGCTATCGAGTTGCGTCAAGCAGGTATAAACAAGAAAATCCTCATCTTAGGAGTTTCTGAGCTAGAAGCTGTTTCCCTAGCTAAAGAATACGACATCACCTTGACAGTGGCAGGGTTGGAGTGGATTCAAACACTCTTATCTAGGGAGGCAGACCTAGCAGGCTTATCGGTTCACCTCAAGATTGACTCAGGGATGGGACGGATTGGTTTTAGAGAGGCCAGTGAGGCTGAGCAGGCTCATGACTTGCTCAAGCAAAAGGGTGCTCGCGTTGAGGGAGTCTTTACTCACTTTGCGACTGCAGATGAAGCATCAGATACTTACTTTAATGCCCAGTTGGAACGATTTAAAACCATTCTGTCAAGTATGAAGGAAGTGCCAGAGCTGATCCATGCCAGCAATTCTGCCACGACTCTTTGGCATGCAGAGACTATTTTCAATGCAGTCCGTATGGGAGATGCTATGTATGGTCTCAACCCAAGCGGAGAGGTCTTGGACTTGCCTTATGACTTGACACCAGCCTTGACCTTGCAATCTGCCCTTGTTCATGTCAAAACAGTTCCAGCTGGAGCTTGCATGGGCTATGGAGCAACCTATCAGGCGGATAGTGAGCAAGTCATTGCGACGGTACCAATCGGCTATGCGGATGGTTGGACACGAGACATGCAGAATTTCTCCGTCTTGGTAGATGGACAAGCTTGCCCAATCGTCGGCAGGGTTTCGATGGACCAAATCACCATTCGTCTACCTAAGGTTTACCCACTTGGAACCAAGGTAACCTTGATTGGCTCTGACGGAGATAAGGAAATCACGGCAACTCAGGTAGCAGTCTACCGTGGCACCATTAACTATGAGGTGGTTTGTCTCCTTAGCGATCGCATTCCGAGAGAGTATTACTAATACTCAATGAAAATCAAAGAGCAAACTAGGAAGCTAGCCGCAGGCTGTACTTGAGTACGGTAAGGCGACGCTGACGTAGTTTGAATTTGATTTTCGAAGAGTATAAAAAGAAAGGAGTGGAGCATGAATTTACACCAACCCTTGCATGTCTTGCCTGGTGTGGGACCAAAGTCAGCAGAGAAGTACGCCAAACTAGGAATTGAAAACTTGCAAGATCTCTTGCTCTACTTTCCTTTCCGTTATGAAGATTTCAAGACCAAGCAGGTATTGGAACTAGAAGATGGTGAAAAGGCTGTTCTGTCTGGTCAGGTAGTGACTCCTGCCAGTATCCAGTATTATGGTTTTAAGCGTAATCGCTTGCGCTTTAGTCTCAAACAGGGAGAAGTTGTTTTTGCGGTAAATTTCTTTAACCAGCCTTATCTAGCAGATAAGATAGAATTGGGAGCAACTCTTGCCGTTTTTGGAAAATGGGATCGGGCTAAGGCCAGTCTGACTGGGATGAAGGTTCTGGCTCAGGTGGAAGATGACCTCCAGCCTGTCTATCGACTGGCTCAAGGAATCAGTCAGGCAGGGCTGGTCAAGGTTATCAAGACAGCCTTTGATCAAGGGTTGGACCTCTTGGTAGAGGAAAATCTTCCCCAGTCTTTGCTGGACAAATACAAACTCATGTCCCGTTGTCAGGCAGTTCGTGCCATGCATTTTCCTAAGGATCTGGCAGAATATAAGCAGGCCCTTCGTCGTATCAAGTTTGAGGAACTCTTTTACTTCCAAATGCAGTTACAGACGCTCAAGTCTGAAAATAGAGTTCAAGGAAGCGGTCTAGTTCTGAATTGGTCTCAGGAAAAGGTGACAGCTGCTAAAGAAAATCTTCCTTTTGCCCTGACCCCAGCTCAAGAAAAGAGTTTGCAGGAAATTTTGGCCGACATGAAGTCTGACCACCATATGAATCGTCTCCTGCAAGGAGATGTGGGGAGCGGAAAAACGGTGGTCGCAGGTTTAGCCATGTTTGCGGCAGTGACAGCTGGGTACCAGGCTGCTCTCATGGTACCGACAGAAATCCTAGCAGAGCAACACTTTGAAAGTCTACAGGGTCTCTTTCCAGACTCGAAACTCGCTCTCTTGACAGGATCCTTGAAAGCTGCAGAAAAAAGAGAAGTCTTGGAGACCATAGCAAAAGGTGAGGCCGATTTGATTATCGGGACCCATGCACTGATTCAGGATGGGGTGCAGTATGCCCGTCTTGGTTTGATTATCATCGATGAGCAGCACCGTTTTGGTGTGGGGCAAAGGCGTGTTCTACGTGAAAAAGGGGACAATCCAGATGCCCTCATGATGACGGCGACTCCCATTCCACGGACTTTGGCCATCACAGCCTTTGGTGATATGGATGTTTCCATTATCGACCAGATGCCCGCAGGTCGGAAACCCATTGTGACACGTTGGATCAAGCATGAACAACTACCTCAGGTGTTGACTTGGTTAGAGGGAGAAATTCAGAAAGGTTCTCAAGCCTACGTCATCTCTCCCTTGATTGAAGAATCAGAAGCTTTGGATCTCAAAAATGCCATTGCCTTATCAGAGGAGTTAACAGCTCATTTTGCAGGTAAGGCCGAAGTGGCTCTTCTACATGGTAAGATGAAGAGTGACGAAAAAGACCAGATTATGCAGGATTTCAAAGAGAGAAAAACAGATATTCTAGTATCTACAACTGTTATCGAGGTTGGAGTCAATGTCCCCAATGCAACAGTCATGATCATAATGGATGCCGATCGGTTCGGTCTCAGCCAGCTTCACCAGCTCAGAGGTCGTGTTGGTCGGGGGGACAAGCAGTCCTATGCTGTTCTTGTTGCCAATCCTAAGACTGAGTCTGGGAAAGACCGCATGCGCATCATGACAGAAACCACAAACGGATTTGTCCTTGCTGAGGAAGATTTGAAAATGCGCGGTTCTGGTGAGATTTTTGGAACTAGACAGTCAGGTCTCCCAGAGTTCCAAGTGGCTGATATTATCGAAGACTTTCCGATTTTAGAAGAAGCTAGAAAAATAGCCACCTATATCAGTTCACTACCAAACTGGCAAGAGGATCCAGAATGGCGCATGATTGCTCTCCACCTAGAAAAGAGAGAATATCTGGATTAAGCCTTTTCTAAGAAATCTATAAGCTAGCTTTTAGGTTTGGGTCTTATACTAGAGTCATCAAAAAGAAACGAGGACTCTCAGATGACTATTAAAGTGACCTACCAAAAGAAGTTTCAAACCGTCAAACAAGAGAAAGGAGCTAGCACTTATTGATACACAAAGAGCGGAAACGCTCTTTTTATTTTTAAAACTACTTTCAGACGATCAGTTTGAGGGAGGAGAATCTAAAATCACTTTCTGTTTATACTCAATGAAAATCAAAGAGCAAACTAGGAAACTGGCCGCAGGCTGTGCTTGAGTACGGCAAGGCGACGTTGACGTGGTTTGAATATGATTTTCGAAGGGTATTACCCTTCTTTCTTGCATTGCTTTCTTAGATATGCTACAGTTATGATAGCGATTACAGATCAAAAGGAGCATGCTATGAAAAATCCAGCTTTGCTAGAAGAAATCAAGATTTATAAAGGAAGGGATGAGGTCCCAGAAGACTTTGATGTTTTCTGGGATGAGGAAGTCAAAAAAGTTTCAGTTCTTCCTGCCTACCAGTTGGAGGAAAAGGATTTCCATATTCCTCAAGTAAAGTGCTATGAGCTAATCTTTGAGGGAACTAATGAAGGAAAGGTCTATGCACGCGTCGTCCTTCCAAAGACTGAGGAGAAGGTTCCGCTAATCTTCCATTTCCATGGCTACATGGGGCGTGGTTGGGATTGGGCTGACATGCTGGCCTATACTGTGGCTGGTTACGGTGTTGTTTCTATGGACGTTCGAGGCCAGTCGGGCTATTCACAAGACGGCTTGCGCTCACCACTAGGAAATACGGTCAAGGGGCACATTATCCGTGGTGCCGTTGAAGGACGAGACCAGCTCTTTTATAAGGATGTCTATCTGGATATTTACCAGTTGATCGAAATTGTTGCTAGTCTGCCACAGGTAGATGAGGAAAGACTTTCTAGCTATGGTGCCTCACAGGGAGGAGCTTTAGCCCTGGTTGCAGCAGCGCTTAATCCTCGGATTCAGCGAACAGTTGCCATCTATCCCTTCTTGTCTGACTTTAGACGAGTGCTTGAGATTGGCAATACCAGTGAAGCCTATGATGAACTCTTCCGTTATTTCAAGTTCCACGATCCCTTCCATGAAACAGAGGAGGAAATCATGGCGACCCTTGCCTATATCGATGTGAAGAATCTTGCCCATCGGATCAAAGGAGAGGTCAAGATGATCACGGGCTTGGATGACGATGTTTGCTATCCTATTACCCAGTTTGCGATTTATAATCGTCTAACTTGCGATAAGGCCTATCGTATCATGTCTGAGTATGCCCACGAAGCCATGAATGTTTTTGTCAATGACCAAGTCTACAATTGGCTCTGTGGTAGTGAGATTTCTTTTTCTTATGTAAAAAAATAACTTTGAGAGGGCACTCGCTCTCTTTTTTGTCACAAAGCTCTGAAAGTACTTTTAGAAAATTTAAAATATTAAAATAGTCTTAAAAGTAAAATCTATTCTATATCAATTTAGCTATAAAGTTCAAAGTTTATTGTATAATAAGGGAAAGGTATTATGCGAAAGGAGGAAACTTTCCGCTGTTTGATCAGAGAATAAGAACAGTGGACGTTTGAAGAATGGGAGGTCTCATTCAGTCGGTTACTTTCTTTTTACTTGTTTAGTTGGAGGAACTAAAAATTTTAAGAAGAAAAGAAAGCGCTTTATTTTTATGAAAAATGGAAGGACAAACATGAATTACAACTCTTTACATCGAAAACAACGATACGGAATTCGAAAATTTGCAGTTGGGGCGGCATCGGTAGTGATTGGTACAGTTGTATTTGGAGTTTCGCCAGTTTTAGCTCAAGAGCAAGCTGGAGCCAATACAGAAACTGTCAAATCTGGTCAAGGGCAAGGATTATCAGAGTTACCAAAAGAAGTGTCTTCTGGAGATCTTGAACATTTGGATAAGAACTTGGCTGGTAAATTGGCAGCAGCTCAGGACAACGGAGTTGAAGTGGATCAAGATCATTTAAAAAAGAATGAGAATACGGAGTCAGAAGCTTCTCCATCTAGCGATACCCCTGACCAAGGAAGCGAGCATGAAGAAGAAACAGAAGACCAGGGAGCGCTTCCTCGTGATTATTATTCAAGGGATCTACAAAATGCCAATCCTGTCCTAGAAAAAGAAGATGTTGAAACCAATGCGGCAAATGGTCAGAGAGTTGATTTATCAAGTGAATTAGAGAAGCTAAAGAAACTTGAAAACGCAACTGTTCATATGGAGTTTAAGCCAGATGCCAAAGCTCCACGCTTTTACAATCTCTTCTCTGTATCCAGTGACACTAAGGAAAATGAGTACTTTACTATGTCGGTCCTTGATAATACAGCTCTTATTGAAGGACGCGGGGCTAAAGGGGAGCAGTTCTATGATAAATATACGGATGCCCCTTTGCAAGTACGTCCTGGCCAGTGGAACTCAGTGACCTTTACAGTTGAAAAACCGACAGCAGAGTTACCTCATGGTCGAGTGCGTCTCTATGTGAACGGAGTATTATCTCGAACAAGTCTAAAATCTGGTAACTTCATCAAAGATATGCCAGATGTTAATCAAGCTCAACTTGGAGCAACCAAACGGGGCAATAAAACAGTTTGGGCATCAAATCTACAAGTTCGAAACCTAACCGTTTATGATCGTGCCTTAAGTCCAGAAGAAGTTCAGACTAGAAGTCAACTATTTGAAAGAGGTGATTTGGAGAAGAAACTTCCAGAAGGTGCGAAAATCTCAGAGAAAGAAGACGTCTTTGAAGGGGGAATGAACAACAAACCAAATAAAGATGGAATCAAGAGTTATCGTATTCCAGCTCTTCTCAAGACAGATAAAGGAACTCTGATTGCAGGTGCGGATGAACGCCGTCTCCATTCGAGTGACTGGGGTGATATCGGTATGGTCATCAGACGTAGTGAAGACAATGGTAAAACTTGGGGAGACCGAGTAACCATTACCAACTTACGTGACAATCCAAAAGCTTCTGACCCATCGATCGGTTCACCAGTGAACATCGACATGACCTTGACTCAAGATCCTGAGACCAAACGCATCTTTGCCATTTATGACATGTTCCCAGAAGGAAAAGGAATCTTTGGGATGTCTTCGCAAAAAGAAGAGGCCTACAAAGAAATCAATGGTAAAATCTATCAAATCCTCTATCGTGAAGGAGAAAAGGAAGCTTATACCATTCGAGAAAATGGTACTGTCTACACACCAGATGGCAAGGCGACGGACTACCGCGTTGTTGTAGATCCTGTCAAACCAGCCTATAGCGACAAGGGTGATTTATACAAGGGTGACCAGCTATTAGGCAATATCTATTTCACAACAAACAAAACTTCCCCATTTAGAATTGCTAAGGATAGTTACCTATGGATGTCCTACAGTGATGATGACGGGAAGACCTGGTCAGCACCTCAAGATATCACTCCGATGGTCAAAGCCGATTGGATGAAATTCTTAGGTGTAGGTCCTGGAGTGGGGATTACCCTTCGTACTGGGCCACATAAAGGTCGGATTGTCGTTCCTGTCTATACGACTAATCGTACCAACCACCTCAATGGTTCCCAATCATCTCGAATCATCTACTCAGACGATCATGGTAAAACATGGCATATGGGTGGTGGTGTCAATGACAATCGTAAACTTTATGATGGTACCGTGGTGGATTCAAGCACCATGAACAATTATTATGCTCAAAATACCGAGGCTTCAGTTGTTCAGTTAAACAATGGGGATCTCAAACTATTTATGCGTGGTTTGACAGGTGATCTACAGGTTGCAACTAGTCATGACGGTGGTCTAACTTGGGACAATCACGTTGATCGCTACGATGTACCAGATGTTTATGTTCAAATGGCTGCGACTCATACGGTTCAAAATGGTAAAGAGTATATTCTCTTGGCAAATGCGAATGGTCCAGGTCGTAAAAATGGCTATATTCGAGTGGCTCGTGTAGAAAAAGATGGCCAGTTAACTTGGTTGCACCACCATTTGATTCAAGAAGGCGAGTATGCTTATAACTCACTTCAACAAATTGGGCCAGATGAATTTGGACTTTTATATGAGCACCATGCGCCTGGAGGTGTTCCATATACACTTTCCTTCAAGAAATTCAACTGGGATTTCTTGACCAAGGATTGGATTTCTCCTAAAGAAGCAAAAGTGAAATACGCGATTGAAAAATGGCCAGGTATTCTTGCGATGGAGTTTGATTCGGAAGTATTGGTCAACAAGGCTCCAACCCTTCAATTGGCAAATGGTAAAACAGCACGTTTCATGACCCAGTATGATACGAAAACCCTCCTATTTACAGTGGATTCAGAGGATATGGGTCAAAAAGTTACAGGTCTGGCAGAAGGTGCAATTGAAAGTATGCATAATTTACCAGTCTCTGTGGCTGGGGCTAAGCTTTCGAATGGAATGAACGGAAGTGAAGCTGCTGTTCATGAAGTGCCAGAATACACAGGCCCATTAGGTACAGCGGGCGAAGAGCCAGCTCCAACAGTCGAGAAGCCAGAATACACAGGCCCACTAGGTACAGCAGGCGAAGAGCCAGCTCCAACGGTTGATAAGCCTGAATTCACAGGAGGTGTTAATGCAGAAGAAGCGGCTGTGACAGAAGTTCCAGAGTACACAGGTCCGTTAGCAACAGTAGGCGAAGAAGCAGCTCCAACGGTTGATAAACCTGAATTTACAGGCGGTGTCAACGCTGTTGAGGCGGCAGTCCATAAACTTCCAGAATATACAGGTTCATTAGGCACAGCGGGCGACGAGGTAGCTCCAACAGTCGAGAAGCCAGAATATACAGGCGGTGTGAATGCTGTTGAAGCAGCAGTCCATGAACTTCCAGAGTACACAGGCCCACTAGGGACAGCTGGCGAAGAGCCAGCCCCAACAGTCGAGAAGCCTGGATTTACAGGAGGAGTTAATGCTGTTGAGGCTGCAGTCCATGAAGTGCCGGAGTACACAGGTCCTTTGGCAACAGTAGGCGAAGAAGCAGCACCAAAAGTAGCTAAGCCTGAATTTTCAGGCGGAGTTAATGCTGTTGAGGCCGCAGTCCATGAAGTGCTGGAGTACACAGGTCCTTTGGCAACAGTAGGCGAAGAAGCAGCACCAAAAGTAGATAAGCCTGAATTTACAGGCGGAGTTAATGCTGTTGAGGCCGCAGTTCATGAACTGCCAGAGTACACAGGCCCACTAGGGACATCCGGCGAAGAGCCAGCTCCGACAGTCGAGAAGTCAGAATACACAGGCGGAGTTAATGCTGTTGAGGCGGCAGTCCATGAACTTCCAGAGTTTAAAGGTGGGGTTAATGTAGCCGATGCAGCTGTACATGAAATTGCAGAATATAAGGGTGCTAATTCGCTTGTAACTCTTGCTGCAGAAGATTATACTTACAAAGCTCCTCTTGCTCAGCAGAAACTTCCTGATACAGGGAATAAGGAGAGTGGACTCCTTGCCTCACTAGGACTAACAGCTTTCTTCCTTGGCTTGTTTGCAATGGGGAAAAAGAGAGAAAAGTAAGAGAATAATTTTAATCATTTGGCTTTGTAAAATTAGAAGGAGATAGTAGGTTTTTCAGCCTGCTATCTTTTTCTTTCGGTTCAAGGTGTGCTAATAAGAAATTCTAAGATGTCTGAAACTACTTTCAGGATAGTCTGTTCTATAAAATAGTTTTGAAACTGAAATCTATTCCACTACAAACTATTGAAAGCGCTTAACAAATGATATATAATAAGCCCATAAGAACAAGAAAGGGAGGAAAGAGGATGCCACAGATCAGCAAAGAAGCCTTGATTGAACAAATCAAAGATGGAATCATTGTCTCTTGCCAGGCACTTCCTCACGAACCGCTTTATACAGAAGCGGGAGGGGTCATCCCCTTGCTAGTCAAAGCGGCTGAGCAAGGTGGAGCAGTCGGTATCCGAGCAAACAGTGTTCGTGATATCAAGGAGATCAAGGAGGTTACGAAACTCCCGATTATCGGGATTATCAAGCGTGACTATCCGCCGCAGGAGCCATTCATTACAGCTACTATGAAAGAAGTTGATGAACTGGCTGAACTAGACATAGAGGTCATTGCTCTGGATTGTACCAAACGTGAACGTTACGACGGTTTGGAAATCCAGGATTTTATCCGACAAGTCAAAGAAAAATATCCTCATCAACTCTTAATGGCTGATACCAGTACTTTTGAAGAAGGGCTAGCAGCAGTCGAAGCAGGAATTGATTTTGTTGGAACAACCCTATCAGGTTATACTTCTTACAGTCCAAAAGTAGATGGTCCAGACTTTGAACTGATTAAAAAACTCTGCGATGCCGGTGTGGATGTCATCGCTGAAGGGAAAATTCATACACCAGAACAAGCCAAACAAATCCTTGAATATGGGGTGCGAGGCATCGTTGTCGGTGGAGCTATTACTAGACCGAAAGAGATTACGGAACGCTTTGTTGCCGGTCTTAAATAACACAATCTCAAAACAGAGGAGAGTGGTCGATGCGTCGGATGAAATGAAAACGTATACAAATAGAAGCTTACTCACTATCCAATATGGACACGCTTATTAATTAGGAGAATACAAATGAAATTTAGAAAACTAGCTTGTACAGTACTTGCAGGTGCTGCGATTCTTGGCCTTGCGGCTTGTGGGAATTCTGGTGGAAGTAAAGATGCTGGAAAATCTGGTAGCGATAGCGGAAAAACAGAAATCACTTGGTGGGCATTCCCAGTCTTCACACAAGAAAAAACTGGTGATGGTGTTGGAACTTATGAAAAATCAATCATCGAAGCTTTTGAAAAAGCAAATCCAGATGTAAAAGTGAAATTGGAAACCATCGACTTCAAGTCAGGTCCAGAAAAGATCACAACAGCTATCGAAGCAGGAACAGCGCCAGATGTACTCTTTGACGCACCAGGACGTATCATCCAATACGGTAAAAATGGTAAATTGGCTGAGTTGAATGACCTCTTCACAGACGAATTCGTCAAAGATGTTAACAATGAAAACATCGTACAAGCAAGTAAGGCTGGAGACAAAGCTTACATGTATCCAATCAGTTCAGCACCATTCTACATGGCCATGAACAAGAAGATGTTGGAAGATGCTGGTGTTCTAAACCTTGTAAAAGAAGGTTGGACAACTGATGACTTTGAAAAAGTTTTGAAAGCGCTTAAAGATAAAGGATATACACCAGGTTCATTGTTCAGTTCTGGTCAAGGGGGAGACCAAGGAACACGTGCCTTCATCGCAAACCTTTATGGCGGTTCTGTAACAGACAAAGACGTAACCAAATATACAACAGACGATCCAAAATTCGTCAAAGGTCTTGAAAAAGCTGCTAGCTGGATTAAAGACGGTCTATTGAACAACGGTTCACAATTTGACGGTGGAGCAGACATCCAAAACTTTGCGAACGGTCAAACTTCATACACAATCCTTTGGGCACCAGCTCAAAACGGTATCCAAGCTAAACTCTTGGAAGCAAGTAAGGTAGACGTGGTAGAAGTACCATTCCCATCAGACTCTGGTAAACCATCTCTTGAATACCTTGTAAACGGATTTGCAGTATTTAACAACAAAGACGACAAGAAAGTCGCAGCTGCTAAGAAATTCGTTCAATTCATCGCAGATGACAAAGAATGGGGTCCTAAAGACGTTGTTCGTACAGGTGCCTTCCCAGTTCGTACATCATTTGGCAAACTTTATGATGACAAACGTATGGAAACAATCAGCAGCTGGACTAAATACTACTCACCATACTACAACACAATCAACGGATTTGCTGAAATGAGAACACTTTGGTTCCCAATGTTGCAATCTGTATCAAATGGTGACGAAAAACCAGCGGATGCTTTGAAAGCCTTCACTGAAAAAGCTAACGAAACAATCAAAAAAGCTACAAAACAATAAGCACTAAGTCAGATTGATTCCCCCTTTTCCCTGTGCACTAAGGTGTAAGAAAAGGGGGACTTTTGTTTGAAATGTAAGGAACTGTCACGAAATTAAAATGAAGTTCTTACATAAGCGAATCTTAAAAAATTTCATTTTGATTTTAAAACAGTTCAAGAAAATCAAAAAATATTCTATTCGAAAGAGAGGTGCCGACTGTGAAAGTCAATAAAATTCGCATGCGGGAAACAGTGATTTCCTATGCTTTCTTAGCACCAGTATTGTTCTTCTTTGTGATCTTCGTCTTGGCTCCTATGATTATGGGATTCATTACAAGCTTCTTTAACTACTCCATGACCAGCTTTGAGTTTGTGGGCTTAGACAACTACGTTCGCATGTTTAAAGATCCTGTCTTTACCAAGTCTTTGATCAATACCGTTATTCTGGTTATTGGATCAGTTCCGATTGTGGTTCTCTTCTCGCTCTTTGTAGCATCTCAAACCTATCATCAAAATGCGATTGCTAGATCCTTCTATCGTTTCGTATTCTTCCTTCCTGTAGTTACAGGTAGCGTTGCCGTAACGGTTGTATGGAAATGGATTTACGATCCCCTATCAGGGATTCTGAACTTTGTCCTTAAGTCAAGTCATATCATCAGCCAAAACATTTCTTGGCTGGGTGATAAAAACTGGGCCTTGCTAGCGATTATGATTATCCTTTTGACAACATCTGTTGGTCAACCGATTATCCTTTATATCGCTGCCATGGGAAATATTGATAATTCACTTGTTGAAGCAGCGCGTGTTGACGGTGCGACTGAGTTCCAAGTCTTCTGGAAGATCAAATGGCCTAGCCTTCTTCCAACAACTCTTTACATCGCGATCATTACGACTATCAACTCTTTCCAATGTTTCGCCTTGATTCAATTGTTGACATCTGGTGGTCCAAACTACTCAACAAGTACACTCATGTACTACCTTTACGAAAAAGCCTTCCAATTGACAGAATACGGCTATGCAAATACCATCGGTGTCTTCTTGGCAGTGATGATTGCCATTGTCAGCTTTGCTCAATTCAAGATCCTCGGAAACGACGTAGAATACTAAAGAAAGGAGACAGTTATGCAACCCACACAAAAGAAACCTTTAACAGCTTTCACTGTTATTTCAACGATTATCTTGCTCTTGTTGACCGTACTGTTCATCTTTCCATTCTACTGGATCTTGACAGGGGCCTTCAAATCACAACCTGATACCATCATGATTCCACCACAGTGGTTCCCTAAAATGCCAACCATGGAGAACTTCCAACAACTCATGGTGCAAAACCCTGCTATGCAGTGGATGTGGAACTCTGTATTTATCTCACTGGTAACCATGTTCTTAGTCTGTGCAACCTCTTCTCTAGCAGGTTATGTCTTGGCTAAAAAACGTTTCTATGGTCAGCGCATCCTCTTTGCAGTCTTTATCGCTGCCATGGCTCTTCCAAAACAAGTTGTCCTTGTACCATTGGTGCGTATCGTCAACTTCATGGGAATTCACGATACACTTTGGGCAGTTATCCTGCCTTTGATTGGATGGCCATTCGGGGTCTTCCTCATGAAACAATTCAGTGAAAATATCCCTACAGAATTGCTTGAATCAGCTAAAATCGACGGTTGTGGTGAAATTCGTACCTTCTGGAGCGTAGCCTTCCCTATTGTGAAGCCAGGATTTGCAGCCCTTGCAATCTTTACCTTCATCAATACTTGGAACGACTACTTCATGCAGTTGGTTATGTTGACTTCACGTCAAAACTTGACTATCTCACTCGGGGTTGCAACCATGCAGGCTGAAATGGCAACCAACTATGGTTTGATCATGGCTGGTGCAGCTCTTGCAGCCGTGCCAATCGTAACCGTCTTCCTTGTCTTCCAAAAATCCTTCACTCAGGGTATTACTATGGGAGCTGTTAAGGGATAAGAAAAGTAAACTAGTATATCAAGGTTGCGGAAGTGGTCTTGACATACTATGGAAATATAGAGTTATAAGTGTCTACAAAATGGAGAGAATGCAGTTACTTCGTGAAGTTTTGTCAGACACTTATAAACTTAATTTATGATTCTGGTTAACTATCAGAAACGAAGGAAAAAGTATGATTTTTGACGATTTGAAAAACATCACCTTTTACAAAGGGATTCATCCCAATCTAGATAAGGCTATCGACTATCTCTATCAGCACCGTAAGGGTTCTTTCGAACTAGGTAAGTATGAGATTGACGGGGACAAGGTCTTTCTAGTTGTTCAGGAAAATGTCCTCAATCAAGCTGAAAATGATCAATTTGAGCACCATAAGAATTATGCAGATTTGCATTTGCTGGTAGAAGGACATGAATATTCGAGCTACGGTTCACGTATCAAAGACGAGGCGGTAGCATTCGATGAAGCGAGTGACATTGGTTTTGTCCATTGTCATGAACACTACCCACTCTTGTTGGGTTATCACAATTTTGCGATTTTCTTCCCAGGAGAACCTCACCAGCCAAATGGCTATGCAGGTATGGAAGAGAAGATTCGCAAATATCTCTTTAAAATTTTGATTGATTAAAAAAATCAGGAGGAGCAAACATGGCACAAAAAGGAGTAAGCCTTATCAAGGCAGCATTTGATACAGATAACTTTCTCATGCGATTCAGTGAAAAGGTCTTGGATATCGTGACAGCCAATCTTCTTTTTGTCGTCTCTTGTTTGCCCATCGTGACGATTGGAGTGGCTAAAATCAGCCTCTATGAAACCATGTTTGAGATTAAGAGAAGCAGACGAGTACCTGTTTTCAGAACCTATCTGAGAGCTTTCAAGCAAAATTTGAAACTGGGTTTCCAGTTAGGTTTGCTAGAGTTGGGCATAGTTTTGTTGAGTCTTTTAGACCTCTATCTCTTCTGGGGACAGACAGCTTTGCCTTTCCAGCTTGTGAAAGCTATTTGTTTGGGGATTCTCATCTTCCTCACTCTGGTGATGCTGGCTAGTTATCCCATCGCTGCTCGCTATGATTTGTCTTGGAAAGAAGTGCTGCAAAAAGGGCTTATCTTGGCAAGTTTTAACTTTCCGTGGTTCTTCCTCATGTTAGCCATTCTCTTTCTCATAGTGATGGTCCTTTATCTATCTGCCTTCACTCTCCTTTTGGGTGGGTCAGCCTTTATCCTCTTTGGTTTTGGTTTGCTAGTCTTTCTCCAAGCAGGTTTGATGGAGAAAATCTTCGCCAAATACCAGTAGAATGAGGTGTTTCTGAAACTACTTTCAATCGTTACAGTTTCTAAAACACAAGTAGAAACTAAAATCTAAGTGTATACAAGATATTGAAAGCGATTTTCACAAGGTGTATACTAAACTTGTAAAAAATAGAACTGCTCTCAGCAGAAAAAAAGAAATCTTAGGAGAAAATCTATGTCAGATTTGAAAAAATACGAAGGTGTCATTCCAGCCTTCTACGCATGTTATGATGATCAAGGAGAAGTCAGTCCAGAGCGTACGCGTGCCTTGGTTCAATACTTCATTGATAAGGGAGTTCAAGGCCTCTATGTCAACGGTTCTTCTGGTGAATGTATCTACCAAAGCGTTGAAGACCGCAAGTTGATTTTGGAAGAAGTCATGGCAGTTGCCAAAGGTAAATTGACTATCATTGCTCACGTTGCTTGCAACAACACAAAGGATAGTATGGAACTTGCTCGCCATGCGGAAAGTTTGGGAGTAGATGCTATCGCAACAATCCCACCAATTTACTTCCGTTTGCCTGAGTACTCAGTTGCTAAATACTGGAATGATATCAGTGCTGCAGCGCCAAACACAGACTATGTGATCTACAACATTCCTCAATTAGCAGGTGTTGCTTTGACTCCAAGTCTCTACACTGAAATGTTGAAGAATCCTCGTGTTATCGGTGTTAAGAACTCTTCTATGCCAGTTCAAGATATCCAAACCTTTGTCAGCCTTGGGGGAGAAGACCACATCGTATTCAATGGTCCAGATGAACAGTTCCTAGGTGGCCGTCTCATGGGTGCAAAAGCTGGTATCGGTGGTACTTATGGTGCTATGCCAGAACTCTTCTTGAAACTTAATGAGTTGATTGCTGACAAAGACTTGGAAACAGCGCGTGAATTGCAGTATGCTATCAACGCAATCATTGGTAAATTGACTGCTGCACATGGAAATATGTACTGTGTCATCAAAGAAGTTTTGAAACTCAATGAAGGATTGAATATTGGTTCAGTTCGTTCGCCATTGACACCAGTGACTGAAGAAGATCGCCCAGTTGTAGAAGCAGCTGCTCAATTGATTCGTGAAACCAAGGAGCGCTTCCTCTAAATCCATAAGGAGGTATTTATGACACACTACGTTGTAATTGATATTGGTGGAACCAACATCAAATATGGTTTGATTGACCAAGAAGGCCAACTGGTTGAATCGCATGAAATGTCAACTGAGGCGCATAAGGGTGGACCCCATATCTTACAAAAGACAAAAGATATCGTTTCCAGCTATTTAGAAAAAGGCCCAGTAGCAGGTGCTGCCATTTCTTCTGCAGGAATGGTGGATCCTGATAAGGGTGAGATTTTCTATGCTGGCCCACAAATTCCGAATTATGCAGGGATCCAGTTCAAAAAGGAAATCGAGACGAACTTTTCGATTCCTTGTGAAATTGAAAATGATGTCAACTGTGCAGGTCTAGCTGAGGCAGTATCTGGTTCAGGTAAGGGAGCGAGTGTGACACTTTGCTTGACTATTGGAACAGGTATCGGTGGTTGCTTGATTATGGATGGGAAAGTTTTCCATGGATTTAGCAATTCAGCCTGTGAAGTCGGTTATATGCATATGCAGGATGGAGCTTTCCAAGATTTGGCTTCTACGACAGCCTTGGTAGAATATGTGGCAGCAGCTCATGGTGATCCAGTTGATCAGTGGAATGGGCGACGCATTTTCAAGGAGGCCACAGAAGGAAACAAGGTCTGTATGGCTGGCATTGACCGCATGGTAGATTACCTTGGAAAAGGTCTGGCAAATATTTGTTACGTTGCCAATCCAGAAGTGGTCATTCTCGGTGGCGGTATCATGGGACAAGAGGCTATTCTTAAACCAAAGATCCGCACAGCCTTGAAGGCGGCCTTGGTACCAAGTCTGGCTGAAAAAACACGATTAGAATTTGCCCATCACCAAAATACAGCAGGTATGTTGGGAGCTTATTATCATTTCAAAACAAAACAATCCTAGTTTGGAACTATAGAATTAAGAAGAACACTTAATCACTACTTGAGTGAAAAATGTTTTGCTTAATTCTTTTTTTATTGAAAAATTTGAGCGAAAGGAGGTAATCGTGAGAAACTAGGAGAAAATAATCGCCTTTTATGAAAGGTTAAGGCGAGAGCAATTCTATCATCAATTTAATTGATATTTAGCTTGAGTAAATGAGAAAATGTGGAAAAATGATATAATGAGATAGGCGAAAATTGACAAATTAGAATTTGTATAGGTGAGAAAAATGCAATGGCAACCTATTCACCTTAAATCGAAATAGTATCAAATTACGAGGAGATTATCAGATGAACGATTATATAAAATGTAATCAAGATAGATGGAATAATGTCAAAAATGACTATACTGAGCCATTGACACATGAAGAATTAGAAGAAGCTAGAAAACATCCAATTTCTGTTGCCTTAACTGTTGGGAAAAAAGTTCCGAAAGAATGGTTTGAAAAAGCCAAGGGAAAAAAGATATTAGGTCTAGCTTGTGGTGGTGGACAGCAGGGTCCAGTTTTTGCTCTAAAAGGTTATGATGTCACCATCATGGATTTTTCTAAATCACAATTAGAAAGAGATGAGTTGGTTGCTAAAAGAGAAGGATTAAAAATCACTACCGTTCAAGGCGATATGACAAAACCATTTCCATTTGAAGATGAAACCTTTGATATTATTTTTAATCCAGTTTCAAATGTATATATAGAGGATTTAGAAAACATGTATAAAGAAGCCTCTCGCGTATTGAAAAAGGGCGGTTTGTTAATGGTCGGATTTATGAATCCTTGGATATACATGTATGATGCCGACATTGTATGGGACAAGCCCGATAAGGAATTGCTGTTAAAGTTTTCACTACCTTTTAATTCAAAAGAGCTTGAGGCGGAAGGCAAAATAACCATAGACCCAGAGTATGGCTATGAATTTAGCCATACCTTAGAAACGCAAATCAGAGGACAACTTAAAAATGGTCTCGCTATGATTGATTTTTATGAATCATGTGACAAAAGACATCGATTGTCACGTTATGGAAATGACTACATCGCTACACTCTGCATTAAACTATAATCTTATAGAACGTACTTCTGAAGAATAGCTCATTTTATTTTCCTGAAGGGTTAAAATCTAAATCCCAGTTTGTCGAAGTAAAACAATTAAATAAAATTAGAGAAAGGAAGTAAAAGCAGATAGTTGATACTTCCTTTTTTGTTGACAAACATTCAAAAACGGAAAGGAGGATTGGGAAGACCACCTATGAGCCAATTACCATTTCAAAACAAAACAATCCTAGTTTGGTTCAACCAAACTAGGATTTTCTAACGCGTTTTTGTCTACGATAGCCGTTGAGTTTTTTATTTTCCCAATAACTATTAAAAATTTTTTCCTTGCTATCGCGATTGATTTCCAAAAAGTAGGCATAAATCAAATCTATTAAAATGAGCATAGGAAGTTGAGCGGAAATACGCTGGATGTATGAAGATTGGCTATGACTTGCGACGAGGACTGTTTCGGTGTAGGCCTGACTATTTTTGTTTGGTGCGCTGGTAAAGAGGATGGTCTTGGCGCCCATTTCCATGGCATCCAACAAACTATCGAGGACGGATTGGGTAGTGCCTGATAGGGAAAAACCAAGTACCAAACAGTTTTCATCCATTATGCTAGTCGTCCATGCAAAGCCATCCTGATCGGTCAAAGCTTCACAGACAACACCTAGTCGCATAAAACGCAGTTTCATCTCACGGGCAATCAGACCAGAACTTCCCGTCCCAAAAAAGTAAACTCGTTCAGCATCCTCAATTAACTGAGCTACACGTTCAAGCTGCGCTTCATCGATCAAATCCTGTGTTTGTTCCCGTAGGTTGCTGTAGCTTCGAAGTACACGTTTGGTCAAAGGACTATGTTTGTGAGAATGGGTGTCCTGTTTATTGGCCTGGTGCTGGTATTGAAAAACAAATTCTCGATAGCCAGTAAAGCCACATTTTTTTGCAAAACGGGTAAGGGCAGCTTGGGAAACATGCAGTTTTTGAGTAACCTGTTGTGATGATAGATCATCCACAATCGTATCTACCTGCAAGAAATAACGAGCTATTTCCTGCTCTAACTCTGTTAATTCTTCAAAATGAAGATCAATAATAGTTGCGATATCCTGCTTTTTCATGGAGCTCCTTTTCATGAGTCAAACTCTTAAAAGTTGACGATTGCCTGCTTATTAACATCATTATATCATAGAAGATAGGATAACTAAATAAAAAGGCATTTTCAGTTAAAAGTTAAAAAATGCTTCGACTTTTCCAAGAGTTTCTCCGTAAAATATGGTACAATGAAAAGTACTGAGCTTCACCCGTTTGCTCTATTATTTTAGCTGAAAATGAAGGTGAAAATCGGAAATTTTTCTAGAAAAGAGTCTTAGTTGTATGAGAAAATTTAATAGCCATTCGATTCCGATTCGGCTTAATTTACTGTTTGCCATTGTTATCCTGCTGTTTATGACCATTATCGGTCGATTGTTATACATGCAGGTGCTAAATAAAGATTTCTATGAAACAAAATTGGCTTCAGCCAGCCAAACAAGGGTAACAACCAGTTCAGCTCGTGGGCAGATTTATGATGCAACAGGGAAACCCTTGGTAGAAAACACACTTAAGCAAGTTGTTTCTTTCACACGAAACAATAAGATGACGGCGGCAGAGTTAAAGGAGACGGCTAAAAAACTGCTGACTTATGTAAATGTAACTTCCCCTAATCTGACAGACCGTCAGATTGCAGACTACTACTTAGCGGACCAGGACGTTTACAAAAAAACAGTCGAATCCTTGCCAAGTGATAAACGCCTAGATTCAGATGGAAATCGCTTATCTGAAGCGACTCTCTACAATAATGCGGTTGAAAGTATTGACGTGAGTCAACTCAATTATACAGATGACCAGAAAAAGGAAATCTATCTCTTTAGTCAGCTCAATGCTGTTGAAAATTTTGCTACAGGAACCATTTCTACGGATGCCTTGGATGATACTCAGGTCGCTCTCGTCGCATCAGCATCCAAGGAATTACCAGGGATCAGCATTTCAACTTCATGGGACCGAAAAGTACTAGACACTTCTCTATCGTCTATCGTCGGTAGTGTTTCAAATGAGAAGTCCGGTCTTCCAGCTGAGGAAGTTGACGCTTATCTCAAGAAAGGCTACTCTCTCAATGACCGAGTGGGAACTTCTTATCTTGAAAAGCAATATGAAGATGTCCTCCAAGGCAAACGCTCCGTCAAGGAAATCCACCTCGACAAACATGGAAATATGGAAAGTGTGGAGAATGTCGAGGAAGGAAGCAAAGGAAACAATATCAAACTAACGATTGACCTAGCTTTCCAGAATGGTGTGGATGACCTACTCAAGAGCTACTTTAACTCCGAGTTGAGTAATGGTGGCGCCAAATATTCGGAAGGAGTCTACGCAGTCGCTCTCAATCCTAAAACAGGTGCAGTTCTAGCCATGTCTGGTATCAAACATGATGTTGAATCAGGCAAACTGAGCTCAGACTCTCTAGGCACAGTCACTAACGTCTTTGTGCCAGGTTCTGTTGTTAAGGCGGCGACTATTAGTTCTGGCTGGGAAAACGGCGTCTTGTCAGGAAATCAAACCTTGACAGACCAGCCGATTGTTTTCCAAGGTTCAGCTCCTATCAATTCATGGTATACCTTGTCCTACGGTTCTTTTCCTATCACAGCGGTTGAAGCCTTAGAATACTCATCCAATACCTACATGGTGCAAACAGCTTTGGGAATTATGGGACAGACCTATAAACCCAATATGATGGTAGCAACGAGTCAATTAGATACAGCTATGGGCAAATTACGATCAACCTTTGGGGAATATGGACTCGGAGCTTCAACAGGGATTGATCTTCCAGATGAATCAACAGGATTTATACCAAAAGAATTTGATTTGGCCAACTATCTAAATAATGCTTTTGGTCAGTTTGACAACTACACACCTATGCAGTTAGCCCAGTATGTCGCGACCATTGCAAACAACGGCGTACGATTGGCTCCCCACATCGTTGAAGGGGTTTATGGAAACAATGACCAAGGTGGCTTAGGTAGTCTAGTTCAAGAAACAGCTACCAAGGAAATGAACAAGGTTAATATCTCAGAAGCAGATATGGCTATCTTGCAACAAGGTTTCTATCAAGTTTCTCATGGAACGAGCGCTCTGACAACTGGTCGTGCCTTTTCAAATGGCGCAGCCGTTTCCATCAGTGGAAAGACAGGTACTGCCGAAAGTTATGTTAATGGCGGTCAAAAAGCCAACAATACCAACGCAGTCGCCTATGCACCAACCGAAAATCCTCAAATCGCAGTCGCAGTCGTCTTTCCTCATAACACCAACCTTACAAACGGTGTCGGACCTTCGATTGCACGCGACATTATCAATCTTTATAACCAACACCATCCAATGAATTAGAAAGGAACATATGCTGTATCCAACACCTATTGCCAAGCTGATTGATAGCTATTCAAAGTTACCAGGTATCGGGATTAAAACGGCTACCCGCCTAGCCTTCTATACCATTGGAATGTCTGATGACGATGTCAATGAATTTGCGAAAAACCTACTGTCTGCTAAGCGGGAATTGACCTATTGTTCCATCTGTGGTCGCTTGACGGATGATGACCCTTGCTCGATCTGTACAGATCCGACTCGTGACCAGACAACCATCTTGGTGCTAGAGGATAGTCGCGATGTTGCTGCTATGGAAAACATCCAAGAATACAACGGACTCTATCATGTCTTGCATGGACTCATTTCTCCTATGAATGGCATCAGTCCAGACGATATCAATCTCAAGAGTCTTATGACCCGTCTCATGGATAGTGAGGTTTCAGAGGTGATTGTGGCAACCAATGCGACAGCAGATGGGGAAGCGACCTCCATGTACCTATCTCGTCTCCTCAAACCAGCTGGTATCAAGGTCACTCGTCTAGCACGAGGCCTGGCCGTGGGAGCAGATATCGAGTATGCGGATGAAGTCACACTCTTACGAGCTATTGAAAATCGGACAGAGTTGTAGGAGTAAATAAATTTACGAACTCAATTCATTTATACAAGAACGGGGAGACCGAGTTTGTCGTTATCGGTCTCTTTTTATATTTCTTTACTACCAGTACCATGTTCAAGTTTCAAAAAAGAAGCAAATATGATATACTAAGATGCGAGTATTCTATTAGAAAATAGGACAGTAATATGAAACAAACAATTATTCTTTTATACGGTGGGCGGAGTGCAGAGCGTGAAGTCTCTGTCCTTTCAGCTGAAAGTGTTATGCGTGCGGTCAACTACGACCGTTTCACAGTCAAGACTTTCTTTATCAGTCAGTCAGGTGACTTTATCAAAACGCAGGAATTTAGTCAGACTCCAGGTCAAGAGGATCGTCTCATGACCAATGCGACCATTGACTGGGACAAGAAAATCGCGCCAAGTGCCATATACGAAGAAGGTGCAGTAGTCTTTCCAGTTCTTCATGGCCCGATGGGAGAAGATGGCTCTGTTCAAGGATTCTTGGAAGTCTTGAAAATGCCTTATGTAGGTTGCAACATCTTGTCATCCAGTCTTGCCATGGATAAAATCACGACTAAGCGTGTTTTAGAATCAGTAGGAATTGCTCAAGTTCCTTATGTGGCCATCGTTGAAGGCGATGATGTGACCTCTAAAATCGCTGAAGTTGAGGAAAAGTTGACTTATCCAGTCTTTACTAAGCCATCAAACATGGGTTCTAGTGTCGGTATTTCTAAGTCTGAAAATCAAGAGGAACTCCGTCAAGCATTGAAACTTGCCTTCCAATATGACAGCCGTGTCTTGGTTGAGCAAGGAGTAAATGCCCGTGAAATCGAGATTGGTCTCTTGGGCAACTACGATGCCAAAAGCACTTTGCCAGGTGAAGTGGTCAAGGATGTTGCCTTTTATGACTATGATGCCAAATATATCGATAACAAGATTACCATGGACATCCCAGCCGAGATTAGTGATGATGTGGTAGCTGTCATGCGTCAAAATGCAGAAACTGCCTTCCGTGCGATTGGTGGACTAGGTCTATCTCGTTGTGATTTCTTCTATACAGATAAGGGCGAGATTTTCCTAAACGAGCTCAATACCATGCCAGGTTTTACCCAGTGGTCTATGTATCCACTGTTATGGGAGAATATGGGAATCAGCTACCCAGAACTAATCGAGCGTTTGGTTGACCTTGCTAAGGAAAGCTTTGACAAGCGCGAAGCGCATTTGCTATAAAAATGAAAGAGAGGGGTAGGAGCCAGAACTGTCACTGCTAGGTGAGTAGAGTTCGTGGACTTCAACCCTTTTTAAAGGAGTAGAAATGAAATTAACAATCCATGAAGTGGCACAAGCTGTTGGAGCTAAAAATGATGTGACAGTTTATCCAGATAGTCCGCTAGTTAAGGCAGAGTTCGATAGTCGTTTAATCGCGACGGGAGATTTGTTTGTGCCCCTCAAGGGAGCACGTGACGGTCATGACTTTATCGAAACAGCTTTTGAAAATGGTGCAGTCGTAACCTTGTCTGAGAAAGAGGTTGCAAGTCATCCCTACATTCTAGTAGACGACGTCTTGACTGCCTTTCAAACTCTCGCAGCCTACTATCTTGAAAAAACAGCGGTTGATGTCTTTGCTGTTACAGGTTCAAATGGCAAGACAACGACCAAGGATATGCTGGCGCATTTACTATCAACAACCTACAAGACCTACAAAACACAAGGAAACTACAATAACGAGATTGGCCTTCCCTACACGGTTCTTCACATGCCTGAGGGGACAGAAAAGTTGGTCTTGGAGATGGGACAGGATCACCTAGGAGATATCCATCTCTTGTCTGAATTAGCTCACCCCAAGACAGCCATCGTGACCTTGGTTGGAGAAGCTCATTTGGCCTTTTTCAAAGACCGTTCGGAGATTGCTAAAGGAAAAATGCAAATTGCAGATGGAATGGCTTCAGGTTCCTTGCTTTTAGCACCAGCTGACCCTATCGTAGAGGACTACTTGCCAACTGATAAAAAGGTAGTTCGTTTTGGTCAAGGAGCAGAGCTGGAAATTACAGACTTGGTTGAGCGTAAGGATAGTCTGACCTTCAAGGCCAATTTCTTGGAGCAAGCCCTTGATTTGCCAGTAACTGGTAAGTACAATGCTACCAATGCTATGATAGCCGCTTACGTGGCTCTCCAAGAAGGAGTCTCAGAAGAGCAGATTCGTCAGGCCTTCCAAGATCTTGAATTGACTCGAAACCGTACCGAGTGGAAGAAAGCTACTAATGGCGCGGATATCTTGTCAGATGTGTACAATGCCAATCCAACAGCAATGAAGTTGATTTTGGAGACTTTTTCGGCTATTCCAGCCAACGAAGGTGGTAAGAAAATTGCTGTTCTAGCAGATATGAAGGAACTCGGTGACCAGTCTGTTCAACTCCATAATCAGATGATTTTGAGCCTTTCCCCAGATGTGTTGGATACAGTTATTTTCTACGGAGAAGACATTGCTGAATTAGCCCAATTGGCCAGTCAAATGTTCCCAATCGGTCATGTTTTCTACTTTAAGAAAACAGCTGACAAGGATCAATTTGAAGATCTAGTCAAGCAGGTCACTGAAAGTCTGGGTGCAAATGACCAAATCCTGCTCAAAGGTTCGAACTCAATGAATCTAGCCAAGTTGGTAGAAAGTTTAATCTAGTTTTAGAACCAAAAGTTTTAAACCGTGGTTTTTAATAGGTGCATTTCTGCGACACAAATGATATAATAGGTTGCGAATTTAAGTCGCAAGTATTCTATGCTTAGTATAGAATCAAGCTTTTTCAAAAAAATTAAAAAGGTCGAGCAGTGACTTTTCTACTGCTCCGACTAGATGAACGAGGAATAGAATATGAATTTGTGGGAACAATTATTTACCACACAGATATCAGAACCGCCCCAGTTTGAACTCCACTGGTATATTGGTTTGTTATGTTTATTGGCTCTTACTTTCTATGCTTCTTATCGCTTTCGCGACAAGGTGGCTTACCAGCGCTTTATTCAGATCCTTCAGTCTCTTCAATTGATTGTTCTGTATAGCTGGTATTGGGGGAATCAAATGCCCTTATCAGAAAGTTTGCCCTTCTATCATTGCCGTATCGCCATGTTTGTCATGCTCTTGATTCCAGGTACTTCCAAGTACAAGCAATACTTTGCCCTTCTAGGAACCTTTGGAGCAACTGCAGCTCTGGCTTATCCACTCTTTGACCCTTATCCGTTTCCGCACGTGACCATCCTGTCCTTTATCATCGGGCACGTGGCACTTTTGGGGAATGCGCTCCTATACTTGTTTAAGAATTATGAAGCTTCCCTGCTTAATTTGAAAAATGTGACAGTGATTACATTTTCTCTAAATGCCTTGATCGGAATTGTCAACTTGGTTGTAGGTGGAGATTATGGATTTTTAAATAAACCACCACTAGTGGGAAATCACGGACTATTGGCTAACTACCTCATCGTGTCCAGTGTGTTGGTAGCAGCTATCAGCTTGACTGCAAAAGTAGTAGAGGTCTTTTTGCAACAAAGAGCAGAAAAAATGATTCAAGAGAAAGCTTAAGAAGGCCTTCTCTTTTTTTGATTAAATATACAAAATATAGCCATAAGGATATAAAAATAATGATTGCTCCTGAGAAAAATCGTTTAAAAGACTTTTACAAAAAAACTAGAGGAAATTTATGAAAAACTAAGCACGATTGGATTTTTTGTGTTATAATATTCTGTGAATAGCTATGCCCAAACATAGTTATTGAAAATAGAAGTGAGAAACTTGGAAGACAGAGAGGACGCAATGTAATGACTAGAGATGGTTTTTTTACAGGCTTAGATATCGGAACTAGCTCCATCAAAGTGCTAGTTGCCGAACATAGAGATGGTGAAGTAAATGTAATTGGCGTTAGCAATGCCAAGAGTAAAGGTGTCAAAGACGGGATTATCGTTGATATTGAGGCTGCTGCTTCAGCAATTAAATCCGCAATTTCCCAGGCAGAAGAGAAGGCAGGAATTTCAATCAAGTCTGTCAATGTTGGTTTACCAGCAAATCTCTTGCAGGTTGAACCAACTCAAGGAATGATTCCTGTAACATCAGATACAAAAGAAATTACAGATCAAGACGTAGAGAATGTTGTCAAATCAGCTTTGACAAAGAGCATGACGCCTGATCGTGAAGTGATTACTTTCATTCCAGAAGAATTTATCGTAGATGGCTTCCAAGGTATTCGTGACCCTCGTGGCATGATGGGGGTGCGTTTGGAAATGCGTGGTTTACTTTACACAGGACCTCGTACCATTCTTCATAACCTTCGTAAAACCGTGGAGCGCGTGGGAATCCATGTTGACAACGTCATCATCTCACCATTAGCGATTGTAAATTCAGTTCTCAATGAGGGAGAACGTGAGTTTGGCGCGACAGTGATTGATATGGGTGGTGGACAGACTACAGTTGCAACCATTCGCAATCAAGAATTGCAATTTACAAATATCTACCAAGAAGGTGGAGAATATGTCACTAAAGACATTTCCAAAGTCTTAAAAACTTCCCAAAAAATCGCAGAGAGTTTGAAACTCAACTATGGTGAAGCTTATGTTCCACTAGCAAGTAACGAGACTTTCCAAGTTGAAGTCATTGGTGAAGTAGAGCCCGTTGAAGTGACAGAAAGTTACTTGGCAGAAATTATCTCAGCACGTATCAAACATATTTTTGATCAAATTAAACAGGAGTTAGACAGAAGACACTTGTTAGATTTGCCAGGAGGTATCGTCCTTATCGGTGGAAATGCAATTTTACCAGGAGTTGTCGAATTGGCGCAAGAAGTGTTTGGTGTTCGAGTGAAACTCTATGTGCCAAATCAAGTGGGAATTCGCAACCCTGCTTTTGCACATGTAATCAGCTTGTCTGAGTTTGCAGGTAAATTGACAGAAGTGAATCTTCTGGCTCAAAAAGCAGTCAGAGGAGATGAATTCCTTCGCCAAAAACCAATTAATTTTGGTGTTTCAAATCAGAGTGTGACACCAATTATACAATCAACTCCAGTGCAACCAGCTACTGCAGCAACTGAAATCACACCTGACAGTGGCCTTGCTCCAAGAGACGAATTCCAAGCAAGTTCTCAAGATAAACCGAAATTAACAGACCGTTTCCGTAGCTTGATCGGAAGCATGTTTGATGAATAAAAGAGGAAAAGAAATTATGACATTTTCATTTGATACAGCAGCTGCTCAAGGTGCAGTTATTAAAGTAATTGGTGTCGGTGGAGGCGGTGGTAATGCTATTAACCGCATGATCGACGAAGGTGTTTCAGGCGTAGAATTCATTGCAGCGAACACAGACGTACAAGCCTTAAGCAGTACAAAAGCTGAAACAGTTATCCAACTCGGACCAAAGTTGACTCGTGGTTTGGGTGCTGGTGGTCGTCCAGAAGTTGGACGTAAAGCTGCAGAAGAAAGCGAAGAAGCATTGACAGCAGCAATTAGCGGGGCAGACATGGTTTTCATCACTGCTGGTATGGGTGGAGGATCTGGAACAGGTGCTGCCCCAGTTATTGCCCGCATTGCAAAAGATCTTGGAGCTCTTACAGTTGGTGTTGTGACACGTCCTTTCGGATTTGAAGGAAGCAAACGTGGTCAGTACGCTGTAGAAGGAATCAACGAACTTCGCGAGCATGTTGATACACTATTGATTATTTCAAACAACAACTTGCTAGAGATTGTTGACAAGAAAACACCACTTCTTGAAGCTCTTAGCGAGGCAGATAACGTCCTTCGCCAAGGTGTTCAAGGGATTACAGACTTGATTACCAACCCAGGTTTGATCAACCTTGACTTTGCCGATGTGAAAACTGTCATGGCAAACAAAGGGAATGCCCTCATGGGTATCGGTATTGGCAGTGGAGAAGAGCGTGTCGTTGAAGCGGCTCGTAAAGCGATTTACTCACCACTTCTTGAAACAACTATTGACGGTGCTGAAGATGTCATTGTCAACGTTACTGGTGGTCTTGATTTGACCTTGATTGAAGCGGAAGAAGCTTCAGAAATCGTCAACCAAGCAGCTGGTCAAGGAGTGAATATCTGGCTTGGAACATCAATCGACGAAAGCATGAAAGATGAAATCCGTGTAACAGTTGTAGCTACGGGTGTTCGTCAAGAACGTGTAGAAAAAGTTGTTGGTTCTCCAGTAAAACAAGCGGCTCGTCGTGAAGCCTCAAGACAACCGCACCCTCAAAATTTTGATCGTCATTTTGACCTAGAAGATACAGCAGAATTACCAAAACAAAGCCAACGACGCTTTGAAACAAGTCAATCTTCTGCTTTTGGTGATTGGGACTTGCGTCGTGAATCAATCGTTCGTCAAACTGATTCAGTCGTATCACCTGTAGAACGTTTCGAAGCACCGACTTATCAGGACGAAGATGAGTTGGACACACCTCCATTCTTCAAGAATCGTTAATCAATGGATTTGAAAAAAAATACAGAGTTCGTTTTTCAGCAGGTCGCTGAAGCTAGCCGAGAAGCCAATCGTGATCCAGCTTCTGTTTCAATTATTGCAGTGACAAAATATGTGGACGTAAAAACAGCGGAAGCCCTGCTTCCCTTGGGTGTTCATCATATTGGTGAAAATCGTGTTGATAAATTTTTAGAAAAATATCAGACGTTAAAAGAATTCCCTGTCACTTGGCATTTGATTGGAACGCTACAAAGACGGAAGGTTAAAGAAGTAATCCCTTTTGTGGATTACTTTCATGCTTTAGATTCCCTTAAATTGGCACAGGAGATTCAAAAGAGGACAGATCATGTTATCAAGTGTTTCCTACAGGTCAATATTTCAGGAGAAGAAAGCAAGCACGGTTTTTCAAAAGAAGAATTACTAGAACTTTTGCCGAACTTGGCTCAGCTAGATCAGATTGAGTATGTTGGTTTGATGACCATGGCTCCTTTTGAGGCAGATTCTGATGAATTGAAACAAATTTTCAAGAAAACTCAGGAACTGCAAGCAGAAATTAGGGAAAAACAAATTCCTAATATGCCGATGACAGAGTTGAGCATGGGGATGAGTCGTGACTATAAGGAAGCGATTCAATTTGGTTCGACCTTTGTTCGAATTGGCACAGCATTTTTTAAATAGGAGAGATCTATGTCTTTAAAAGATAGATTTGATAAATTTATAGATTATTTTACAGAAGATGGGGAAGAAACAACTGCGACTTATCAACCTCAGGATGAGCAGATGATTGCTTCATCGAGTTCAGCTTCTAAAGAACTGCCAGCGCAGTTTCAATCAACCACTTCAAAAGATGCCAACATCACTCGCTTACATGCTCGTCAACAAGAATTGGCTATGCAAAGTCATCGTACAGATGAAAAAGTAACGATTGATGTTCGTTATCCTAGAAAATATGAGGATGCAACAGAGATTGTGGATTTATTGGCTGGAAATGAAAGTATCTTGATTGACTTCCAGTACATGACAGAGGTTCAGGCTCGTCGTTGTCTAGACTATCTGGACGGTGCCCGTCATGTTTTGGCAGGTAATCTGAAAAAAGTTGCGAGTACAATGTATTTGTTGACACCAGTCAATGTGGTTGTGAATATTGAAGATATCAAGTTGCCTGATGATTCTCAAAGTGCAGAATTTGGTTTTGATATTAAACGAAGTAGAGCGAAATAATGATTTTTCTAATTCGTCTGATCCAAAATGCAGTGAATATCTATTCCCTGCTTTTGTTAATCTATGCACTCCTCTCTTGGTTTCCAAATTCTTACGGTAGTTCACTAGAACATTTACTGGAAAAGCTGATTAGACCGATTGTTGATCCACTTCGCCGTTTACCTTTACAATTTGGAGGTTTGGATTTATCCATTTGGCTGGCAATCCTAATCGTCCGTTTTTTGGGTGACAGCTTGATTCGTTTCTTGTTGATACTATGATGACAAATAAAGCAATTTACCAGCACTTTTCCCTTGATGATGCTCCCTTTATTGATAAGGGATTAGAGTGGATCAAGCGGGTGGAAGATACTTATACTCCTGTCCTCACTGCTTTTGTCAACCCGCATCAGGAACATATATTGAGGGTTTTGGCTGGGACATATGGACTGGGCTGTGTGAGTAGCGGAGAATATATCCAGACGGAATTTGTCCGTGTCCTTCTGTATCCGGATTATTTCAGTCCGACACTGTCAGATTTTGAAATGGCATTGCTAGAGATCCGTTATCCAAGTAGATTTGAACAGCTAACACATGCAAAGATTTTGGGGACAATCATCAATCAACTAGGAATTGATCGTAAGCTCTTTGGTGATATCTTGGTAGATGAAAAGAGAGCACAGATTTATGTCAATCGTGATTTTATCCCTCTGTTTCAGGATGGGATACAAAAGATTGCCAGATTACCTGTGTCGCTGGAGGAATGTCCTTTCACCGATAAAATCATATCTGAGATCAATTATCAAGAACAAGAGATTTTGATTTCCAGTTTTCGCTTGGATGCCCTCTTATCAAGTGCCTTGAAATTATCCAGAAAGCAGGCTAGTCAACTCATAGAGAAAAAATCTGTTCAGGTAAACTACCACCCCATTGAAAAATGTGATTATCTAGTAGCTGTAGGGGATTTGATTAGCGTGAGAAAGTTTGGTCGTCTGAAGATTGTCAAAGAAAATGGGCAAACTAAAAGGGATAAGATAAAACTGACCATCCAATTATTATTAAGTAAGTGAGGAAAAGTATGCCAATTACATCATTAGAAATTAAAGATAAAACCTTTTCTACGAAATTCAGAGGGTTTGATCCAGAAGAAGTAGATGAATTTCTTGATATTGTTGTTCGTGATTACGAGGACTTGGTTCGCAATAATCACGAAATGGAAAGGCACATTAGAAGTTTAGAAGAGCGCTTATCTTACTTTGATGAGATGAAAGATTCTTTGAGCCAGTCTGTTTTGATTGCTCAAGATACGGCTGAACGTGTAAAGCAAGCTGCTCAAGATCGCTCAAACAATATTATTCAACAGGCTGAGCAAGATGCCCAGCGCCTCCTTGAAGAGGCAAAATACAAGGCTAATGAAATCCTACGTCAGGCCACAGATAATGCTAAGAAAGTAGCTGTTGAGACAGAAGAGTTGAAGAACAAGAGTCGTGTATTTCATCAACGTCTCAAATCTACGATTGAAAGTCAGTTGGCCATTGTTGAATCTTCAGATTGGGAAGATATTCTTCGTCCGACTGCGACTTATCTCCAAACAAGTGATGAAGCCTTCAAGGAAGTTGTAGGTGAGGTCTTGGGAGAAGCTGTTCCTTCGCAACCAGAAGAAGAGCCGATTGATGTAACTCGCCAATTTTCACCTGAGGAAATGGCGGAGTTACAAGCACGGATTGAGGCGGGCAACAAAGAATTGGCTGAGTTTGAAGCCCAGCAAGTTAACAATCAAGTGGAAAATCATGGCCTAGACATCGATACGCTTGTAGAAGAGATACGGTCTCATTCAGTTGAGCCACAACATGAGGATTCAGAAATCGTGAAAGAGTATTTCTCAGTATCGCCATCAGCAACTGGAACTGCTTCTTCAACTACTGGACATGAAGCACAACAAGAATCCGTTACAATATTATAAGAAATAAATGTGAGAACAAGATCTGACCAACTATATTTCCAGCGAGTAGGAGACGGTGTGAGTCCTGCAATCCCTAGTGGTGAGATTATCCTCTCAAGTAATCCAGTCTGAAATCAGTAAGATTGGACGTTTCCCACGTTACGGGACAAGAGGAAAAGAGACTTAGTCTTTTTTCGAACAAAGGTGGTACCACGATTTTCGTCCTTTTTAGCGAGTCGTGGTTTTTGTATTTTAGTATATAATTAAAGGAGATAATATGAAACTTAAAGATACCCTCAATCTTGGAAAAACAGACTTTCCAATGCGTGCTGGACTTCCTACTAAAGAACCACTATGGCAAAAAGAGTGGGACGAAGCGAAACTTTACCAACGTCGTCAAGAATTGAACCAAGGAAAACCGCATTTCACCTTACATGATGGTCCTCCGTATGCAAACGGAAATATCCACGTTGGACACGCTATGAACAAGATCTCTAAAGATATTATTGTTCGTTCTAAGTCTATGTCAGGTTTTTATGCGCCTTATATTCCTGGTTGGGATACTCATGGTCTGCCAATCGAGCAAGTCTTGGCAAAACAAGGCGTGAAACGTAAAGAAATGGACTTGGTTGAGTACTTGAAACTTTGCCGTGAGTACGCTCTTTCTCAAGTTGATAAACAACGCGAAGACTTTAAACGTTTGGGTGTTTCTGGTGACTGGGAAAACCCCTATGTGACCTTGACTCCAGACTATGAGGCAGCGCAAATCCGTGTCTTTGGTGAAATGGCCAACAAAGGCTATATCTACCGTGGTGCCAAGCCAGTTTACTGGTCATGGTCATCTGAATCAGCTCTTGCAGAGGCAGAAATTGAATATCATGACTTGCTTTCAACTTCCCTTTACTATGCTAACCGCGTCAAAGACGGAAAAGGTGTCCTAGATACAGACACTTACATCGTAGTTTGGACAACTACTCCATTTACCATCACAGCTTCTCGTGGTCTGACAGTTGGAGCGGATATTGACTACCTTGTGGTTCAACCTGCTGGTGAAGCTCGTAAGTTTGTGGTTGCTTCAGAATTGTTGACTAGTTTGTCTGAAAAGTTTGGTTGGACTGATGTCCAAGTCTTAGCGACTTATCGTGGTCAAGAACTCAATCACATCGTGACAGCTCACCCATGGGATACGGCTGTAGATGAATTGGTTATTCTTGGTGACCACGTTACGACTGACTCTGGTACAGGTATCGTCCATACAGCCCCTGGTTTTGGTGAGGACGACTACAATGTCGGTGTTGCAAACGGTCTTGAAGTTGCAGTAACGGTTAATGAACGCGGTATCATGATGAAGAATGCTGGTCCTGAGTTTGAGGGTCAATTCTACGACAAGGTTGTACCAACCGTTATCGAGAAACTTGGTAATCTTCTCCTTGCCCAAGAAGAAATCTCTCACTCCTATCCATTTGACTGGCGTACCAAGAAACCAATCATCTGGCGTGCGGTTCCTCAGTGGTTTGCCTCTGTATCAAAATTCCGCCAAGAAATCTTGGATGAGATTGAAAAAGTGAAGTTCCATTCAGAGTGGGGTAAAGTTCGTCTTTACAACATGATTCGTGACCGTGGCGACTGGGTTATCTCTCGTCAACGTGCTTGGGGAGTTCCCCTTCCAATCTTCTACGCTGAAGATGGTACACCAATCATGACAGCTGAAACCATCGAGCATGTGGCTCAACTCTTTGAGGAACATGGATCTATCATCTGGTGGGAACGTGATGCCAAAGACCTCTTGCCAGAAGGATTTACCCATCCAGGTTCACCAAATGGTGAGTTCAAGAAAGAAACAGACATCATGGACGTTTGGTTTGACTCAGGTTCATCATGGAATGGAGTTGTGGTAAACCGTCCAGAGTTGACTTACCCAGCAGATCTTTACCTAGAAGGTTCTGACCAGTACCGTGGTTGGTTCAACTCATCACTGATCACATCTGTTGCCAACCATGGCGTGGCCCCATACAAACAAATCTTGTCACAAGGATTTGCCCTTGACGGTAAAGGTGAGAAGATGTCTAAATCTCTTGGAAATACCATTGCTCCAAGCGATGTTGAAAAACAATTTGGTGCGGAAATCTTGCGTCTCTGGGTAACAAGTGTAGACTCAAGCAACGACGTGCGTATCTCTATGGATATCTTGAGCCAAGTCTCTGAAACTTACCGTAAGATTCGTAACACTCTTCGTTTCTTGATTGCCAACACTTCTGACTTTAACCCATCGCAGGACGCAGTAGCTTATGAAGAACTTCGTTCTGTTGATAAGTACATGACTATTCGCTTTAACCAACTTGTGAAAACGATTCGTGATGCTTATGCTGATTTCGAATTCTTGACTATCTACAAGGCCTTGGTTAACTTTATCAACGTTGACTTGTCAGCCTTCTACCTTGATTTTGCCAAAGATGTTGTCTACATCGAAGGTGCCAAATCACTTGAACGTCGTCAAATGCAGACTGTCTTCTATGATATCCTTGTGAAAATCACAAAACTCTTGACACCAATCCTTCCTCACACTGCGGAAGAAATCTGGTCATATCTTGAATTTGAAGCAGAAGACTTCGTTCAATTGTCAGAACTACCAGAAGCTCAAACCTTTGCCAACCAAGAAGAAATCTTGGATACATGGTCAGCTTTCATGGACTTCCGTGGACAAGCTCAAAAAGCCTTGGAAGAAGCACGTAATGCAAAAGTAATCGGTAAATCACTCGAAGCCCATTTGACAGTTTATCCAAATGAAGTTGTGAAAACTCTACTCGAAGCAGTAAACAGCAATGTAGCTCAACTTTTGATCGTGTCAGAATTGACCATCGCAGAAGGACCAGCTCCAAAAGGCGCAGTTAGCTTTGAAGACGTAGCCTTTACTGTTGAACACGCTGCAGGTCAAGTATGTGACCGTTGCCGTCGTATCGATCCAACTACTGCAGATCGTAGCTACCATGCAGTCATCTGTGACCACTGTGCAAGCATTGTAGAAGAAAACTTTGCAGACGCAGTCGCAGAAGGATTTGAAGCGAAATAAGCTATAGGTTGTTTAAAAAATACAGGAAACTTTCCTGTATTTTTAGTCTTGCTTCAAGTATCGTATTGCGTTTAGTATCTATATGTCATAGGGAATTGTTGTAGCAATAGGAGACGAAGATATGATAGTTGGAGTACTAAAGGACTTTCCTATTATCTTGCCATTTCTTAAAGTCGCTATTCTAACTTCAAAATTTATCTGATTAGGAGGAATCCTAGCAGTGATTGGTAGATTCCAATTTTTAGAAGTCTCAAAAAGTTTAAAGTTAAAGGGTCAATGAATTTCTGACAGAAGGGAACTGAAATGTTTGCTTTTTTGTCGGCTAATGAATTGCTATATATTTTGAAGATTTAAAAAGCTCATGAACCTGTTGAAAAAACGGTTTCATGAGCTTTTTATCTGTTGAAGTTCTAGATGGATGTTTCAATCAAGTGCTTAAGGTTGTCTAGGAGGCTATCCAAGGCTAGGACTGCTTCCTGCTGATTGTCTGGCTGGTAGAGATGTTGGAAGTAGTCTTGGATATTGGCTTCAAAATCTTGAGGCAGGCGGGAGCAATTTTCTTTGGCATACTGGAGCATGCGTTTTTCTCCTGGATGGAGCTGTTCATTGAAGGCAAAGAGCAAATCGAAATAAGAAGCGAAAAACTCGCTACTGCGGTGATTGATGCTAAGCAAATCTTGGCGCTTGAGAGCTTTTTTGATCTGTCTTGAAAAAGCTGGCATGGCTTGGTCGAGGAGCAGGAGCTGCTTGCTGATGATATTCTTTTTTAGTTCAGCTGGATAGGGTAGGCTGTACTTGCTCTGGAGGGCAGCGTAGCGGCCGTCTCGATCGTAGAGAATCTTGCTGTGGAGCAGATTGTACCACATACAGGTGGTGTAAGAATTCTGGGCTTGGTGCTCTAAAATGACGGTCCGCAGGTCTTGGTCAAAGTCGTCTAGCGAGCGGTAAATGAGTTCAATTTCAATACCATTATTGAGGACACAGTCGTCTTCCAGTTCCCAAAATTGATTGCCAATTTCCATATAGGAGCAGTATTTACTGAGAATTTCTTTTCGTATGTCTGGCGAGAGAGGAGCACTGAGGTAGACATATACATCATAGTCAGAGTCTTTGTCAAAATCTTGTCCAGCTCGTGATCCTCCTAGAGCTAGAGCCTCTACTTGCTCCAGTTGAGCCAATTCTTTAAAGAGATGTTGTGGCATAATGCTAACCTTCTTTATTTTTTGATATCATTCTAACAAAAAGTAAGGAGACTAGCAAGAGTGAAATGGGAATTTCTTTCTACATATTTGCTTAATTTTATTTCATATTATGCAAGTTTTTATTTTATAAAATTTTATAAGATTGTTTAATTTTTAGATGAATTATGATAGAATAATACCTATAAAAATTTTAAGGAGATTATTATGAAAACAAATACACTTGCTCGTGTTAACGCTATTTTTGGTCTTATTTCAGGAATTGTATTGCTTTTAGCTCCAGTCATCATGTTTATCATGGCTATTGGAGCTGCTGCAGCAACTGAAGACGCAGATGTAACAGTTGGGACATTGACAGGGCTCTCAATTATTTTGTCATTGGTTAAAATTGCTGTTTTAGTATTGGGAATTGTGGCCATTGTGTATTATAAAGATGATGAACGTGTTACGAATGCACCTTCTGTCTTGCTCATTGTAGGTGGTGCGGTCGGCTTGATTCCAATTTTGGGATGGGTAGGTGGAATTCTAACCATTATTGGTGGTTCACTTTACTTTGGAACATTGAAAAAATTTGTAATTGAAGAGTAGTAGTTTTCCAATTATTTGGACGGGACTATTTCATCGTCTATCGAGAACAATTATGATAGTGTGATAAAGAGAAGACTGATAAGCTCTTCTCTTTTTAGTTGATTTTGACTAGCTTTTTTGTGAAAAATTGTGTAAAATAGAATAGATAAACGAGGGAAACCTCGAAAAATAAAAGGAGAATCCATCTAATGGTAAAATTGGTTTTTGCTCGCCACGGTGAGTCTGAATGGAACAAAGCTAACCTTTTCACTGGTTGGGCTGATGTTGATTTGTCTGAAAAAGGAACACAACAAGCGATTGACGCTGGTAAATTGATCAAAGAAGCTGGTATCGAATTTGACCAAGCTTACACTTCAGTATTGAAACGTGCGATCAAAACTACAAACTTGGCTCTTGAAGCTGCTGACCAATTGTGGGTTCCAGTTGAAAAATCATGGCGCTTGAACGAACGTCACTACGGTGGTTTGACTGGTAAAAACAAGGCTGAAGCTGCTGAACAATTTGGTGATGAGCAAGTTCACATCTGGCGTCGTTCATACGATGTATTGCCTCCTGCAATGCCTCGTGATGACGAATACTCAGCTCACACTGACCGTCGTTACGCTTCACTTGACGACTCAGTTATCCCAGATGCTGAAAACTTGAAAGTGACTTTGGAACGTGCCCTTCCATTCTGGGAAGACAAAATCGCTCCAGCACTTAAAGATGGTAAAAACGTATTTGTAGGAGCTCACGGTAACTCAATCCGTGCCCTTGTAAAACACATCAAACGCTTGTCAGATGACGAAATCATGGACGTGGAAATCCCTAACTTCCCACCATTGGTATTCGAATTTGACGAAAAATTGAACGTAGTTTCTGAATACTACCTTGGAAAATAATCTATAAACAGAAAGCCTAGGATTCCTAGGCTTTTTTGTGTTTGCTTCTAGTTTTCAACTAGTTAAAAAAGCGTTATAATGATAGTAAAGAGTGACTTGATTGTAAGAAAGAGGGAGGGACGATGGCCTATATTGAAATGAAACACAGCTACAAGCGTTACCAGGTTGGGGATACGGAGATTGTAGCTAATCGTGATGTGAATTTTGAAATTGAAAAGGGGGAGCTGGTTATCATTCTAGGTGCTTCAGGTGCTGGAAAGTCAACGGTTCTCAATCTTTTAGGAGGTATGGATACCAATGATGAGGGGGAGATTTGGATTGATGGTGCCAATATTGCTGACTACAATTCCCACCAACGAACAGACTATCGTCGAGATGATGTGGGCTTTGTTTTTCAGTTTTACAATCTAGTCTCCAATCTGACAGCTAAGGAAAACGTAGAGTTGGCCTCAGAAATTGTAGCTGATGCCTTGGATCCTGAGCAGGTCTTGACAGATGTAGGTCTGGCTCATCGCCTCAATAACTTTCCAGCCCAGCTTTCTGGAGGGGAGCAACAACGAGTTTCCATCGCACGCGCAGTAGCCAAGAACCCCAAAATCCTTCTTTGTGATGAACCGACAGGTGCCTTGGATTACCAGACAGGGAAGCAAGTCTTGAAAATTCTCCAAGACATGTCTCGTCAAAAAGGAGCAACGGTGATTATCGTTACCCACAATAGCGCGCTAGCTCCTATTGCAGATCGCGTGATTCATATGCGTGATGCCACGGTTAAGAGCGTAACAATCAATGAGCGTCCACAGGATATCGAAACATTGGAGTACTAGCATGAAAAAAACATACCGAAAAAACTTGCTCCAGTCGGTGACTGCTTCCAAGGGACGCTTTGCTTCTATCCTGACCTTGATGATGCTGGGTTCTTTAGCTCTAGTAGGGCTCAAAGTGACTAGTCCCAACATGGAACGAACGGCTGAGGATTATCTCCGTAAAGCCAATACCCTAGATCTGGCAGTGATAGCTGATTATGGCTTGGAAAAAGAGGATCAAGACGAACTAAAGACACTTCAAGGAGCAAGTGTTGAATTTGGCTATATGGCAGACCTAACAGTTGAAAAAAGTGAAGAGGCAGTTCGACTTTATTCCAAGCCAGAGGGCATTTCAACCTTCCAAGTGACAGAAGGTCGACTTCCAGAGGCTGATGGGGAAATTGCCTTAGCTGATTTCTGGAAAGACCGCTATCAGATTGGGCAGACCATTACCTTTACTAAGAAAGAAGAAAAGTCCGTCGTAAAATCCCAAACTTTCACAATTACTGGATTTGTTCAGTCGGGTGAGATGCTTTCTCGAGAAGACTTAGGGAGTGCTAGTAGTGGAAATGGAAGCTTGGCTGGCTATGGGGTGATTTTACCTAGTCAATTTGATTCAGATTTCTATAGTATTGCGCGTGTGCGCTATGATGATTTAAAAAATCTGGATGCTTTTTCATCAGACTATAGGATGAAACGAGATCAACATCAGGAAGCCTTGCAAGACTTGCTGGCTGATAATGGTCAAAAACGATTGGCCAGTATCAAAACAAATGGGCAAAAGAACTTGGAAGATGGAAAAGAACAGATCCAAACAGCTGAAAGTAACCTTCAAAAAGGCAAGAGTCAGTTAGAGCAGGCTGAAAGTCGATTGAAAACTCAAGAAGAACAAGTGACCGCTTTACCTGAGCCTCAAAAGAGTCAAGCCAAGGAGCAATTGACAAAAGCTAAGGAAGAATTGGCTACAGAAAAAGAAAAACTGGATCAGACAGAGAGTGCTCTAACTAAGGAAAAAGAGAAGCTTGAACAGCGCCAGAAAGAGCTTGATGAACTGGTAGAGCCGACTTACCATGTATCCAACCGCCAAACCATGCCAGGTGGTCAAGGCTATCTCATGTATAGTAACGCTTCAGCAAGTATTCGTTCTGTCGGGAATATCTTCCCCGTGGTGCTTTATATGGTTGCTACAATGGTGACCTTTACAACTATGACTCGCTTTGTAGATGAAGAGCGTATCAATGCTGGTATTTTCAAGGCTCTAGGTTACCGGAATCAAGATATTATTGCCAAGTTTGTCCTCTATGGTTTTCTTGCAGGAACTGTGGGAACCATTTTAGGAACTCTTCTTGGACATTATCTCCTTGCAGGCGTGATTTCGGATGTTATAACAGCTGGAATGGTTGTTGGGAAAAGCCAGGAGTATTTTTACTGGTCTTATAGTCTTCTTGCCCTGGCCTTGAGTTGGGTATCCAGTGTCTTGCCGGCTTATCTGGTGGCGCGGAGTGAATTGCACGATGAAGCAGCCCAACTTTTGCTGCCCAAACCTCCCGTTAAGGGATCAAAGATTTTGCTGGAACGCCTGAGCTTTATTTGGAGTCGTATGAGCTTTACTCATAAGGTTACTGCGCGAAATATCTTTCGTTATAAGCAACGGATGTTGATGACCATTTTTGGAGTTGCAGGTTCAGTTGCTCTCTTATTTGCTGGTCTTGGTATTCAGTCATCTGTGGGAGGAGTTTCCGAACGCCAATTTGAACAAATCCAGCAATATCAGATGATTGTAGCAGAAAAGAGCAGTGCGAGTGAGCAAGAAAAAGCAGATCTAGAAAGTGCCTTGCAAGCTGAATCGATCCACACTTATCAAAAGATTTACTCAAAATCCATTGAAAAAGATTTCAAAGGAAAAGCAGGACTTCAAACCATCACCATGATGGTCACAAACAGAGAAGACTTCAAACCCTTTATCGCATTAGAGGAAAATGGGCAAGAGGTGCAGGTCACTGATGGAGCAGTCGTGAGTCAAAAATTAGCCCAACTAGCAGGTGTTACGGTTGGGGATGAGCTGGAGCTTGATGGGAAGGAAATCAAGGTCGTGGCTATTTCTGAAAACTATGTTGGACACTTTGTTTATCTCAACCGAGCGACTTATGAACAAGTCTACGGCATCAGTCCAAAAGACAATACCTACCTAGTAAAATTAAAAGAGCCAACACCCTCCAATACGGAGAAAGAAGCAGCTATCTTTATGGAAAAAGCAGCTGTTTCTGGGGTGGTTCAAAATGCAACCGCCATCCATCTCTTTGAATCCGTGGCCAATTCTCTCAATAAAACCATGGCAATCCTTGTCCTTGTTTCCGTCTTGCTAGCCATTGTCATTCTCTACAATCTCACTAATATCAATGTCGCGGAGCGTATCCGTGAACTTTCGACTATCAAGGTTCTCGGTTTCCATAATAAAGAAGTAACCCTCTATATCTACCGTGAGACCATGGTGCTGTCCCTTGTGGGGATTGCTCTTGGTTTGGTAGCTGGCTACTATTTACATCAATTTTTGATTCAAATGATTTCACCTGCCACCATACTTTTTTATCCACGAGTCAGCTGGGAAGTCTATGCTCTTCCAATCGTCGCGGTGACTCTAATCTTAGCCTTACTGGGCCTCTTTGTCAATCACCACTTGAGAAAAGTGGATATGCTCGAAGCCCTGAAATCAGTGGAGTAATTCAAGGTTTTAAACAGTAAATCAGTTGACAAAGTCTCTGCTTCTTGGTAGAATAGGAAATGTCGTAAAGACAAATAACTTCTTCTTGGTTGCAGGCATGCCAACCTGTCACTCGGATGAAGCCAAATAAAAAGGAGAAACATCATGGCAATCTCAAAAGAGAAAAAAAATGAAATCATCGCACAATATGCACGTCACGAAGGTGATACAGGTTCAGTAGAGGTTCAAGTTGCTGTCCTTACTTGGGAAATCAACCACCTTAACGAACACATCAAACAACACAAAAAAGACCACGCTACTTACCGTGGATTGATGAAGAAAATCGGTCGCCGTCGTAACTTGCTTGCATACTTGCGTAAAAACGACGTTAACCGTTACCGTGAGTTAATCAACTCTCTAGGACTTCGTCGTTAATCTTGCGTCTAAAACGTTTCTATACTTCGTTGCCTTCGCCTCGATGTACCATCAGTACAATCTTCGGCTTGTCGCCTAGTCTATAAACGTTTTATCCAGCAAGAATAAAGCTCTCTGATTTCAGAGGGCTTTTTATGTTGTTACCTTACTTCAATATACTCAGGTATAATCTTCGCTTACGGTTCCTAGCACTGTAGGGTAAAATAAACCAGATCTTCTCCCTTCGGGGAGATTTTTTGTTTCACTAACATTTTCGTACAATCTTCGGCTTGTCACCTAGTCTATAAACGTTTTATCCAGCAAGAATTACGATGCTAAGGGCGCCAAAAATCCGTATGAAAATAGGGAAAGGACACAGTGTTCGATGAATACAAGGAGTTTCATCTTTTTCACTAGGATTTTAGCCCGAGCTCAAATCAGCTCTCTGACTTCAGAGGGCTTTTTATATTGTCGTCTTATCTCAATATACTCAAGTATGATCTTCAGTTATGGTTCCCAGCACTGTAAGGTATAATAAACCAGATTTTCTCCCTTCGGGGAGATTTTATCTTTTTTGCCAAGTGTTAGGCCGTGTTCAATTAAGCATATCTTGATAATGAAGCTACTCCATTTGGTAGCTTTTTCGCTATGAGATTATTCTATTATCTAAATATAGTATAAATTAGGGCTTGTATTCAAAACATGGTATAATAGGTCTATATAGCTAAATGAAGTAAACCTATCACTAGGGATTTAGAAAAAGGATAAAACAGTCATGTCAACAGTAAAAAGTGATCTAAATATTGCTCAAATGTATGCGAGTCAGCTGAAAAATGCTTGTCAATCTTTAACAGCTATCGCTGTGGCTAGTCAAGATGACCTCACAACCCTTCGAGGGAATAACAAGGCCCATCAATGTCTGACAAAGTCTCAAAATCTAGCTAGTCAGGTTTCGGCTGCTGTTACCCTGACTTCAGAACGACTGCACTCTGTAGCAAGTGATTTTGAGGCCCTAGATGAAGCGGGTGCCAATAGTTTTAGGAGTAATGTATGAACAAGTTGGATGAGTTGAAGAAAAGAGAGCGAGAACTCTTGTACCAGCTAGAAGACAATGGAAAAGAGAAGTATCGCACCAAAGAACTGATAGAAATCTTTGAAGGCTATGATAGAGCTAGTCACCGTTATCAAAATGATTTGTGGGAGGCGACCTATCAGAGCCAATATGCAGGACAGTTGGAAGAAACGCTCCTGCAAAGAAACCAACTTAAAAACCAAATCCTTGAGGGCCTCAGCTACCACATGGATGATTTGAAAAAAGAAAAGTTCCGGTTAGAGGGAGACTTGGATGAGGTCTACTATGAAAGACGCAAGGAACTAGAAAGAGAGGAGGAGAAACGACATGGGCATTGATATGTACTTGGAACAATCACAACTACAAAGTTCGAGTGTAGCGACCATGTGCCAATCTCAGGTGGAGGCTTATCAGGACTTGCAATCAGCCATTCAAAAATTTTCAGGGGATACGGAGAGTCTAAAAGGTAATGCTTATGATTCGGCTAGAAGTTTTTTTGCAAGTGTCTTATTGCCCTTGAGTAAAGGGGGACAACTCTATGCAGAAACCTTCTCTCAGGCTATCAAGAAATTACCAGAAGACTACCAAACGATGGTCGACAGCAAGAGTTGGCGCGAGGATGATCTGCTTGATAAGATCCGCCAGGAAGAGCAAATGATTGCCTATCTAGATGAAGTCAACCAATCCCTTTCTAGCTTGACCATGGATAGTGAAGAAAAGGGGAGATTGAGACGCAGTAATGCTGAACTCATGCGAGGACACCATGCCAATAAACGCGTCTATGAAACGATTTTGAGAGACCTGCGCGCCTATGATAGCTACTCAGGTGGACTTTTTGATGAACTTGACAATATCGATGTGCAACTGAGTCGCGGACTGGCTCAGATCGAAACGAGTTGGGATGCAAAGACAGGGGTCTTTAAAGTCCCATCTGACCTGACTTGGGCCAACTACCTGTCTGCCTATTCTGATACAACGGATATGAAACTCAGCCGTCAAGAGAAGGCCTTTGTTCAGACCATGATGGCAGAATACGGCTTTGATGCCGAGACAGCCCAACAACTCTTGACCATCAAGCAAGGGATAGACAAGAAGTTCCCGAACTCTAGTCAAGAGTTCCGTGATTATATCTTTTTGCGAGTCGTCGGTGCGGCCAACTATGATGACTTTAAGTGGAACGAAACGGCAGGTGGATTGTGGCAATATTTTTATTACGAATTTGTGAGTGATCCGAATACAGGCCAAAAATTGAGAACTTTGAAACCAGTTCTTGAAATCTTTCAAGAACTGGGGTTGAAAGAAGAAAAGGCCAAAGAACTGTATTATAATCTTAGACTGCAACACGAGATGGCGGGTGGGGAATCTGATAACATAGAAAAAATTAAGGATGATGATCAAAAAAATGGAACTAACCATTATGATTCCTATAAAAGTACTTATGAAGGGATTTATGGTGATAAGGGTAACTTTGACCAATTTTGGGACAGCAAACTAAAGTCATACTCTAACAATGGAGCGGGCCATGCAGACTTTACCCACCAGTCCATTACTATGGCGACTCATCTTAATCCTAACCAAGCTCAGTTAGCCGATATCTATGGTGGTAGAGAGCGTGTCAAGGATCTTTCGGGATGGGAGGGAGACACGACCTTTAACGCGAATGATATGAAGCCAAGCATCGGCGAAGATGACTACAAGGCAGACCTAGACTCGGTCAACCTTATCGGTCGGATGCAGAAGGGGCAATCCTATGACCAAGCTATATCTTCTTACTATGCTGATCTTCAAAAAGACTCCTCTCAGAGAGAAAGAGAATTCCTAAAAAATAAGGATTGGGATACAGTCAGAGATACTATTTATGATAGTTTGCGACCAACGGATATTAAGCTAGATGGGGAGGATGCTCTTAAAGCGTATATTGAAAGAAAATATCCAGGAGTGTTCAAGTTTTTAAACCGCTTGGAAGCCGTGGCGGACTAGGAGGAAGTCTATGAAGAAAATACTAGGTGTTTTAACAATAATTGTATTACTTGTATCAGTTTGTTTTTACTTTTTTCCTAAACAACCTAAAAATATTTTTGATGAAATTTACCAAGAAACGGAGAAAACCTATCGGTCAAATAATATTTTAAGAAACATAGATGGGTTTAAAATCAGACCCGATTGGCCTAACGATGGAGAATATTTTGCATACACCCCTTCAGGGAAGTATCAAACTTATCCTGAAGGTTATAAAGACATAAGTATTAGCTTTAATTTTGGAGAAGGTATTAAAGGGATGACGATACGTTTTGAAAAAAGGATTAATTCGGATATTACCCTATGGTATTCAGCACACTATAATATGCAAAAGAAAGTGCTCAAAAAAGGGCTTGCGATTTTTGAAGAGCCAAGGCAACCAGGTCAATATCTTAATGATGAAGAAAAAGTAAGAAACTATTTAAAAAAATATAACATAACCAAAGAAGAATTAGAGAAGGACTACGACGAAATCGTCAATCAAAAAGTTTTAAAAGATTGGTGTACCATTTATGACAGTAAGTACTCGCCAAGCAACTATGGTGAGGTGAAGGTTGAAACCCAGTGGGAGAATTGGTGATAGGCCACGCAGACTTTACCCACCAGTCCATCACTATGGCCACTCATCTTAATCCTAATCAAGTTCAGTTAGCCGATCTCTATTTCGGTAGAGAGCATGTTAAGGACTTATCAGGCTGGGAGGGAGACACGACCTTTAATGCAAACGATATGAAGCCAAGTATTGGTGAAGATGACTACAAGGCAGACCTAGACTCAGTCAATCTTATTGGTCGCATGCAAAAGGGGCAATCCTATGACCAAGCTATATCATCTTACTATGCTGACCTTCAAAAGGATTCTTCTCTGAGAGAAAGAGAATTCTTGAAAAATAAAGATTGGAAACAGGTCAAAGGTACAATCTACGCAGGGGTAGCGCCTGCGGATATACTGAGAAAGGGTGAGGCATCTATTAAAGAATATATTGAGAAAAAATATCCAGATGTATCTACATTTTTAAATCGTTTAGAGGCTGTGGCGGACTAGGAGGAAAGTTATGAAGAAACTACTTGGTATAATAGCGTTAATGTCGTTAATCATATTCATCTGTTTTTATTTTTTTCCTAAACAACCTAAAAACATTTTTGATGAGATCTACCAGGAGACAGAGAAAACCTATCGTACAAATAATATTTTAAGAAACATAGATGGGTTTAAAATCAGGGCCGGTTGGCCAAGTGATGACCCAAATATATCCTATACTCCTTTTGGAAAGTATAAAACTCTACCCAAAGGCTATAGTGATATAACCATTGACCTTAATTTTGGAAAAGGTATAAAGGGGGTGTCGATTCGTTTTGAAAGGAAGACTAATTCGAATATTACCCTATGGTATTCGGCACACTATAATACGCAAAAGAAAGTACTCAAAAAGAAACTTGCCATCATTGAAGAGCCAAGGAAACCAGGTCAATTTATTGATGATGAAGAAAAAGTAAGAGAATATTTAAGAAAAAATAATATTTCCAAAGAAGATTTAGAGAAGGACTACGACGAAATCGTCAACCAGAAAGTCTTGAAAGACTGGTGCTCAATTTATGACAGCAAGTACTCGCCAAGCAACTATGGCGATGTCAAGATTGAAACCCAGTGGGAGAATTGGTGACAACATGAAGAAAATCCTAGGCCTAGTAGCCTTATTCGTGATAATTATATCATCCTGTTTTTACTTTTTTGTGCGTCAACCTAAAAACATTTTTGATGAAGTCTACCAGGAGACAGAGAAAACATATCTTGGAAATAATATTTTTAACCAGTTGAAAGATGTTGAAGTACATAAGTATGAAATATATGATAAAGATATGCAGGGAACAGGAAAGTATACTCCCAAGGTAATTTACATTGATAATTATCTTCCTGCTAATTATTCCGAGACTGAAATAGAGTTTAATTTCGATAGTATAAATAAAGGAATGTTTATTTGGTTTGAATGGAAAGTAAATTCAAAGTTTTCTTTGTGGTATTTAAGTTTTTACAATATTAAGAGTAAGACTCTAGAGAAAGAACTTGCAATTTTAGAGGAGCCAAGAAAGGCTGGAGAGTATCTTAAAGATGAAGAAAAAGTAAGAGAATATTTAAAAAGATATAACATATCCAAAGAAGATTTAGACAAACATTACGACGAAATCGTCAACCAGAAAGTCTTGAAAGACTGGTGTTCGATTTATGACAGCAAGTATTCACCAAGCAACTATGGCGATGTCAAGGTTGAAACCCAGTGGGAGAATTGGTGATATAAAGATTCTCGCTGATTATATAAACAGGTGGCTCTCTGACTTCAGAGGGCTTTTTCTATATATGTTTCTGTCCTTGTTCATCTAATAGAAATATGGTATACTTTTTATGAGAATTTTCTAAATTTTTAAGATTCTATCAAAGGAGGTTTGCATGCTTTCCAAATTTTCTGGAAGCCGACGGGACCTGCAATTTGTGTTACTTTTAGGTGTTTTGTTAGCTGTTTTAGGGATTTCGCTCTTTCTAGCTGTTTCTATGGGGTCTGTTGCGATTGATCTAGGAGATACCTATCGGATCATTTTGAGCAGATTGGGATTTCCTCTTGAGATAGGAGAGGTTTCTAAGTCAACTCTTGCCATTGTATGGAATATGAGGTTCCCCCGAGTATTGTTAGGCCTGATAGTAGGGGCTGGTCTTTCCATGTGTGGTAGCGTGATGCAGTCCACGGTAAACAACCCTATCGCTGAGCCCTATGTCTTAGGCATCTCTGCGGGTGCAACTCTAGGGGCAACTTTGAGCATCATTCTTGGTTTAAAATTGGTGATTAGCCTTGGAGCTTTCCTTGGAGCTATTTTGGCAACAATCGCTGTCCTCATCATTGCCTCTATGCAGGGAAGGATGACGACTTCTAGTCTGATCTTATCAGGAACGGTGGTCAATGCTCTCTTTCTGGCATTTTCCAACTTTATTATCTCAGTCGGCGCTAATGCGGACAGTGTGATGACCATTAAGTTTTGGACCATGGGCTCGCTTGCCGGGACTACCTGGTCTGACTTAGTCCTGCCAACTATAGTAGTAGGAATGGCCTTTCTATTTTTCTCTACTCAGTATCGTGTTTTCAATGCAATGATGATGGGAGATGAGGCTGCTTTAACGTTGGGGATTCCCTTAAGCTTCTATTGGTATCTTTATGTGACCATGGTGGCTGTGCTGACAGCAGTCTTAGTGGCAACCTGTGGGATTATTGGATTTGTTGGTCTCATTACTCCTCACTTAGCTCGAGGCTTAGTAGGAACGAATTACAGGAGACTTTTTCCTGTTGCGACCATACTGGGTGCCCTCTTTGTGGTCTGGGCAGATGTACTCTCTCGTGTCATCATTCCAAATGCTGAGCTGCCTATTGGTATTTTCACAGCCTTAGTAGGTGCTCCCTTCTTTATCTACATTGTTGGAGGTAGGCGAAGGGAGGTGAGGGCCTGATATGGACTTGATTTGTCAGGATGTCCACTTTGGATTAGGAGAGAAAAAAATCCTCAAAGGAGTTTCTCTTAAGGTTGAGGGGCATCAATTTCACACGATACTAGGGCCAAATGGAAGTGGAAAAACCAGCTTGCTTAAACTCCTCTATCGTCAGGAAAAGGCAGACAAAGGCTTGATAAGCTTAGATGGAAAGCCACTGGAGCATTGGTCACTCAAAGAAACAGCCAAGCAAATGGCAGTTGTAACCCAGTTTAATCAATTGCAGTTTGATTGTACAGTTGAGGAAATTGTCTTGCTGGGAAGAACCCCCCACCTTTCTTTTTTAGAGAAGGAAAGGGAAAGGGATTTTACGCTCGTTCAAGATGCCCTCGATAAGGTGGATATGCTCGAGAAGAAAACTCGTCTCTATTCGTCCCTGTCAGGGGGGGAGAAACAACGAGTCTTATTAGCCCGCGCCTTGGCGCAAGAACCGACTCTCTTGCTCCTGGATGAACCTACCAATCACCTGGATATCAAGTACCAGTTAGACTTGTTGGCCATTGTAAAGAATCTCAAAGTCAATGTTCTAGCTGTCCTGCATGATATTCAACTTGCTTGTCGCTATTCGGATTATCTCTATCTGATGAAAGAGGGGGAAATCCTTTACCAAGGGACTCCAAAGGAGACCATCACCCCAGAGTCATTGCAAACTGTATATGGAGTTCAAAGTCAGGTTACTTGGACCGAGGATCAGCAAGCTATGATTCACTATTTATAAAAATGAAAAGGAAAATAAGATGAAAAAAACACTAAGCATTTTACTCGTAACAGTGGCTACCCTAACCATGGCAGCTTGTGGTAATACTACTACAGAAAAAGCTACTACACAGTCTAGCACAGAAACAAGTCAAAAGGCCAGCACAGAGACGACTTATCCGCTAACGGTCAAGACCTATGATGCTAAGGGAAATGAAGTCGAACAAGTCTTTGACAAGGCACCTGAAAAAGTTATCACCAACAATCTTTCAACTACTGAAATCTTGTTAGAGTTAGGCTTGAAGGATAAAATTGCTGGCATGCTCAACCCTGACAATGCTGTAACAGGTAAATACAAAGACGCGATTGCGACGATTCCTCAAATTGGGGATAAAAAAACAGTCTCTCAAGAGACAGTCCTTTCTTATGAGCCAGATGCGGTGATGGGTCGAAACATGATGTTTTCTGAAAAATCCTTGGGAACAGTTAGCGCTTGGAATGAAAATAAAATCCCAGTCTATACGCAAAAAGCTTCTCTCTCAACGATTCAGCAAGATTTGGGAAATATCGTAGAAGATGTCAAAAATCTTGGAATGATTTTCAATGTTCAGGACAAGGCTAATGAATACGCAGCCCAATTACAAGCTAAAATTGACGCTGTTAAGAAAGCAAACCCAACAAGCCAAGGTGAAAAGAAAAAGGCTTTGATTATGGTTGCTTATAATGACGAAACCTTTGGTGCCTACAAGTCTGCTTTGCAAGAAAGCTTGTTGAACCAACTTGGTTATACTAACGTTGCAACGGGAACATCAGGCTTGACCTTGGAAAATCTCGTGTCAATGGATCCTGAGTTGATTATCTATGTAACTAGCGACCGTAATAAAAAATTGGATGCCAACGCAGTAGAGTTGATGAAGAAAAATACTGTTTTGGAAAACGTTCCTGCAATTAAGAATCAAAAAATCATGACTATCTCTTACGATGAGTTGATGGATTATGGTCCAGCAGTGATTGATTCCCTTGAGAAAATCAATGACTTTATCAATAAATAATGAGTTTGATTGGGAAGGGATCCAAGTCAAGATCAGCCTTCCTTCGACCTATGATCCCAACCAAACCTATCCAGCGATTCTCTTGAATGATGGAAACTTGGATTTCCTATCATCCCTTTCAGAATTTGTGATTTTAGTGGGCTTGACCTCTAAAAATCGCCTAGACGACTACACTCCATGGAAGGCATCTGCTCTGAGAGATGGAGCTCAAGATTTTGGCGGTCAGGCAAATGCCTATCATGGTCATTTATTTGGTAGTCTTTTAGAAAAGTTGCAGGCACTTTATCGCCTGGACAAAAATCGCCTTGCCTATGGAGGTTACTCACTAGGCGGTTTGGCGGCTGTATACAGTCTTTTCAGCTTTGACAAGATCTCCTGTATCTTTTCTATCTGCGGTTCCTTTTGGTATCCTGATTTTACGACTTATTGCAGGGATGAAAAGGTGAAAAATTTGGACTGTTTACTGTATTTACAGAATGGTCAAACAGAAGGAGCCCATCATACCAATCGCTTGGCTCAAGCACCAGTCTATGCTGAGCAGATCCATACTAGTCTTCAGAAACGCTATCCGACCGGTCAGTTTGTCTTTGATTCTTACGGGCATCATGAGCAAGTAGCTGAGCGATTTCTAGCCTTTTCCAGCTGGTTGGCCCAAAAATGGAAAATTGCATAAAAGAAATATCCCTTGGTAAAAGCCAAGGGATAATTGTATTTTTTAGCCAAGAGACTCTCTCTTCTTATCTGGATTCCAGATAAAGCTTGCGATGAAGGTAAAGATAATCGTTAGGATACCAACAAGCACTGCAAGGATGAGGGCAGGGATGCGGACAAACCACCAGAGTGGATTTGGTTTTTGATCGTTGTGCCACTGCTTGGTTTCTTCGTCCAAACGTTGGAATTCTGCTTGGATACGGTCTGCAACCATTTCGATTCCTTCATCATTCATTTTCTTGATGTCTGAGATATCGATAGGATTTCCAAAGTTCATATCAACGCGCTCACGGCTAACCAAGCCTTTCAAGGTCATGGGACCTGTGTAGGTAACAGGCATGATACGGACCTTGGCCATTTTGGCAATCAAGGCTACTCCCCCCTTGACATCGTTTGAGTGACGGCTCCCACTTGGAAACATGATGAGAGAGCGATCGCTTTTTTTGAGGACATTGATAGGGTACTTGATGGCAGAGGCGCTGGGATTTTCCCGATCGATAGGAAAGGCGCCACACATACGGATCCACCAGCCAAAGATGCGGTTGTTAAAAAGCTCTTTTTTTGCCATAAAGATGAACTGTTTTGGCTTGGTCGCAAAGGCCATGTAAACAGGATCCCACCAGGTACGATGAGGAGCGACGAGGATATAGTTTTCGTCTCGGCTAGGGATTTTATTAGTATTGTGATAGTGGGCATTGCCATTGATGGACCACAAGATCAGCATGACTAGTCCACGCAAATAAGTATAAAACATGAGATCTCCTTCGATTGTCTTGCTTTTATTATTATACCCTATCAAAAGACTACTGGCAAACTTTTTCAGTTATCAGTGGACAGTTTTTGGATAGGATTAGAAATCTGCTAGAAAAAATGATATGATAGAATTTATGGATAAAAATAAGATTATGGGATTAACCCAAAGAGAAGTCAAGGATAGGCAGGCTCAAGGTTTGGTCAATGACTTTACCGCTTCAGCCAGTACCAGTACTTGGCAAATCTTTAAACGAAATGTTTTTACACTTTTTAACGCATTAAACTTTGTTATTGCCCTAGCGCTGGCCTTTGTGCAAGCTTGGAGCAATCTGGTCTTCTTTGCCGTTATTTGCTTTAATGCTTTTTCTGGAATTGTGACAGAGCTACGGGCCAAACACATGGTGGACAGGCTCAATCTCATGACCAAGGAAAAGGTCAAAACCATCCGTGAGGGTCAAGAAGTTGCTCTCGATCCAGAAGAGTTGGTCCTAGGAGATGTCATTCGTTTGTCTGCGGGAGAGCAAATCCCTAGTGATGCTCTGGTTCTGGAAGGCTTCGCAGAAGTCAATGAAGCCATGTTGACGGGGGAGAGTGATTTGGTGCAAAAGGAAGTGGATGCTCTGCTTTTATCAGGGAGTTTCCTAGCCAGTGGCGCAGTTTTGGCTCAAGTCCACCATGTCGGAGCAGACAACTATGCTTCCAAACTCATGCTGGAAGCTAAGACAGTGAAACCGATTAACTCCCGTATCATGAAATCGCTGGACAAACTAGCTGGTTTTACTGGGAAGATTATCATTCCCTTTGGTTTAGCTCTCTTGTTAGAAGCCTTGATGTTAAAAGGTTTGCCCCTCAAGTCATCCGTTGTAAATTCATCGACAGCCCTTTTGGGAATGTTGCCCAAGGGAATTGCCCTTTTGACCATTACTTCGCTTTTGACAGCGGTGATCAAGCTGGGCTTGAAAAAGGTTTTAGTGCAGGAGATGTACTCTGTTGAGACCTTGGCGCGCGTGGATATGCTCTGTCTGGACAAGACGGGCACCATCACCCAAGGAAAGATGCAGGTGGAGGCTGTTCTTCCACTGACGGAAACTTATGGTGATGAGGCTATTGCCAGCATTCTGACCAGCTACATAGCTCATAGTGAGGATAAAAATCCAACAGCTCAAGCCATTCGCCAGCGTTTCCAAGGACAGGTAGCTTATCCCATGCTTTCCAATCTTCCTTTCTCTAGCGACCGCAAGTGGGGGGCTATGGAATTGGAAGGTCTAGGAACGGTTTTCTTAGGGGCGCCTGAGATGTTGTTGGACTCTGAAGTCCCTGAAGCCAGAGAGGCCTTGGAGAGAGGGTCACGAGTCTTGGTCTTAGCCCTCAGTCAGGAAAAACTAGACCATCACAAACCACAGAAACCATCTGATATTCAGGCTCTGGCCTTGCTGGAGATTTTGGACCCCATTCGAGAAGGAGCAGCTGAGACGCTAGACTATCTCCGTTCTCAGGAAGTGGGGCTCAAGATTATCTCTGGTGATAATCCAGTTACGGTTTCCAGCATTGCCCAGAAGGCAGGCTTTGCAGACTATCGCAGCTATGTAGATTGTTCAAAAATCACGGATGAGGAATTGATTACCATGACTGAAGAGACAGCTATTTTCGGACGTGTTTCCCCTCATCAAAAGAAACTCATCATCCAAACGCTGAAAAAAGCAGGGCATACAACGGCTATGACAGGGGACGGAGTCAATGATATCCTGGCCCTTCGTGAGGCGGATTGTTCTATCGTAATGGCGGAGGGAGATCCGGCGACTCGTCAAATTGCCAATCTAGTTCTCTTGAACTCAGACTTTAATGATGTTCCTGAGATTCTCTTTGAAGGTCGTCGCGTGGTTAATAACATCGCCCATATCGCACCGATTTTCTTGATTAAGACCATCTATTCATTCCTGTTAGCAGTTATCTGTATCGCCAGTGTTCTTTTGGGACGGTCTGAGTGGATCTTGATTTTCCCTTTCATTCCGATTCAAATTACCATGATCGACCAATTCGTGGAAGGTTTTCCACCATTCGTTCTGACTTTTGAGCGAAATATCAAACCTGTTGAACCAAACTTCCTCAGAAGATCCATGCTTCGTGCTCTACCAAGTGCACTCATGGTCGTGTTCAGCGTTCTCTTTGTGAAAATATTTGGAGCGAGTCAAGGTTGGTCTGAGATAGAAATATCAACTCTCCTCTATTATCTCTTGGGGTCAATTGGTTTCTTATCTGTATTTAGAGCCTGCATGCCATTCACCCTTTGGCGTGTACTCTTGGTTATTTGGTCAGTAGGAGGTTTCCTAGCCACAGCTCTTTTCCCAACGATTCAAAAACTGCTTGAAATTTCGACCTTAACAGGACAAACATTACCTGTTTATGGGGCCATGATGCTGGTCTTCACCGTAATTTTCATTCTGACCAGTCGTTACCAAGCCAGAAAATAAAGAAAGGCTGCAATCTGTGGATTGCGGTCTTTTTAGGTGCAAGATTGCTAGCTGAAGTATGGTATAATAAAAGGTAATAGAGTTTTGGAAAGTGAGAGAAGATGATTTCAAAGAGATTAGAAATGGTAGCTTCCTTTGTACCTCAGGGGACCATTCTACTAGATGTGGGGAGCGACCATGCTTATCTGCCGATTGACTTGGTCGAGAGAGGACAAATCGAAGGAGCTATTGCAGGGGAGGTGGTGGAAGGTCCCTACCAGTCTGCGGTTAAAAATGTTGAGGCTCATGGCCTAAATGAGAAAATCCAAGTTCGTTTAGCCAATGGCTTGGCAGCCTTTGAAGAGGCAGACCAAGTATCGGTTATCACCATTGCTGGTATGGGTGGCCGTTTGATTGCTACCATATTGCAAGAAGGTTTGGAAAAACTCGCTAATGTAGAGCGTTTAATCCTCCAGCCCAATAATCGTGAAGATGACTTGCGTATCTGGTTGCAAGACCACAATTTTCAGATCGTAGCAGAAAGCATTCTAGAAGAAGCTGGTAAGTTCTATGAGATCTTGGTGGTGGAAGCGGGACAAATGAAGCTATCAGCCAGTGATGTTCGCTTTGGCCCCTTCTTGTCCAAAGAAGTTAGTCCGGTCTTTGTCCAAAAATGGCAAAAAGAAGCAGCTAAGCTAGAGTTTGCTCTTAGCCAAATCCCAGAAAAAAATATGGAGGAACGTCAAGTTTTAGTTGATAAAATTCAAGCCATTAAGGAGGTGCTCCATGCTAGCAAGTGAAGTTATTAACGCTTATGAAGCCTTTTGCCCTCAGGAATTGTCTATGGAGGGTGACAGTCGTGGTCTGCAAATTGGAACTCTAGACAAGGATATTCAAAGAGTCATGGTTGCCCTCGATATTCGTGAAGAGACGGTGGCAGAGGCCATTGAAAAGGGTGTGGACCTGATTATCGTCAAGCACGCGCCAATTTTTCGTCCGATCAAGGACTTGGTAGCTAGTCGTCCTCAAAATCAGATTTACATCGACCTCATCAAGCATGACATCGCAGTTTATGTCAGCCATACCAATATTGACATCGTTGAAAATGGCCTCAATGACTGGTTCTGCCAGATGCTAGGTATTGAGGATACGACTTATCTTCAGGAAACAGGTCCTGAACGTGGAATTGGTCGGATTGGAAATATTCCGACTCAGACTTTTGGGGATTTCGCCCAACATGTCAAACATGTTTTTGACCTAGATAGTCTTCGAATGGTGCATTATCAAGAGAGTGATTTGCAGAAGCCAATATCAAGAGTGGCTATCTGTGGTGGAAGTGGTCAATCCTTCTATCCTGATGCTTTGGCAAAAGGGGCGGATGTCTTTATTACTGGTGATATCTACTACCATACTGCCCAAGACATGCTGTCTGATGGCTTGTTGGCACTGGATCCAGGACATTATATCGAAGTGCTTTTTGTGGAAAAAATTGCAGCACTCCTTACTCAATGGAAGGAAGAAAAGGGCTGGACTATTGATATCTTGCCTAGTCAGGCATCTACCAATCCTTTCCACCATATCTAGTTAGAAAGTGAAAATAATGAAAAAAGTTGCCATTATTGGAGCAGGGATTGTGGGGGCAACAGCTGCCTACTACCTCTCCAAAGAAGCAGATTTAGAGGTGACCGTTTTTGACCATGGACAAGGTCAGGCTACCAAGGCAGCAGCAGGAATTATCAGTCCTTGGTTTTCCAAACGCCGTAATAAAGCTTGGTACAAGATGGCACGCTTGGGGGCTGACTTTTATGTGGATTTGTTGGCTGATTTAGAAAAGTCAGGTGAAGAAATCGATTTTTACCAGCGTTCGGGAGTTTTTCTCCTGAAAAAGGATGAATCCAAGTTGGAAGAGCTCTATGAACTAGCCCTCCAGCGCAGAGAAGATTCTCCCTTAATAGGTCAGTTAGCCATTCTAGACCAAACATCAGCTAATGAGTTTTTCCCTGGTTTGCAGGGATTTGACCGCCTGCTCTATGCTTCTGGTGGGGCACGGGTGGATGGCCAGCTCTTAGTGAATCGTCTACTAGAAGCCAGTCAGGTCAAGCTGGTCAAAGAAAAAGTGAGTCTGACACCTTTAACATCAGGTTACCAGATTGGCGAAGAGGTATTTGATCAGGTTATTTTAGCGACGGGAGCTTGGTTAGGAGACATTTTGGAGCCTTTAGGATATGGGGTAGATGTTCGGCCCCAAAAGGGACAACTCCGAGACTATCAGATTTCTCAAGACCTAGAATCTTACCCTGTTGTCATGCCAGAAGGAGAGTGGGATTTAATTCCTTTTGCAGGCGGGAAATTGTCCTTAGGAGCTACTCATGAAAATGACATGGGATTTGACTTGACAGTGGATGAAACCTTGCTCCAACAAATGGAGGAAGCTGCCTTGCCTCACTACCCAGCCTTGGCAGAAGCAAAATCATCAGGTGAGCGTGTAGGAATCCGCGCCTATACCAGTGATTTCTCTCCTTTCTTTGGGAAAGTGCCAGGCTTAGCAGGCGTCTATGCAGCCAGTGGACTAGGTTCATCAGGCCTCACAACGGGTCCTATCATCGGTTACCATCTAGCTCAGCTGGTCCAATACAAGGAGTTGACCTTGGACCCAGTAAACTATCCAATTGAAAACTATGTCAAACGGGTAAAAAGCGAATAAAATTTTACTGAAATTTTAGCAGGTAGTTTAGGATGGCAAATGACATTCCCTACCAAAAATGGTAAAATAAGAAAAAATAATTCGAGAATCGAGGAAGCAAGATGCAAGAAAAGATTTTGGTAACTGGTGGTGCCGGTTTTATCGGAACCCACACTGTTATTGAATTGATCCAAGCAGGTCATCAAGTGGTTGTAGTGGATAACCTTGTCAATAGCAACCGTAAAAGTTTAGAAGTTGTTGAAAGAATCACAGGAGTTGAAATTCCTTTCTATGAGGCAGATATCCGTGATACTGATACTCTCAGAGATATTTTCAAGCAAGAAGAGCCAACAGGTGTGATTCACTTTGCTGGTTTGAAGGCTGTAGGTGAATCAACACGTATCCCTCTTGCCTACTATGACAACAATATCGCTGGAACTCTTAGTCTTTTAAAAGTTATGGAAGAAGCAAACTGTAAGAATATCATCTTCAGTTCTTCTGCGACAGTTTACGGAGATCCTCACACAGTTCCAATCTTAGAAGATTTCCCACTTTCAGTGACCAATCCTTACGGTCGTACCAAACTCATGCTAGAAGAAATCTTGACTGATATCTACAAAGCAGACTCAGAATGGAATGTGGTCTTGCTTCGTTACTTTAACCCAATCGGAGCACATGAGAGTGGAGATTTAGGAGAAAATCCAAATGGAATTCCAAACAATCTCTTACCTTATGTTGCACAAGTAGCAGTGGGCAAACTAGAGCAAGTACAAGTTTTCGGTGATGACTATGAAACTGAGGACGGAACTGGTGTTCGTGACTATATCCACGTTGTGGACCTGGCCAAAGGTCACGTTGCAGCTCTACAAAAGATCCAAAAAGGTTCAGGCCTTAATATTTACAACCTTGGAACAGGTAAAGGTTACTCCGTTCTTGAAATTATCCAAAACATGGAAAAAGCGGTGGGACGTCCTATTCCATATCGCATCGTAGAACGCCGCCCAGGTGATATTGCTGCCTGCTACTCAGACCCTGCAAAAGCTAAAGCAGAACTGGGTTGGGAAGCAGAACTCGACATCACCCAAATGTGTGAAGACGCATGGCGTTGGCAAAGCAAGCATCCAAATGGATTTGAAGACTAAGATGATGATTTCAATCATTGTCCCATGTTTAAACGAAGAGGAAGTACTTCCTCTTTTTTATCAGTCTGTGGAAGCTCTGCTTCCTGACTTGGGAGCAGAAGTCGAATATGTCTTTGTAGACGATGGCTCAAACGATGGGACCTTAGAGCTTTTGAAGGCCTATCGGATGCAAAATCCTGCGATACATTATATTTCTTTCTCGCGAAATTTTGGGAAAGAAGCAGCTCTGTATGCAGGCTTGCAGCATGCAACTGGAGACCTGGTGGTCGTGATGGATGCAGACCTCCAGGATCCTCCTAGTATGTTGCTCGAAATGAAAGCCTTACTAGACCAGAATGCAGACTTAGATTGTGTTGGGACACGGAGAACCAGTCGGGAGGGAGAACCCTTCCTTCGTAGCTTCTGTGCCAATCTCTTTTACCGTCTCATGCAAAAGATCAGCCCCGTAGCTCTGCCCTCGGGTGTCCGTGATTTTCGGATGATGAGAAGGTCTGTGGTGGATGCTATTTTAGCCTTGACAGAGTCCAATCGTTTTTCTAAGGGCCTCTTTGCTTGGGTTGGTTTTCGAACGCACTATCTTGATTATCCAAACGTTGAACGACAGGCTGGCAAGACCAGTTGGAGTTTTAGGCAGCTCTTTTTCTACTCGATTGAAGGGATTCTCAACTTTTCAGATTTTCCCTTGAGTATAGCCTTTGTAGCGGGACTCCTATCTTGTTTTATTTCTTTTGTGATGACTGTTTTTGTGGTGTTTCGGACCCTTATCTTGGGAAATCCGACATCTGGCTGGACCTCTCTGATGGCTGTCATTCTCTTTCTTGGAGGGATTCAACTCCTGACCATTGGGATTCTAGGCAAGTATATCAGTAAGATTTATCTAGAGACCAAAAAAAGACCACTCTATCTGGTCAAAAAAAAAAGTGATCTTTCTATTATTGAAGGAAAAAATAGCCGGAAAAGACTATAATTTTACCTAGAAATATGCTAAACTAGTAGATGAAGGGATTAAAGTGATAAAAAGAATCTACAATATCAATCTCCCTTTTAAACTATGACCGATCTTTTAGAAGTGCACGTGTAGGACAATTTTTGATGGCCTCCAGAACATCGCTGGTCTCAGTGATTTCTCTTTGTAATTCAACTGGATCATCATAAAAGCGAACGATTCCATTATCGTGATAATCAAAGAGTTCAGAATAGGTTTGGCAAAGCCCACAGGCGATGCATCGTTCAGGTATAAGTGTGAGTTTCATATTTATATTGTAATAAGAAAGTTTAAAAAATACAAGGAGTAAGGTATGGAAAAAGAACCATGGCAAGAAGATATTTATGAAAACAATGAGGAAGAATCAAGATCGGAACGTCGTCACCGTAAACAAAAGGGAAAAGGCGTTGTTGCCAATCGTGTCTTGACCATTCTAGCTAGCCTCTTCTTTGTAATCGTTGTAGCGATGGTTGTCGTATTGATTTACCTTTCTACTGGGGGAAGTAACCGCACGGCAGCTTTGAAGGATTTTTATGATTCTTCAGCTCCATCGTCAACCTCTAAAGTGGAAGAGTCTTCTTCCTCTACTAGTAAAGCTCAAGAAACGAAAGAATCAACTCCTTCAGAAAGTAGTTCTGAAGAACACATAGATGGAGAAGGAACGCTTACTGTTCAGCCTGGAGAAGGAGAAGCAGCTCTCGCTCAGCGTGCAGGGATTTCCATTGCCCAGCTAGAAGCTCTAAATCCTTCTCATATGTCATCAGGAACTTGGTTTGCCAACCCTGGTGATGTCATCAAGACTAGATAGGAGTCGGAAATGAAGATAATTCAAATTGCTATTGATGGTCCTGCTTCTAGTGGTAAGAGTACGGTCGCAAAGATTGTTGCCAAGGATTTTGGCTACACTTATCTTGATACAGGCGCTATGTACCGTGCTGCAACTTATATAGCACTCAAGCACCAGTTGAATGCAGGAAATGTAGACCAACTTCTTGAGCTTCTTAACCAACACCCTATTAGTTTTGGACGTTCGGAGGCAGGCGAACAACTTGTTTTTGTAGGGGATGTTGATATTACTCATCCGATTCGTGAAAATGAAGTGACCAACAAGGTTTCAAGCATTGCTGCTATTCCTGAAGTACGTGAGAAACTGGTTTCTCTCCAACAGGAGATTGCCCAGCAAGGTGGTATCGTCATGGATGGGCGTGATATCGGGACAGTTGTTTTACCACAAGCTGAACTCAAGATTTTCCTAGTGGCTTCTGTTGAAGAAAGAGCAGAACGACGTTACAAGGAAAATATTGCTAAAGGGATTGAGACTGACTTGGAAACTCTGAAAGAAGAGATTGCGGCACGTGATTACAAAGATAGTCATCGCGAAACCTCGCCTCTTAAACAGGCTGAGGATGCAGTTTACCTTGACACAACTGGATTAAGTATCCAAGAAGTGGTCGAAAAAATTGAATCAGAAGCAAAAAAACGCATGTCCTAGTGACAGGTGAAGCAGGCTAAGGCTAGCCTGCTTCTTTTCTCTCTTTGGGGAGCATTTGAAAACAGTCTTTTTGGGAGATTTTTGATAAAATAGTAGTATCAATGAAAAGGATGGAAGCATGACAAAGAAAATCGTAGCCATTTGGGCCCAAGATGAAAAAGGTGTGATTGGCAAAGAAGACCGTCTTCCTTGGCATTTGCCAGCAGAATTACAACATTTTAAGGAAACAACTTTGAATCACGCCATCTTGATGGGACGAGTGACTTTTGATGGAATGGGGCGTCGTCTGCTTCCCAAACGCCAAACCTTGATTTTGACACGAAACAGTGACGAAGTCGTGGATGGAGCGCTTGTGTTTCAAGATGTGGAGTCTGTTTTAGCGTGGTATCAGAGTCAGGAAAAAAATCTCTATATCATTGGTGGAAAACAGATTTTTCAGGCTTTTGAGCCCTATTTAGATGAAATCATCGTGACACAGATTCATGCTCAGGTGGAGGGAGATACCTATTTCCCTGAGGATTTTGACTTGTCTCGATTTGAGACAGTAGCAAGCAAATCTTATACCCGAGATGAGAAAAACGACTATGATTTTACCATCCAATACCGAAAGAGAAAGGAAGTCTAATGGAGCGCAGTATATTTGGATTTTTTACAGCTTTTTTGTGTGTGATCTGTATTTTGACTGGAGCACAGGCTTTTCGTAAGAAGCGCTATGGACTGTCTGCCTTACTCTGGTTGAATGCTTTTACCAATCTGGTGAACAGTGTCCACGCTTTTTATATGACCTTATTTTAGATAGAATGATAAATTAGAATGGAAGGAAATCATGCCTACAAATAGGAAAAATGATATGATGGTTTATTGCTCATTTTGTGGCAAAAGCCAAGAAGAAGTAAAGAAAATAATCGCTGGGAACAATGCCTTTATCTGTAATGAATGTGTGGAATTGGCCCAGGAGATCATTCGGGAGGAGTTGGCCGAGGAAGTCTTGGCAGACTTGTCCGAAGTACCAAAACCAATCGAGCTCCTCAATATCTTGAACCACTATGTGATTGGTCAAGATCGTGCCAAACGTGCCTTGGCAGTGGCAGTTTACAACCACTACAAACGCATCAATTTCCATGATACGCGTGAAGAGTCAGAAGATGTGGATTTGCAAAAGTCAAACATCTTGATGATTGGCCCGACTGGTTCTGGGAAAACTTTCTTGGCCCAGACCTTGGCTAAGAGCTTGAACGTGCCTTTTGCCATTGCAGATGCAACAGCTCTGACTGAGGCTGGATATGTGGGTGAGGACGTGGAAAATATCCTCCTCAAACTCTTGCAGGCTGCTGACTTTAACATCGAACGTGCAGAACGTGGGATTATCTACGTTGATGAAATAGACAAGATTGCCAAGAAGAGCGAGAATGTGTCTATCACACGTGACGTTTCGGGTGAAGGAGTGCAACAAGCCCTTCTCAAGATTATCGAGGGAACTGTCGCTAGCGTGCCGCCTCAAGGTGGACGCAAACATCCGCAACAAGAGATGATTCAAGTGGATACTAAAAATATCCTCTTTATCGTGGGTGGTGCTTTTGATGGCATCGAAGAAATCGTTAAACAACGTTTGGGTGAAAAAGTTATTGGTTTCGGCCAAAATAATAAAGCGATTGATGAAAACAGCTCCTACATGCAAGAAATCATCGCAGAAGATATTCAAAAATTCGGTATTATCCCTGAGTTGATTGGACGCTTGCCTGTCTTTGCTGCTCTTGAGCAATTGACAGTCGATGACTTGGTTCGCATCTTGAAGGAACCAAGAAATGCCTTGGTGAAACAATACCAAACCTTGCTTTCTTATGATGATGTTGAGTTGGAATTTGACGACGAAGCCTTACAAGAAATCGCCAATAAGGCTATCGAACGCAAAACGGGTGCGCGTGGTCTTCGATCAATCATCGAAGAAACCATGCTAGACGTTATGTTTGAAGTGCCAAGTCAAGAAAATGTGAAATTGGTTCGCATCACAAAAGAAGCTGTTGATGGAACGGAAAAACCCATTCTAGAAACAGCCTAGAGGTGACTATGGAAATCAATACACACAATGCTGAAATCTTGCTCAGTGCGGCCAATAAATCCCACTATCCGCAGGATGAACTGCCAGAGATTGCCCTAGCAGGGCGTTCAAATGTTGGCAAGTCTAGCTTTATTAACACCATGTTGAACCGCAAGAATCTAGCTCGTACATCAGGGAAACCTGGGAAAACCCAGCTCCTTAACTTTTTTAACATCGATGACAAGATGCGCTTTGTGGATGTGCCTGGGTATGGCTACGCTCGCGTTTCCAAAAAGGAACGTGAAAAGTGGGGGCGCATGATTGAGGAGTACCTCACAACTCGTGAAAATCTCCGTGCAGTGGTCAGTCTGGTGGATCTCCGTCACGACCCGTCAGCAGATGATGTGCAGATGTACGAATTTCTCAAGTATTATGAGATTCCGGTTATCATCGTTGCGACCAAGGCGGACAAGATTCCTCGTGGTAAGTGGAACAAGCATGAATCAGCAATCAAAAAGAAATTAAACTTTGACCCAAGTGACGACTTCATCCTCTTTTCATCTGTCAGCAAGGCAGGGATGGATGAAGCTTGGAATGCAATATTAGAAAAATTGTGAGGGAAAGAAATGGCAAAAACAATTCATACAGACAAAGCTCCAAAGGCTATCGGACCTTATGTTCAAGGGAAAATCGTTGGCAATCTTTTGTTTGCTAGCGGTCAAGTTCCTCTTTCACCTGAAACTGGGGAAATAGTTGGAGAAACGATCCAAGAACAGACAGAACAAGTTTTAAAAAATATCGGTGCTATTTTGGCTGAAGCAGGAACAGACTTTGACCATGTTGTCAAAACAACTTGCTTCTTGAGCGATATGAATGACTTTGTTCCTTTTAACGAGGTTTACCAAACGGCCTTTAAAGAGGAATTTCCAGCTCGTTCAGCTGTGGAAGTTGCACGTCTTCCTCGTGATGTAAAAGTCGAAATTGAAGTGATCGCAGAGATTGGATAAGCTAGTTGAAGTTTGGCTCTGCCAAACTTTTTTTGATATAAGGAGAGATAGATGACAAAAAAACAACTTCACCTTGTGATTGTAACAGGGATGAGTGGTGCAGGGAAAACGGTAGCCATTCAGTCTTTCGAGGATTTGGGATATTTCACCATTGACAATATGCCACCAGCCCTCTTGCCAAAGTTTTTACAGTTGGTTGAGACCAAGGATGATGATCACAAACTGGCCTTGGTAGTGGATATGCGTAGTCGTTCCTTCTTCTCGGAGATTCAGGCTGTTTTGGATGAATTGGAAAACCAGGATGAATTGGATTTCAAAATTCTCTTTTTGGATGCAAAAGATAAGGAATTGGTCGCTCGTTACAAGGAAACCAGACGGAGTCACCCTCTAGCAGCGGATGGTCGGATTTTAGATGGCATCAAGCTAGAACGTGAACTCTTGGCACCTTTGAAAAACATGAGTCAAAACGTGGTGGATACGACAGAACTCACTCCGCGTGAACTTCGTAAAACCATTGCTGAGCAATTTTCAGACCAAGAACAGGCCCAGTCTTTCCGTATCGAGGTCATGTCTTTTGGATTTAAGTATGGTATCCCTATTGATGCAGACTTGGTCTTTGATGTCCGTTTCTTGCCAAATCCCTATTACCTACCAGAGCTGCGTAATCAAACGGGGCTGGATGAGCCTGTCTACAACTATGTGATGAATCATGAAGAGTCTGAAAGTTTCTATCAGCACTTGCTAGCCTTGATTGAGCCGATCTTGCCAAGTTACAAAAAAGAAGGCAAGTCCGTTTTAACTATTGCAGTAGGATGTACAGGTGGCCAGCACCGTAGTGTCGCCTTTGCCAAGCGCATAGCTGAGGACCTTGCTAAAAACTGGCCTGTCAATGAAAGCCATCGTGACAAAGACAGAAGAAAGGAAACGGTAAACCGTTCATGAGAAAACCAAAAATAACGGTGATTGGTGGAGGGACTGGTATCCCCGTCATTTTAAAAAGTTTGCGGGAAAAGGATGTTGACATCGCAGCCATCGTAACGGTAGCTGATGATGGTGGTTCTTCTGGTGAGCTAAGAAAGAATATTCAACAGCTGACACCGCCTGGAGATCTTCGTAATGTTCTGGTAGCCATGTCGGATATGCCTAAGTTTTATGAGAAGGTTTTTCAGTACCGATTTTCAGAAGAGGCTGGAGCTTTTGCGGGTCATCCGCTAGGAAATATCATCATAGCAGGGCTTTCTGAAATGCAAGGATCTACCTACAATGCTATGCAATTACTCAGTAAATTCTTTCACACAACAGGAAAGATCTACCCCTCAAGCGATCATCCTTTGACACTGCATGCAGTCTTTAAAGACGGTTCTGAGGTGGCAGGTGAGAGCCACATTGCTGATCATCCAGGCATGATTGACCATGTCTATGTGACCAATACCTTGGATGATGAAACACCCCAAGCCAGCCGTCGAGTAGTCAATACCATTCTCGAGAGTGACATGATCGTCTTGGGGCCTGGTTCCCTCTTTACATCGATTTTGCCAAATATTGTCATTGAGGAGATTGGGCAGGCTCTCTTGGAGACCAAGGCGGAGATTGCCTATGTCTGCAATATCATGACCCAGCGTGGGGAAACAGAGCACTTTTCAGACAGCGACCACGTGGAAGTTCTCCATCGACATCTAGGTCGGCCTTTTATTGATACGGTCTTGGTCAATATCGAGAAGGTTCCTAGAGAATACATGAATACCAACCGTTTTGATGAATATTTGGTTCAGGTGGAGCATGACTTTGCTGGTCTTTGCAAACAGGTCCCTCGTGTGATTTCATCCAACTTCCTTCGTTTGGAAAATGGAGGAGCCTTCCACGATGGTGATTTGATTGTGGATGAATTGATGCGCATCATACAGGTGAGAAAATGAGTTTTACAGTTGCAGTAAAAGAGGAAATTCTTGGTCAACATCATCTCAGTCGTCATGAATTGTCTGCCATCATCAAGATGTCTGGCAGTATTGGTCTCTCGACTTCTGGCCTGACCTTGTCTGTCGTGACTGAAAATGCCAAGTTGGCTCGGCACCTCTATGAGTCCTTTCTCCATTTTTATGATATCAAGTCAGAGATTCGACACCATCAGAGAAGCAATCTTCGTAAGAATCGTGTCTATACGGTCTATACCGATGAGAGAGTGCAGGAGCTTTTAGCTGATTTGCGGCTTGCGGATTCCTTCTTTGGTTTGGAGACAGGTATTGATCCCAATATTTTAGCAGATGAAGAAGCTGGTCGTTCCTACTTATGTGGGGCCTTTCTGGCAAATGGTAGCATCCGAGATCCTGAGTCTGGCAAGTACCAGTTGGAGATTAGTTCCGTTTATCTGGACCATGCCCAAGGACTGGCCTCTCTCCTCCAGCAATTTTTACTGGATGCCAAGGTTATTGAGCGAAAGAAAGGTGCAGTTACTTATCTCCAGCGTGCAGAGGACATCATGGATTTCTTGATTGTGATTGGTGCCATGCAGGCGCGTGATAACTTTGAGCGAGTCAAGATTTTGCGTGAAACTCGTAATGATCTCAATCGAGCCAATAACGCTGAAACAGCCAATATCGCTCGAACGGTGTCGGCCAGCATGAAGACTATCAATAATATCAGTAAAATCAAAGATAGAATGGGCTTGGAAAATTTACCAATAGATTTGCAGGAGGTGGCTCGTCTGCGGATTCAGCACCCAGATTATTCTATCCAGCAGTTGGCAGATAGCTTGAGCAATCCCCTGACCAAAAGTGGTGTCAACCACAGACTGAGAAAAATAAACAAGATTGCGGATGAATTATAAAGAGTCTGGGACAAAAGTCTAACCTTAAATATAAAAAGCGAACAAAATCAGTTATCTGACACTCAGAATTCTGTCTTGTTCGCTTTTTTGTCTAATCTATTGATTTTAAAAATTTATAATAAAGAATTCCTAAAATCAAAATCTTTTTGTCCCAGACTATCTTTTCTTGAAGTTATTAAATATGTGAGAAATATTTTAAAGGAAACCTACTCCATAATCTATGGTATACTATAGATGAATTATACTGTAGAGTAAAGGAGGCACCATGAAAAAACCTAAAAAAAGTATGATTATTTTATTCAGTATTTTAGTAGTAATTGGAATTGCAGTAGGAGGATGTAGCATGCACCAATATCAAAAGAAACAAAAAATGATTGCCATCGCAACAAGCGATGAGGCGAAAAAGGTTTATGAAAATCATATGAAGGCAAATGATCCTAAAGCATTAACAAAAGATGGAATCATTAAATCATATGATATTGATACAGAAACTTTAGAGTATAATCCAATGGGAGGGCTAATGGTAAGGATATACTTTAATAAAGATAAGGAATTAGATTTTCACTTTGGCTTAATAAAAGATAATTCAGGTAATTATGAATCTTATGGATATACTGTATCACCAAAATTATCATCTATGTTAAAGGAATCTAAAAAATGAGAAAGTATGTCGATGATTCAAATCTTCAGATTGCAATGACTGAATATAACGATAACTCAATTAATCGTGAGGTTAAGGATCAATATGATCGAAGTGTTGGCACTGTTACCCAAGTCTACAACAATACTACAGGAGCAGGGGAGCAGGTTTATGCAGTTGTAAAAAATCCTGATGAAGAAGCTGATAAGGTACAGGAAAGTTATGCTATACTATGAGTAAGTTCATTTCTAATTTATTGATAGGATAACATAAAGGAGGCGCCATGAAAACATCTAAAAAAAGTATGATTATTTTATTCAGTATTCAGTCATTGGAATAGCAGTAGGAGGATGTAGCATGCACCAATATCAAAAGAAACAAGAAATGATTGCCATCGCGACAAGTGATGAGGCGAAGAAAATATATGAAAGCCATATGAAAGCATTGGATCAAAATGCCTTAACTGACGATGGTGTTATTAAATCATATGAAATTGATAATGAAAGCCTATATTACAATCCCATGGGAGGAATGGAGGTTACAGTTTATGTGAATCATGATAAAGATTTGGAATTTCAATTTGGGATCATTGAAGATAATGAAGGTATTTTAAAATCTAGTGGTTATATATACTCAGGGAAATTAGCAAAACTTCTTGGAGAATAGAGTTATGGAAAAAGAATATGTCAATGATAAACAACTTCAGATAGCTATGACAGAATATAGAAATTTAAAGTTGGATAATATTGCTAGAACTCCTAACAATGACATTCTTGGCACTGTCACCCAAGTCTACAACAATACTACTGGGGCAGGCGAGCAGGTTTATGCAGTTGTAAAAAATCCTGATGAAAAAGCTGATAAGGTACAGGAAAGTTATGCTATACTATGAGTAAGTTCATTTCTAATTTATTGATAGGATAGCATAAAGGAGGCACCATGAAAAAACCTAAAAAAAGTATGATTATTTTATTCAGTATTTTAGTAGTAATTGGAATTGCAGTAGGAGGATGTAGCATGCACCAGTACCAAAAGAAACAAGAAATGATTGCAATCGCAACAAGCGATGAGGCGAAAAAGGTTTATGAAAATCATATGAGGGCAAATGATCCAAAAGCATTAACAAAAGATGGAGTCATTAAATCATATGATATTGATACAGAAACTTTAGAGTATAATCCAATGGGAGGGCTAATGGTAAGGATATACTTTAATAAAGATAAGGAATTAGATTTTCACTTTGGCTTAATAAAAGATAATTCAGGTAATTATGAATCTTATGGATATACTGTATCACCTAAATTATCATCTATGTTAAAGGAATCTAAAAAATGAGAAAGTATGTCAATGATTCAAATCTTCAGATTGCAATGACTGAATATAACGATAACTCAATTAATCGTGAGGTTAAGGATCAATATGATCAAAGTGTTGGCACTGTCACTCAAGTCTACAACAATACTACAGGAGCGGGCGAGCAGGTTTATGCGGTTGTAAAAAATCCCAATGAAAAAGCTGATAAGGTACAGGAAGTAACGGTTCTCTTTCGTGGTTCTACGGGTCCAGATCATTTTTGGGAAGAAACAGCGGATTTCTGGAATGACTGGGCAGAAAACGATGCAGTTATAGCCAAGAGAATTATGTTGCAAAAAGATCTTAGCTATCAAGACAAGTCTACCGAACAGCTAAAGGCTTCTGCAAGAGCATTAAAAGACATCATGGGAAAATATCCCAATGCCAAGATTAATGTCTATGGACATTCACTAGGTTCTATGGATGCTCAGTATTCTATGGCTGCCCTACAGGCAGATCAAGTCAAACGTATCCAAAAGGCTTATATCTATAACGGCCCAGATATCTATAGGATACTAAGCCCTGAACAAAGGAAAGTTGTAGACTCTATTAAGACGAGGATCCATAACTATGCTGACCCAGATGATCCTATCAGTATGGTTGGTAGGGATATGGTTAAGGGAAGTATCGGATCGGTTGGCTTGGTTTATTATGTGGATAGTACAAAAGAAGACTTTGTGAACCAACACATGACTTATGGCTACCAGCTGGATAAAAATGGGAAGATCAAAATACTGTCAAACACCAGTACGGTCATTTATAATGACTATTTACTCCAGATGGATAACTATACACTACTCAAGGAGAAACTATCAGAAGGTGGTTATACAAAGGAAGAGCAATTGTTCCTAGATTCGGAGCAAGCAGGTATTGCAGCAGCGAGCATCAGTCTAATGTCTACAGAGGGAAAAAGTATCATCAAAAGTATAAGAGATGAAGCAGTAGAAGATGCAAGAAAAGTATTTGCTTCCCGTAGACAAGTTCCTTGGGGCTTTATCCTTAGTCCATCAGAGATGGAAAATGCATATATTGAAGGAGGAGCTACCTATGAAACGACTATCGGGGTTATTGAGAAACTATTAGATCCAGTTGTTGATAAGGTGTCTCAATTGGAAAAAGACTGTATAGATTTAGAAACTCAGACCAAGAAAGGTATTCAAAAGAAATTAGAAACAGATAAGGAGTTTGCTGAAAAATTTAGACAATGGAAAAAATTGACATGATAGACCAAGAGATTTGGAAAAAGAGACGGCAATTAGAAGAATTGGAGGAAGACTATTATCACTCACGTAAAAAGATAGAGAATGCAAAGGAAGAGAGTGATTATAGATTGAATGATTTGCATCGGATGCTTGAGGAAAAGCATACAGTAGCAAGTCATATGCTGAGTCAGATAGAAGGAGACACTTCTATGCTACACTATCAGCTGAATCAACTGGCTACAGACTTTAGTCAGCAAATGGATTTAGCATATAGAAAAAGACTTGATCAGCTAGAAACAGAAGAAAGCAATGCTAAACAGAAATATAGTCGTGAATACCGTGAGCTTGATGAAGAACTAACTCAAATTCTGGCTAAACAAAGACATATACAAGATAAAAGAGAGTAACGCGGATGGATTTATTTAATTATATATTTGATTTCGTCTCTGGTGTGGATGATAGTTTTCGTGAAATAGAAAAAGAAATTGAGCGTTTATTTGTTAGGCAGATATTGGCTCCTGCTAAAAAGTATGAAATTAATCAAATCGAGCAAGAAGCTAAGAAAAATACTCGTTTGACCATTAATAGTATCCAAGAAAGTCTAAACGCGGTAAATAAAAAAATAGATGTCTCTATGAAGGGCAAGTTTGCCTCAAAAGTTATTGAGACCATAGATAGCAAAAATAAAGAATACGAGAAAGTGTTGGAGGAGCAAATATAGGAAGTTTAAAACCACGAATCATTGATCCGTGGTTCTTTTCTTATAAACTGGTTGAGTGTTTGGGTTGTACTTTTTGGTCAGGGTCGATGTAGTTGATAGCATTATTGACGGCGGTTGGAGCTTCACCCAGTCCTGTCGCGATCAAATCAATTTTACCTTCATAGTAGCAGCAGTCTCCGATAGCGTAAATACCCGCTTGGCTGGATTCTTGCTTGCTATTGACGATAATCTTGTGTCGGTTGAGCTCCAGTCCCCAGTTTTTAAGATTTCCGACAGAAGACTTGAAGCCGTAGTTGACAAAGAGGTGATCTAAGTCAATTGTTTCGGTTTCATCAGATTTGACTTTTGTAATTTCCAGTTTATCGAGTGTTTTTCCATCTCCAAGGAGTTGGCTAGGAACAAATGGTGTCTTGATAGTCACAGATGATTCTTGCAGGGCTTGCACACTGTGTTCCAAGGCGCGGAAGTTATCTCGACGGTGAACGAGAGTAGTTGGGGCAATTTTTTCAAAAGCCAATGCCCAGTCAACTGCTGAGTCCCCTCCACCAAGGATGGTCACTTTCTTATCAGCGTATTGCTGGATATTGGAAACGTGGTAGTGGATATTTTCATAGTCCTCAACATCGTCTAATTCGAGTGGACGTGGTTTAAAGGCACCACCCCCCATAGCAATGATGACGGTTTTAGTCAGGTGACTTCCCTTGTTGGTTGTGATGCTAAATCCTTCATCTTGTTTCTCAATCTCAAGAACCGTTTCGTTGAGGTGAACAGGTGTGTCAAAGCCATCTAGCTGCTCAAGCAAACGATTGGTTAATTCCTCTCCAGTTAGATTTGGGAAACCTGGCACATCAAGGATTTGCTTTTCAGGATAGAGGATGGCAGGCTGCCCACCGAGTTGGGGAAGAGAGTCGATGATTTGGACTTTAGCTTGGCGTAGGTGAGCGTAAAAGGCAGCAAAGAGGCCGACAGGACCGCCCCCTACAATGGTAATATCATAGAGTTGAGACATGATTTCTCCTTCGTTTTTTCTAGTCAGTTTATTGTATCATAATTTTGCTTAATTTAAAATGAAGTAGGATGGGGAAAAAATGAGCAGAAAATGGTATAATAGTACGGAAAGTGTTTTGACGGGGAGGAGGCCAGGGATGAATTTTCAACAATTATCCAATTGGCAATACTGGACAAGTTTGTTTTCAAGTCCTTGGACGATAGTCATCAATCTGATTGATATTTTGATTGTGACTTATATTTTGTACCATTTTACCAAAGCGATTGCAGGGACTAAAATCATGATATTGGTTCGGGGAGTTTTGGTCTTTATTCTAGCCCAGATTCTCTCTAATATGATTGGTTTAACGACCATTTCCTGGTTGATCAATCAGATTATCACCTACGGGGTCATCGCAGCAGTGGTTATCTTTTCACCAGAGATTCGGACTGGTTTGGAGAGATTGGGCCGGGCGACAGATTTCTTTTCCAATGCCCCTATTAGTGCGGAAGAGCAAATGGTTCGTGCCTTTGTCAAATCAGTCGAATACATGAGTCCGCGTAAGATTGGGGCGCTTGTAGTGGTTCAGCGAGTGAGAACCTTGCAGGAATACATCTCGACAGGGATCCCTTTAGATGCTAAAATTTCGGCTGAATTGCTTATCAATATTTTCATTCCCAATACTCCCTTGCACGATGGTGCAGTCATCATCAGGGAAGATCGGATTGCCGTAACTTCAGCCTACCTACCCCTGACTGAAAATACTGAGATTTCCAAGGAGTTTGGGACACGTCACAGGGCGGCGATTGGTTTGTCAGAAGTATCGGATGCTCTTACCTTTGTGGTTTCTGAGGAAACAGGTGGAATCTCAATCACCTATAATGGAGTCTTTAAGCACGATTTGACCTTAGAAGAGTTTGAATCTGAATTGAGAAGAATCCTACTTCCAGCATCAGAGGAAAAACACGGTCTGAAGGAGCGCTTGCTAGGAGGATTGAAACATGAGAAAAAATAGTCTTTATATTATTTCTTCCTTCTTTTTCGCCTGCATCCTCTTTATCTATGCGACTTCTACAAACTATCAGAATAATAATAGTGCCAGACAGGTGCGGACGGAAACCTACACCAATACGGTCCTTAATGTCCCAATCGATATTCAGTATGACAGCGACCAGTACTTTATCAGTGGTTTTACATCTGAAGTGACCGTCTTCCTAACTGGATCAAATAGGGTTGCTTTGGCAAGCGAGATGCAGGAAAGCACTCGGAAATTCAAGGTCAAAGCTGACTTAACCAATGCCAGTGTAGGGACCATCGAAGTTCCTCTAACCATTGAAAATCTGCCTAGCGGTTTGACGGCTGTTGCGACACCACAAAAGATAACAGTCAAGGTCGGTAAAAAAGCAAAACGAGATAATGTAATCGTTGTGCCGGAGATTGACCCTAGTCAGATTGATTCTCGGGTCAAAATCGACACAGTAACTGTTTCAGATGAAAAAGTAACGGTCATTAGCGATGAGGAGACTCTCTCTAGAGTGGACCGTGTCATTGCCATCTTACCGACGAGTGAACGGATAACAGGTAACTACTCGGCTTCTGTTCCACTACAAGCAGTTGATAAAAATGGAAATGTTTTGCCAAGCGTCATTATGCCATTTGACACTACAATGAAAATTACAACCAAGACAGCATCGTCTAGCTCGAGTTCTTCGTCTACGACCTCATCAACTGGCACCTCAGCTAGCAGTTCGTCTTCAACGAGTTCAGAAACAAAACCAGACTCGTCTAAACAAGAATAAACTAAATTTTAGAAAAGGATGATTAACAAAATGGGTAAATATTTTGGGACCGATGGAGTCCGTGGAGAAGCAAACGTAGAACTAACGCCAGAGTTGGCCTTTAAACTGGGACGTTTTGGTGGATATGTTCTTAGTCAACATGAAACGGAAGCCCCTAAAGTCTTTGTAGGACGTGATACACGTATCTCAGGAGAAATGTTAGAATCTGCCTTAGTGGCAGGTCTTCTATCAGTAGGAATTCACGTCTACAAACTCGGTGTCCTTGCAACACCAGCAGTAGCTTACTTGGTAAAAACAGAGGGAGCTAGTGCAGGTGTCATGATTTCAGCGAGTCACAACCCAGCCCTTGATAATGGAATTAAGTTCTTTGGTGGGGATGGCTTCAAACTTGATGACGACAAAGAAGCAGAAATCGAAGCCTTGTTGGACGCTGCTGAAGACACTCTTCCTCGTCCGAGTGCAGAGGGCTTGGGAACCTTAGTGGACTATCCAGAAGGTTTGCGTAAGTACGAAGGCTACCTTGTTTCAACTGGAGCGCCTCTTGAAGGCATGAAAGTAGCCTTGGATACAGCCAACGGTGCAGCAGCTACAAGTGCCCGTCAGATTTTCGCTGATCTAGGTGCCCAGTTGACTGTTATCGGTGAGACTCCAGATGGTCTTAACATCAACCTAAATGTTGGTTCAACTCATCCAGAAGCTCTCCAAGAACTAGTCAAAGAAAGCCAGTCAGCTATTGGTTTGGCCTTTGATGGTGATAGTGATCGTTTGATTGCTGTTGATGAAAATGGCAACATCGTCGATGGTGATAAGATCATGTACATCATCGGGAAATACCTTTCTGAAAAAGGACAGTTAGCTCAAAACACCATCGTGACAACGGTTATGTCTAACCTTGGCTTCCATAAGGCCTTGGAGAGTGCTGGTATTAACAAGGCAGTGACTGCTGTTGGTGACCGCTATGTCGTTGAAGAAATGAGAAAATCAGGCTACAATCTTGGTGGTGAACAATCAGGTCACGTTATCTTGATGGATTACAATACAACTGGTGATGGTCAATTATCAGCTGTTCAATTGACTAAAATCATGAAAGAAACAGGCAAGAGCTTGTCTCAACTAGCATCAGAAGTGACGATTTACCCACAAAAACTGGTCAATATCCGAGTGGAAAATGCCATGAAAGAAAAAGCCATGGAAGTACCAGCCATTAAAACTATCATCGAAAAGATGGAAGAAGAAATGGCAGGGAACGGTCGTATCCTTGTCCGCCCAAGTGGAACAGAACCCCTCTTGCGTGTCATGGCAGAAGCCCCAACAACAGAAGAAGTTAACTACTACGTAGATACGATTGCTGCGGTTGTTAAAGATGAAATCGGAATTGACTAAAGCCTAGAAAACTAGATGAAATGATAAAAATGTGGTACAATTGCATAGTAAATTGTAGCAATGGGAGAGAAAAATGAATCTTAAACGAGAACAAGAATTTGTTAGCCAGTATCACTTTGATGCTCGTAACTTTGAATGGGAAAATGAAAATGGAGCCCCTGAAACCAAGGTAGATGTGAACTTTCAGTTGCTCCAACATGACCAAGAAAACCAAGTGACTTCGCTTGTCGTTATCTTGAGCTTTATGATTGTCTTTGACAAATTCGTCATCAGCGGAACAATTTCTCAAGTTAACCATGTGGAAGGTCGTATTGTCAACGAACCAAGCGAATTTAACCAAGAAGAAGTCGAAACCTTGGCACGTCCATGTTTGAACATGCTCAATCGTTTGACGTATGAAGTAACAGAAATCGCCTTGGATCTTCCAGGGATCAATTTGGAGTTTTAGTCATGAAATTAGCTGTCATTACAGATTCTTCAGCCTATTTAGAGGAGAAGACGCTGCAAAGAGAGAATCTATATATCTTGGATATTCCTGTCAATATTGATGGGGAGGAGTATGTTGAAGGTGTCAATCTGACTGCTGAGGAATTTTATCAAAAAATGGCTCAGTCTGCAGAATTGCCTAAAACTAGTCAACCAAGTATTGCCAAATTGGATGAGATTCTAAGTTCCTTGAAAGATGAAGGCTATACCCATGTCTTGGGACTCTTTCTTTCGTCAGGAATTTCAGGCTTTTATCAGAACATCCAATACATGTTGGATGAGTATGATGGCTTGACCATTGCCTTTCCAGATACCCATATCACAAGCTCCCCTCTAGGATTTATGGTGGAGAGTACCTTTAAATGGGCAGAACAGGGCGATAATTTTGCTCAGATTCAGGAGAAGTTGGCTATCCAAATCGCTGATAACTCAGCCTTTATCATAGTAGATGACCTCGACCACTTGGTTAAGGGAGGACGTTTGTCAAATGGGGCTGCCGTCTTAGGGAATCTCCTCAGTATCAAGCCTATCCTCTACTTTAATGACCAAGGGGTGATTGAAGTTTATGAAAAAGTTCGTACGGAAAAGAAGGCAACTAAACGTTTGGTGGAAATCATCAAAGAGTTGACAAAAGGTGGGGACTACCGTATTACAGTCATTCATGGTAACGCACCTCAAAAGGCGGCAGATTTGCGCCAACTCTTGATTGAGAGTGGTGTGACTTCTGAGATTCCAATTGTTAGCTTTGGTAGTGTCATTGGAACCCACCTTGGAGAAGGCAGTATTGCCTTGAGCTATACACCAATCGTCTAGATTGTTCTTACAGGCTTTGTATCTTAGAAATTGAACACGGACTACCTGCCTCTTGAAAAAAGATGCCTGTCTTGCCTTCCGTGGAAAGTCAGCGCCATTCCCTATTTTTCATGGGCAGCTAACGTCCTTTGTATCTTAGACAGGAGTAGAGATGAGTATTCGAGTAATTATTGCCGGGTTTAAGGGAAAGATGGGCCAAGCTGCCTGTCAGATGGTCTTGGCTGATCCAGACTTGGACTTGGTCGCAGTTTTGGATCCTTTTGAGTCTGAGTTAGAATGGCAGGGAATTCCTGTCTTCAATGATAAGACTGACTTGGCTGGTTTTGAAGCGGATGTTTGGGTAGATTTTACTACACCAGCCGTTGCCTACGAAAATACACGCTTTGCTCTTGAAAATGGCTTCGCTCCAGTAGTTGGAACAACAGGCTTTACTAGTGAAGAAATTGCAGAACTAAAAGCATTTTCCCGTGAACAAGATTTGGGTGGCTTGATTGCCCCTAACTTTGCCTTGGGAGCTGTCTTGCTTATGCAATTTGCGGCGCAGGCTGTCAAATATTTCCCAAATGTGGAGATTATCGAGCTCCATCACGACAAGAAAAAAGATGCTCCGAGTGGAACAGCCATTAAAACGGCTGAGCTGATGGCGGAAGTTCGGGAATCAATCCAGCAAGGTGCGCCTGATGAGGAAGAATTGATTGCAGGTGCTCGTGGTGCTGATTTTGATGGTATGCGCATCCACTCAGTCCGTCTACCAGGCTTGGTAGCCCATCAAGAAGTCATCTTTGGCAATCAGGGAGAAGGATTGACCCTTCGTCATGACTCCTATGATCGCAGCTCCTTCATGACAGGGGTGAATTTGGGAATTAAAGAAGTTGTCAAGCGTCATGAGCTTGTCTATGGATTAGAACACTTATTATGAGATTAACACAAATGCCTTCTGAATTTCAGAAGGCTTTACCAGTATTAGAAAAAATTAAAGAAGCAGGCTTTGAAGCCTATTTTGTTGGGGGCTCTGTTCGAGATGCCCTCCTCCATCGTCCTATCCATGATGTGGATATTGCGACCTCTTCCTATCCAGAGGAGACCAAGCAGATATTCTCCCGCACAGCCGATATCGGAATTGAGCACGGAACCGTCTTGGTTTTAGATGGGGATGAGGAGTATGAGGTGACGACCTTTCGGACCGAAGATGTCTATGTAGACTATCGCAGACCCAGTGCGGTTTCCTTTGTACGTTCGCTAGAAGAAGATCTCAAGCGCCGTGATTTCACAGTCAATGCCTTTGCCTTGGACGAAACAGGAGAAATCATCGATTTGTTCGATGGTCTCAAAGATCTGGAAAACCAAGTCTTACGAGCAGTTGGAGTAGCTAGTGAACGTTTCAATGAAGATGCTTTGCGTATTATGCGTGGTTTTCGTTTTCAGGCCAGTCTTGGTTTTGAACTTGAGCGAGAAACATTTGAAGCGATGAAATCCTTGACTCCACTCTTGGAGAAGATTTCTGTGGAACGTACCTTTGTTGAGTTTGATAAACTCTTGCTGGCACCTTTTTGGCGAGTTGGCTTGGCTTCCATGATTGAGAGTCAAGCTTATGATTATCTCCCTGATATGGCAGACAGTCGAGAAAAGCTTCAAAAATTGTTTGATTTAGAGGCGGACTTCACCTTTGAGTCTTCTGAGCAAGCCTGGGCGACCCTCTTGTGGGCTTTGGAGATTAGAGATGCACAGCCCTTTTTGAAAGCATGGAAGACCTCACGTCAATTTGCCAAGCAGGTTCAGGATTTGCTGACTATTTTGGTTCTGCGAGAAGAAGGGGAGTTGAGCAAGCGCGATTGTTACCGCTTTGACTTGGATTCCCTTTTACAAGCTGAAAGTCTTCGTCAGGCCCAAGGAAAAGAAGTCAATCCACAAGCCATCACTGAAACTTACCAGAGTTTGACCATTCATGATAAGAAAGAAATCCAGATTAACGGTGGTATTCTCATTAAAGAGTACGGCTACCAGCCTGGGCCAGACTTGGGAGAGATTTTAACAGAGATTGAGTTTGCCATTGTCGATGGAGAGTTGGAAAACGACCGTCAAGCCATCCATACTTACCTGAGGGAGAAAAAATGAGTGATTTTATTGTTGAAAAACTAAGCAAATCCGTCGGTGACAAGACCGTTTTTAAGGATATTTCTTTTATCATCCATGATTTGGACAGAATCGGTCTGATTGGTGTCAATGGAACGGGTAAGACCACCCTTTTAGATGTTCTTTCTGGAGTTTCAGGTTTTGATGGAGATGTCAGTCCTTTCTTGGCTAAGAATGATTATCAGATTGGTTACTTGACGCAGGATCCAGAGTTTGACGACAGTAAGACGGTTTTGGATACGGTCCTATCCAGCGACCTCAAGGAAATCCAGTTGATTCGTGAGTATGAACTCCTCATGCTCAACTATAGCGAGGACAAGCAGGCTCGTTTGGAACGCGTTATGGCGGAGATGGACTCCCTTCAAGCCTGGGAAATCGAAAGTCAGGTCAAGACGGTTCTCAGCAAGCTGGGGATTCAGGATTTGTCGACTCCAGTTGGTGAATTGTCAGGTGGTCTGAGAAGACGTGTTCAGTTGGCGCAAGTTCTCCTAGGAAACCACGACCTCTTGCTACTGGATGAGCCGACCAACCATCTGGACATTGCGACCATCGAGTGGTTGACCCTTTTCTTGAAAAATTCCAAGAAGACGGTTCTCTTTATCACCCATGATCGCTATTTCCTAGATGCACTATCAACACGGATTTTCGAGTTGGACCGAGCAGGCTTGACCGAGTATCAGGGAAATTATCAGGACTATGTTCGCCTTAAGGCGGAACAAGATGAGCGTGACGCTGCTCTCCTTCACAAAAAGGAGCAACTCTACAAACAAGAATTGGCTTGGATGCGCAGACAACCGCAAGCGCGTGCGACCAAGCAGCAGGCTCGGATCAATCGTTTCCACGACTTGAAAAAGGAAGTTTCAGGTGGCGTTGCTGAAACAGACTTAACCATGAACTTTGAAACTAGCCGTATTGGTAAGAAGGTTATCGAGTTTAAAGATGTTTCCTTTGCTTATGAGAATAAGCCGATATTACAAAATTTTAATCTCTTGGTGCAAGCCAAAGACCGTATCGGAATTGTTGGGGACAACGGTGTCGGGAAGTCAACTCTTCTTAATCTGATAGCAGGAAGTCTTGAGCCGACAGCAGGTCAAGTTGTGATTGGGGAAACTGTTCGTATCGCTTATTTCTCTCAACAAATCGAAGGGCTGGATGAAAGCAAACGGGTCATCAACTACCTCCAGGAAGTAGCAGAAGAGGTCAAGACTAGCGGTGGTTCTACAACTTCCATCGCTGAGTTGCTGGAGCAGTTCCTTTTCCCACGTTCGACACATGGAACCTTGATTGGGAAGTTGTCTGGTGGCGAGAAAAAACGCCTCTATCTCCTCAAACTTCTCTTGGAAAAACCAAATGTTCTCCTCTTGGATGAGCCGACAAATGATCTGGACATTGCGACCTTGACAGTTTTAGAGAATTTCTTGCAAGGTTTTGCTGGGCCTGTTTTAACAGTTAGCCACGACCGTTATTTCCTGGATAAGGTAGCTACCAAGATTCTGGCCTTTGAGAATGGAAGTATCCGAACTTTCTTTGGTCATTACACCGACTACCTTGACGAAAAAGCTTTTGAAACAGAGATGGTCAATCAAGTTCAAAAGGCCGAAAAAGAGAAAGTGGTCAAAGTCCGTGAAGAAAAGAAGCGAATGACCTATCAAGAAAAGCAGGAGTGGGCAAGCATTGAAGGCGATATTGAAGCCTTGGAAAATCGTATCGCTGCTATTGAAGAGGAGATGCAGGCAAATGGCTCTGATTTTGGTAAACTTGCGACACTTCAGAAAGAGCTCGATGAAAAAAACGAAGAACTCCTTGAAAAATACGAACGCTATGAATATTTAAGTGAGTTTGATAGCTAGAAGAATAGAAAAATCCCGTCTCATGACAGGATTTCTCTATTCTTTTTTGGTTTCTTGATGAAAGATATTTTGCCAAGTTTCGTGGCGACGCCAGATACTGGTGTGGACGATACCATCTAACTCATAGCAGATGAGTTTGGTTTTTTGACTGATAGAAGTGATTTGGATGTCCTTAATTGCAGCTTTAAGTTCTTTTTCAGCTTGATAGGCCTTTTTATCCATCTGCTCTCCATCTTGACGGATATAGAGAAAGTCCTCAGCAAGGAGTTCTTCTAGCTGGTTCCCTTGGTCAATCAATTGCTCGCGCATGAGTAGTTTTTTATAAACATTGTCCCAAATTTCGTCTTCAGGTATAGGAGCAGGTTCGATATGGACATCGGTGTCAAATACTCCAAATCGTTCTTCTAGCATAGACTCAACCTGATCTGCAATTTCGTGACTTTCATAGACTGATAGGTCGGGATTCATCTCCAGCGTGATATCAAGGTAGATATTGCTACCGTAGGTGCGACCTCTTTGGGACTTAACCTTACTAATCTTTGGAATCTCCATGATAGCCTTCTGATAATCTTCCAGCAGACGGTCGTCAAAACCATCTGAAAGACTAAAGGAAGACTCGATAAAGATATCATAGGCTGTCTTTAAGATAAAGAAAGTGATGATGATAGCGACCAGTTTATCCACGATTGGATAATTGAAACTGCTGGCTAGGATGGCGATGGAAGTCCCCAGCGAGGTGACAGCATCGGAAAGATTGTCCTTGGCGGCAGCCTTGAGGGCCTTGGATTTGGATTTTCTACTGAGGCGGGTATTATAGAGATAAACGGCGAACATGACTGCTGCAGAGACGACTCCGAGAGTTGCACCCAGTGGGTCGATAACTGTCTGTTCCCGACTGAGAATTTTTTGAATGGTGTCCCGAAGCACATCAAAGCCAACGTAGAACATGATGATGGAAGTAATCAAACTAGCCAAATCTTCAATCTTCCAGTGACCGAAACGATGGTCACGATCTGCGGGCTGGCGAGCCATCCGAATACCGATCAGAAGAGCAACATTTCCGATAATATCTGATACGTTATTGAAACCATCCGCTACCAAACTGGAAGAATGTAGGAGGTGGCCAGTCGCTAATTTTGCCGCAGACAAGAGGAGGTAGGTCGAAATGCTGATAATGGCACCACGTTCCGCCAACTTGAGATTTGACATGGATTGATTCATCGGACTTCCTTTCTAGTGCTGAGATTCTGTTTTCATTATACTGGTTTTCATGGGAAAATTCAAATTTAGTCTTGTTCCATCGGATTTTAATTCTTGAAAACTTTTCAAATTTTGATATAATAGTACTACTCAAGGGAGTAGCTGGCAGAAACCTGTGATAGTGTCGTCATTCCGAATTGTATACTGAAAAGTATGTTTTCCGGCGCTATCTTAAACAGCGAGACTTGTTATGATTAACAGGTCTCTTTTTGTTTGTCATAAAACCAAAAGAGAGCTTGTTTTGCACACAAAGTCAAGGAGGAGACACATGTCAAAAGAACAAAAACGCCAAGCGTTTTATACTCAGAGTCCTGAAGAGGTCTTGAAGTCGGTTGAAGCAACTGAGCAAGGTCTTTCGTCAAGCGAAGCGCAGAAACGCCTAGCTGAATATGGGCGCAATGAACTCGAGGAGGGTGAGAAAAAAACTCTCTTGGTTAAATTCATAGAACAGTTTAAGGATTTGATGATTATCATCCTAGTTGCTGCGGCTATTTTGTCAGTCGTAACTTCTGGTGGAGAAGATATCGCAGATGCCATCATTATTCTAGCCGTGGTTATCATCAATGCAGCCTTCGGTGTTTACCAAGAAGGAAAAGCGGAAGAAGCCATCGAAGCCCTCAAGTCTATGTCTAGTCCAGCTGCTCGCGTTATTCGTGATGGGCACATGTCAGAGATTGATTCCAAAGAATTGGTGCCAGGAGATATCGTTGCCCTTGAAGCAGGTGACGTAGTACCAGCAGACCTACGTTTGCTAGAAGCCAATTCACTCAAAATCGAAGAAGCTGCCTTGACAGGTGAGTCTGTTCCAGTTGAAAAAGATTTGACTGTAGAACTCGCTACCGATGCTGGTATTGGTGACCGTGTCAATATGGCCTTCCAAAACTCAAACGTGACTTATGGTCGTGGTCTTGGTGTTGTTGTCAATACAGGTATGTACACAGAAGTGGGTCATATCGCTGGCATGCTCCAAGATGCGGATGAGACGGATACACCACTCAAACAAAACTTGAACAACCTCTCTAAGGTCTTGACCTATGCAATTTTGGTTATTGCCCTTGTTACTTTTGTAGTTGGAGTCTTTATTCAAGGTAAAAATCCACTTGGTGAGTTGATGACCTCTGTTGCGCTTGCTGTTGCAGCCATCCCAGAAGGACTTCCTGCTATCGTGACCATCGTTCTTGCCCTTGGTACTCAAGTTTTGGCAAAACGAAACTCTATCGTTCGTAAGTTGCCAGCAGTTGAAACGCTTGGTTCAACTGAGATCATCGCTTCTGATAAGACTGGTACGCTTACTATGAACAAGATGACAGTTGAAAAAGTCTTCTATGATGCAGTCCTACATGATTCAGCTGATGATATTGAACTAGGTCTTGAAATGCCTCTTCTTCGTTCTGTTGTTTTGGCTAATGATACTAAGATTGATGCAGAAGGAAACCTGATCGGAGATCCAACCGAAACAGCCTTCATCCAGTATGCCTTGGATAAGGGCTATGATGTTAAAGGATTTTTAGAGAAATATCCTCGTGTGGCTGAATTGCCATTTGACTCAGATCGTAAGCTCATGTCAACGGTTCATCCATTGCCAGATGGGAAATTCCTAGTGGCAGTCAAGGGAGCTCCTGACCAACTCTTGAAACGTTGTGTTTCTCGTGATAAAGCTGGAGATGTCGCTCCGATTGATAATCAAGTCAATGACTTAATTCACACAAATAACTCTGAAATGGCTCACCAAGCCTTGCGTGTCCTTGCAGGTGCTTATAAGATTATTGATAGCATTCCAGAAAACTTGACTTCTGAAGAACTGGAAAACAACTTGATCTTTACTGGTTTGATTGGGATGATTGACCCTGAGCGTGCCGAAGCGGCAGAAGCAGTTCGTGTCGCTAAGGAAGCAGGAATTCGTCCAATCATGATCACTGGTGACCACCAAGACACAGCGGAAGCCATTGCCAAACGTTTGGGAATCATCGATGAAAATGACTCAGAAGACCATGTCTTGACTGGTGCTGAGCTCAACGAACTCTCTGATGAAGAATTTGAAAAAGTAGTTGGTCAATACTCTGTTTACGCGCGTGTATCTCCAGAACACAAGGTTCGTATCGTGAAAGCTTGGCAAAACCAAGGTAAGGTCGTTGCCATGACAGGTGACGGTGTTAATGACGCCCCAGCCCTGAAAACAGCTGATATCGGTATCGGTATGGGAATCACTGGTACAGAGGTTTCTAAGGGTGCATCTGACATGATTCTTGCGGATGATAACTTTGCGACCATCATCGTCGCAGTTGAAGAAGGACGTAAGGTCTTCTCAAACATTCAAAAGACTATTCAATACCTACTTTCTGCCAATACGGCTGAAGTATTAACTATCTTCTTATCAACCTTGTTTGGTTGGGATGTCTTACAGCCAGTTCATCTTTTGTGGATCAACTTGGTAACCGATACCTTCCCAGCCATTGCTCTTGGTGTTGAACCAGCTGAGCCTGGTGTTATGACCCACAAACCACGTGGACGCAAATCAAGCTTCTTCTCAGGTGGGGTCATGAGTTCCATTATCTATCAAGGTGTACTCCAAGGGGCTCTCGTCTTGACCGTTTATGGTCTTGCTCTTGCCTATCCAGTCCATGTGGGAGATAATAAAGCAATTCATGCGGATGCCCTCACCATGGCCTTTGCAACACTTGGTTTGATCCAGCTCTTCCATGCCTACAACGTCAAGTCTGTTTACCAATCAATCTTGACAGTTGGACCATTCAAGTCTAAGACTTTCAACTGGTCTATCTTGGTATCCTTCATTCTTCTTATGGCAACGATCGTCGTAGAACCACTTGAAGGTATCTTCCACGTAACCAAACTAGACTTGTCACAATGGGGAATTGTCATGGCTGGAAGCTTCTCAATGATTATCATTGTCGAAATCGTTAAGTTTGTTCAACGTAAACTTGGTCTTGATAAGAACGCGATTTAAAAAGAAAGTCATCTTCGGATGGCTTTTTTTGCATTTGAGGGAAAGGACTAGAAGTTGCCCCCTTTTGTGCTATAATAAAGTAAAGTTGTAAGGAGCGTAAGAGAATGGAAAAGAAAATTGTCCGAGATGTCTTATTCTTGTCGCAGGTCTCGAAACCTGCAAGTCAGGAAGACCTTTATCTGGCTAAGGATTTGCAGGATACCCTGCTGGCTAATCGCGAGACCTGTGTCGGTCTGGCGGCTAATATGATTGGTGCGCAGAAGCGCGTGATTATCTTTAATCTTGGACTGGTTCCTATGGTCATGTTTAACCCCGTTCTTTTGTCTTTTGAGGGAGCTTACGAGACGGAGGAAGGTTGTTTATCTTTGACTGGGGTTCGAACGACGACTCGATATGAAATGATTACGGTATCCTATCGCGATAGCAAGTGGCAGGAACGGACTATTACACTAACAGGTTTTCCAGCTCAAATATGCCAACATGAACTGGATCATTTGGAAGGACGGATTATTTAGGAGGAACTCAGATGAAACGCATCCTTTTTGAAATTGTTTTTATCGCAACGACCTGGTATATCTTTTTACCACCACTCAATCTCACCAGCTGGGAATGTATTTTTTTCCTCTGTGGTCATTTGGTGGTGATGGGGATTTTGTTTAGTTTCCGAAGGGATACCAATCCTTTCAAGACAGTTCACGTACGTCATGGCAAGGTTGCCAACGAACTCAATCTAGAAGGGCTTCATTTTAATAAATTAGGTGGAGGATTGTTGCTGGCTGCAGGCCTTATCTTTGTCCTTGCTGGTCTGGTAAGTCTAGTGACCTCTAGCTTTTTCCAGGCTAAAAACTATGCCAATGTGGTTTCTATCACAGAAAAAGACTTTAAAGACTTTCCTAAGAGTGATACCAGTAAGGTTCCAATCTTGGATCGAAGCACTGCAGAAAAGATTGGAGACCGTTATCTAGGCTCTCTGACGGACAAGGTATCCCAGTACGTAGCAGCAGATACCTATACCCAACTGACGATTGATGGGAAACCTTATCGGGTTACGCCACTAGAATACGCAGACCCTATCAAATGGTTCAACAATCAAGCCAAGGGAATTGGCGAGTATATCAAGGTTGATATGGTGACAGGAAATGCGGAATTGGTGGATTTAAAAACACCGATGAAGTATTCGGACTCTGAGTATTTTAACCGTGACGTCAAACGTCATCTTCGAATCAAGTATCCGACCAAGATTTTTAAAACTCCGTCCTTTGAGGTGGATGATGAAGGCAATCCTTTCTATGTAGCAACCGTTTATCAAAAACAGTTTGGTCTTGGAGTGCCTCGCCCTTCATCTGTTATTATCTTGGATGCTGCTAATGGAGAAACCAAGGAATATAGCTTGGATGAAGTGCCAGAATGGGTGGACCGTGTCTATCCGGCCGAAGAAACCATCGAACAAATCAACTACAACGGCAAGTATAAAGACGGCTTCTGGAATGCCTTGATTTCTAAGAAAAATGTTACCCAAACGACAGAGGGCTATAACTATCTTTCTATCGGAAATGACATTTATCTCTACACGGGGGTGACTTCAGCAAATGCTGACGAAAGTAATCTAGGTTTTATCCTTGAAAACATGCGAACTGGTGAAATCACCAAGTACAATCTAGCATCAGCAACCGAAGAATCTGCCCGTGCGTCCGCAGAAGGAGCCGTGCAGGAGAAAGCCTACAAGGCGACCTTCCCTATCCTTGTCAATCTCAACGACAAACCGCTCTATATCATGGGCTTGAAGGACAATGCAGGCTTGGTTAAGGAGTATGCTTTGGTCGATGCAGTGGAGTACCAAAACGTCATCGTAGCAGCTACAGTAGATGAACTCCTCAGCAAATATGCCAATAAAAACGACCTCGAGCTGGATAATGAAACGATAGAAAATATCAAGGGTGTGGTTGCGGATCTGAAATCAGCTGTCATCAAGGGAGACACCGTCTACTTCTTTAAAGTTGATGGCAAAATCTACAAGGTCAAGGCCTACGTATCAGACGACCTTCCTTACCTTGAAAATGGCCAATCCTTCGAAGGTCAAGTTGGAAAAGATAATTACCTCAAGACCTTTAAAGTGAAGTAAACAAAGAAACCTTGGTATAAACCGAGGTTTTTAAGATGAAATTCTTGGTCGTGATTGAAAAATATGCTACACTAACAATATGAAAATTTTAATCCCAACAGCAAAAGAAATGAACACCAATCTTCCTAGTATAGTAGCGACTCCCTTGAGAAAAGAAAGTCAGGCTGTTCTAGATGAACTAGCGTCTTACTCTACTCAAGAACTAGAGAAGTTTTACAAAATCTCTGCCGAAAAAGCGCAAGAGGAATATGAACGCATTCAAGCCTTAAAAGAACAAAGAGCCAAAAACTATCCAGCTTTGAAACTATTTGATGGTCTCATGTATCGCCACATCAAACGAGATAAATTGACCGAGCATGAACAAGCCTATCTGGAAGATCATGTCCTGATTACCTCAGCTTTGTATGGTGTTGTTCCAGCCTTATCACCTATGGCTCCTCACCGTTTGGATTTCTTGATGAAGTTAAAAGTGGCTGGTAAAACCCTAAAGAGCCATTGGAAACTAGCCTACGATGAGGCCCTACAGGATGAGGACTTGATATTTTCTCTCTTGTCATCAGAGTTTGAAACAGTATTTTCAAAGGAAATCAGAGAAAAGATGGTGACCTTCAAATTTATGGAGGACAAGGCTGGGCAGCTGAAAATTCATTCAACTATTTCCAAGAAAGCTCGGGGTGCCTTTTTAACCGCCTTGATAGAAGGGCAAGTTCAAACAGTTGAGCAAGCTCGTAAGCTCCGCTTCGCAGGCTTTGACTACCGACCTGATTTATCAAGTGACTTAGAACTCGTCTTTGTGAAACAAGCATAAAACCAGCTCGCATGAGCTGGTTTTTGCTTGATTAATTGATGGCTGCAAGAAGGTTGTCAGCTTGTTTGGCAAGGGATGAAACAGTTGTTTCTTCTAACACCAATTGTCCATCTGCCCAAGCAGAGTCATTGACACGCGCGGCAGTAAAGTCACCAACGACTTGTGTACGGATAAAAGGCAAGAGGTCTTTGTAAATCGCAAAGAGTTGCTCGTGACCTGCATTGGCTACAGATGAGACAGTAACAAACTTGTCTTGGAGGGCAGAAGCACTACGTGTATCTGTCAAGTCAAGGGCGCGCGAGAGCCAGTCAAGCAAGTTCTTCACTGTTCCAGGGATAGAGAAGTTGTAGACTGGGGAGAAGATCCAGATGGCATCGGCTGCAAGGACAGCTTCGCGAGCGGCAGCTACAGCTGGATGAGTTGGAACTTCGAGATCTTGGCTGAAGAGAGGAACAGCTGAGTAATCAAGATAGCTAACTTCCACTTTGCCAGCAAGTGCTTTTTCAGCTTCGAGGGCCATTTGGTGGTTGAAAGAACCTTGGCGTAGTGATCCGACGATAAATAGTACTTTTTTAGACATGATGTGTCTCCTTTAGTTAAAATTTAAAGAGCGAACTCTTTTGTTACCACCTATGTTACAACAAATAATACTAATTAGCAATAATTTTGCTCACAAATTTTTAAATTTTTTTAAAATCCGAATCAAATCCTCTTTTTCTCCATCTTCTAAGATACTAAAAGCATCTACAACAGAGTTAATATGGTCAGGAAGAACCTCTTCAATTTTTTTGCGTCCAGCTGGTGTTAGTTTCAGGAAAAAAGAACGACGGTCTTTTGGGTCACAAGTTCTAGAAATCCACCCATCTCGAATCATGTTTCGAATAACAACAGTCATGTTTCCAGAAGTGGCTAGAATTTTTTCAATCAAATCCTGAATGCGCAGTTCTCCCTTGCTATAGAGAGTCTCCAGAACGGAAAATTGAGTAGGGGTTAGTCCGTGTTCTTTGGCAGCCTTGGTTTCATAAGGTTTAAAACTTCGCATCGCTTTATTGAGAACGATAGCCGTTTTCAAGTCTAATTGATTTTGGAAAATTTTTTCTTTCAAATATTGTTTCATAAGGGTATTCTATCAATAAATAAATAGAAATACAAGAGGCATGGATTTTATAGGGAAATTATCTCAGAATGTTCCTGTCTTCACTTGTAATAAAGGAAGAGAGATGGTAAAATAGACGAGTGAAACTAAGACAGAAAAAAGCAAAAAACAAGCTACTTATACAATACGGAATCGGCATTTCTTTGGTGCTACTAGTGCTGACTGGATCCTTTCTTTACCTGATTTCCCTCAGCATGAAACCCTATCAAGATGCTAGGGTTGAGGGAGAAAAACTGGCCAAGCAGTATGCAGAATTAGAAAAAGCAGATCAGGTTGATTTTTTTAATGGTTCGGAAGCTTATTACAGCCTTCTGGGGCATAATAAAAAGCAAGAGGCCATTGCCGTGCTAATCGAAAAGAATGACCACAAGATTTACGTTTATCAGCTAGATAAGGGGATTTCTCAAGACAAGGCGGCGACGATTTCGAGGGAAAAAGGAGCTAGCGACATTGACAAAGTCACCTTTGGTCGCTATCAGGACAAGCCGATTTGGGAAGTTAAGTCTGGAAACCAGTACTATCTGGTGGACTTTGAAACAGGAGCAGTGATCCAATAAGGAGGGCATATGAAACTATCCAAGCGTGTACTAGAAATGGAAGAAAGTGTCACTCTAGCCAGTGATGCAAGAGCCAAAGCATTAAAAGCTCAAGGAAAAGATGTTCTTTTCTTAACCTTGGGACAGCCAGATTTTCATACTCCTGAAAATATTCAGGATGCGGCGGTGGAAGCGATTCGTGATGGTCGAGCTTCCTTTTATACAGTTGCTTCAGGTCTACCAGACTTAAAGGCAGCGGTTAATACCTATTTTGAACGCTACTATGGCTATTCCGTAGCAGCCAACGAGGTTACCTTTGCCACAGGTGCTAAGTTCTCTCTCTATACCTTTTTTATGGCTGTGGTCAATCCAGGTGATGAGGTCATCATCCCTACACCATACTGGGTCAGTTATGGAGACCAAGTCAAGATGGCAGAAGGTGTGCCGGTCTTTGTCCAAGCCAAGGAAGACAATCACTTTAAAGTAACAGTCGAGCAGCTTGAAGCGGCCCGAACAGATAAGACCAAGGTCTTGGTTCTCAATTCGCCATCGAATCCGACCGGTATGATTTACACTCGTGACGAATTGCTAGCCATCGGAAATTGGGCTGTGGAACATGATATTCTCATCCTAGCAGATGATATCTACGGACGTCTGGTTTATAACGGAAATGAATTTGTTCCAATTTCTAGTCTGTCAGAAGCGATTCGCAAGCAAACTATTGTTATCAACGGTGTCTCTAAGGCTTATGCCATGACTGGTTGGCGGGTAGGTTATGCAGTAGGAAATCCAGAGATTATTGCTGCTATGAGCAAGCTAACAGGTCAAACAACCTCAAACCTGACTGCTGTATCACAATATGCTACCATTGAAGCCTTAACTGGACCACAAGACTCTGTCGAAACTATGCGCCAAGCATTTGAGGAACGTTTGAATACCATTTATCCTCTCTTGTGCCAAGTGCCAGGATTTGAAGTTGTCAAGCCTCAAGGAGCTTTCTATCTTTTCCCAAATGTTAAAAAAGCGATGGAGATGAAGGGCTATACCGATGTGACGGACTTTACAACGGCTATTCTTGAGGAAGTCGGTCTTGCCTTGATTACAGGAGCAGGATTTGGAGCACCAGAAAATGTTCGTCTCAGCTATGCCACAGACTTGGATACTTTGAAAGAAGCTATTCGCCGTTTGCATCAATTTATGGAAAAATAAAACTTAGAATCTTCGCCTTTTTAGCGAAGATTTTTTGTATCGAAAATCTCGCGAATTTTCTCTAGTAGAACCTAGCTATCACAGTCTATTTATGGTAAAATAGTGGGTAATGATGTCTTCGGACAAGTTAAACGAAAAAAGGAAGATAGATTATGACAAAACGTGTAACAATTATCGATGTAAAAGACTACGTTGGTCAAGAAGTGACCATCGGAGCCTGGGTTGCCAACAAATCAGGAAAAGGGAAAATTGCCTTCTTGCAATTGCGTGACGGAACAGCCTTTTTCCAAGGAGTCGCCTTCAAACCAAACTTTATTGAAAAATTTGGTGAAGAGGTAGGCCTTGAAAAATTTGAAACGATCAAACACTTGAGCCAAGAGACTTCTGTTTATGTGACAGGGATTGTCAAAGAAGATGAGCGTTCTAAGTTTGGCTATGAGCTCGATATCACAGACATCGAAGTCATCGGTGAATCACAAGATTACCCAATCACTCCAAAAGAACATGGAACAGACTTCTTGATGGACAACCGTCACTTGTGGCTCCGTTCTCGTAAGCAAGTAGCAGTCATGCAAATCCGTAACGCTATCATCTATGCAACCTATGAGTTCTTTGACAGGAATGGTTTCTTGAAATTTGATAGCCCAATTCTTTCAGGAAATGCGGCAGAAGACTCAACAGAACTCTTTGAAACTGACTACTTCGGAACCCCAGCCTATTTGAGCCAGTCAGGTCAGCTTTATCTTGAAGCGGGTGCAATGGCTCTTGGTCGCGTATTTGACTTTGGTCCAGTATTCCGTGCTGAAAAATCAAAAACGCGCCGTCACTTGACTGAGTTCTGGATGATGGATGCGGAGTATTCTTACTTGACACATGACGAGTCACTTGACTTGCAAGAAGCCTATGTTAAAGCCCTTCTCCAAGGTGTTTTGGATCGTGCACCACAAGCCTTGGAAACCTTGGAACGTGATACAGAACTCTTGAAACGCTACATTGCAGAGCCATTCAAACGCATCACTTATGATCAAGCCATTGACCTCTTGCGAGAGCATGAAAACGATGCTGATGCTGACTACGAGCATTTGGAACATGGAGATGACTTCGGTTCACCACACGAAACTTGGATTTCGAACCACTTTGGTGTGCCAACATTTGTCATGAACTACCCAGCAGCTATCAAGGCCTTCTACATGAAACCAGTTCCTGGAAATCCAGAGCGCGTGCTTTGTGCTGACTTGCTAGCACCAGAAGGCTATGGAGAAATCATCGGTGGTTCCATGCGTGAGGAAGATTACGATGCCCTTGTCGCTAAGATGGATGAACTTGGTATGGATCGTACAGAGTACGAATTCTATCTTGACCTTCGTAAATACGGTACTGTTCCACACGGTGGATTTGGTATCGGTATCGAGCGTATGGTAACCTTTGCAGCTGGAACAAAACACATCCGTGAAGCGATTCCATTCCCACGTATGTTGCACCGTATCAAACCATAAAAAGAAACGCCCTAGGGGCGTTTTTTCAAAATACCATAATACTTGAAGGAAGAGGTGAGGAACATGTAAAGTTAGAATTAACAAGTGACAAACACAAGGATATATACACTTGTTAAAGGAGAAATGATGTTTAAAGCAAATTATCGGAAGAATATCGGTCTCATGGCTGGAGTGGAATTTTTTGCCTTTCTGGGTATTACTAGCTTTTGGATTTTATTTCTCAGTCAAAATGGGATGTCACTTTGGCAGATTGGCTTATTGGAAAGTATTTTTCATGCTACCAGTGTCATTTGTGAAATTCCTTCTGGAATGTTAGCTGACCGCTATTCATATAAAACCAACCTGTATTTAAGTCGAATAGCTGGAATTGCGTCGTCTATTCTCATGTTAGTAGGGCAAGGTAATTTTTGGATTTATGCCCTCGCGATGGTGGTGAGTGCCTTGTCTTATAATTTTGATTCGGGGACGAGTGCAGCCATGGTTTATGATTCGGCCGTGGAGGCTGGATTAAAAGAGCGCTACTTGTCTATCTCAAGTTTTATGTCAGGAGTAGCAGAAGGAACTCGGTCTTTGGGGACCGTTTTAGCGGGATTTTTTGTTCATGGTCAATTACACTTGACCTACTATATCATGATTGCCACTTCTATAATCGTTCTTTTCCTAACTTGGATGTTAAAAGAGCCTAGTATTAAAGCGCAAAAATCTGAGCGTCTGACCATGAAAAAAATTATTTGGACTGTCAAAGAGGAGTTGCAGAGAAATCCCAGTCTTTTTAGCTGGATGATTCTGTCCCAAATCATCGGAACTCTGATGTGCATGTTTTATTTTTACTATCAAAATCAACTGCCTGACTTAGAAGGTTGGCAGATTTCGATGGTCATGCTAATCGGTAGTGTTTTGAATATCTGGGCAGTTTATCTAGCGAGTAAGATTGGAAAGAGGTATTCAGCCTTAAAGCTCTTTCCAATTCTTGTACTCTTGACGGGAGTGACCTACTTGCTTTCCTACATTGGCACATCTCTAATTTATATTTTGATTTACTTGATTAGTAACGCCTTATATGCTCTCTTTCAACCGATTTTTGACAACGATTTACAAAAGCGACTCCCAAGTGAGGTACGGGCAACCATGCTAAGTGTCTACTCCATGATGTTCAGCCTGAGTATGATTGTTATTTTTCCTCTAACGGGGTGGCTGATTGATTCTCTAGGCTTTGTAGTAGCTTTCCTTTACTTGGGGCTCAGTTTAGTAATGGTGAGTCTTTTGCTATTTTTCGTTTTGAAAAAGATGGCCAGAGCTTTATAACTGAAAGAGAATGTCATTTCTAAGCAATAGAGTTATTTTACATTTTTCTCTTGCTATCTATTAGTATTTCTAGTATAATAGTTAATTGTGAGCAAACCTCACTTACCCCTTGCAAAGTCTTGGGGTCATTAGACCAAAAGGAGGAACATATCAATGGCTAAATACGAAATTCTTTATATCATTCGTCCAAACATTGAAGAAGAAGCGAAAAACGCTTTGGTAGCACGTTTTGACTCTATCTTGACTGACAACGGTGCAACTGTTGTTGAATCAAAATCATGGGAAAAACGTCGTCTTGCATACGAAATCCAAGATTTCCGTGAAGGACTTTACCACATCGTTAACGTTGAAGCAAACGACGACGCAGCTCTTAAAGAGTTTGACCGTCTTTCAAAAATCAACGCTGACATTCTTCGTCACATGATCGTCAAACTTGACGCGTAAGAAGGTAAATTATGATTAACAATGTTGTACTTGTAGGGCGTATGACACGTGACGCTGAGTTGCGTTATACCCCATCAAATGTAGCAGTTGCGACTTTTACTCTTGCAGTAAACCGTACATTCAAGAGTCAAAATGGCGAACGTGAGGCTGATTTCATCAATGTCGTTATGTGGCGCCAACAGGCTGAAAATCTTGCTAACTGGGCTAAAAAAGGCTCTCTTATCGGGATCACAGGTCGTATCCAGACTCGTAGTTACGATAACCAGCAAGGACAACGTGTCTACGTAACGGAAGTCGTGGCTGATAATTTCCAAATGTTGGAAAGCCGTAGTGTGCGTGAGGGACATACAGGTGGAGCTTATTCTGCACCAACTGCTAGTTATACAGCACCTACACAATCAGTACCAGACTTTTCACGTGATGAAAATCCATTTGGAGCAACAAATCCTTTGGATATTTCAGATGATGATTTACCATTCTAATGGACAATTAATACTATAAAGGAGAAAAAACATGGCTCAACAACGTCGTGGCGGATTCAAACGCCGTAAAAAAGTTGATTACATCGCAGCAAACAAAATTGAATATGTTGATTACAAAGATACTGAGCTTCTTAGCCGTTTCGTTTCAGAACGTGGGAAAATCCTTCCTCGTCGTGTAACAGGAACTTCAGCTAAAAACCAACGTAAAGTAACAACAGCTATCAAACGTGCTCGCGTAATGGCTTTGATGCCTTTCGTAAACGAAGATTAAAGAAAAAAAAGACCCTAACGGGTCTTTTTTTCACGAGTTTTTAAATGAGAAGGCGAGTTCGGTCCGATTGGACCTCTTTTTCAGACCCCAATGGGTCTTTTTTCTTTCTATAAACGTGCTATAATGATAGTAGGAATTTTTAAAGGAGCATCTTATGAAGACGACTTGTTCAATTAGAAAAATGCAAGAATCTGACATTAAAGATCTATCTCGAGGATTTACTAGCCAAGGTTGGCCAAGTAGAGAGGAAATTTTAACTCGATATTTTAAGGAGCAGGAAAGTGGAGAGAGGGAAGTGTTAATTGCTGACCTTACTGGTGTAGTAGCGGGCTACATTACTATTTTACCAATTGCCAAGCAAGGGCCCTTTGCTGGAAGTGCTCCAGAACTCTCAGATTTCAATGTCTTTGAACCCTTTCAAAATCAAGGTATTGGAAATCTCTTGATAGAAGAAGCAGAAAAACGAGTAAAACTTATATCCGATAAGGTGACGCTTGGAGTTGGGCTTCATTCAGGGTATGGTCCTGCTCAGAGATTGTACATCAAACGCGGCTATATTCCAGATGGTACGGGTGTCTGGTATCGAAACCAACCTTTGGAAATGAATGCCACTATTCAAAATAATGATGATTTAGTTCTGTACTTATCCAAGGAATTAGAATAAGAGATAGCGATTTTTTTGGAGATGTGGGATTTCTCTACTTTATGGTATAATGGAAAGAGTTAGATTGAAAGAGGTAGAGAGATGGATGCAAAATTAAAATACAAGGCAAAGAAAATTAAGATTGTCTTTTTTGATATTGATGATACCTTACGTGCGTCAAAGACAGGTTTTATTCCGGATACAATTCCTACTGTCTTTAAGCAGTTGCGTGAAAAAGGGATTTTGACAGGAATTGCCTCAGGGCGCGGTATTTTTGGTGTTGTTCCAGAGATTCGTGAACTCAAGCCTGACTTTTTTGTGACCTTGAATGGTGCTTATATAGAAGATAAAAAAGGAAATATTATTTATCAAAATCAGATTGAGAAGTCAAATGTAGAAGAGTACATTTCTTGGACTAAGAAAGAGGGGATTGAATATGGTTTGGTTGGCAGTCATGCTGCTAAACTCTCCACTCGAACAGAAATGATCAGTGAGGCGATTGATCCGATTTATCCAAACTTGGATGTGGATCCTGACTTTCATGAAAAAGTAGATATTTATCAGATGTGGACCTTTGAAGATGAAGGAGATGCCTTGCACTTGCCAGATTCATTGTCGGATAAACTTCGCATGGTGCGTTGGCATGAACATTCATCTGATGTGGTACCAATTGCAGGCTCAAAGGCTGCTGGTGTGGCAAAGGTTGTAGAACACCTAGGATTGAAACCAGAGAATGTCATGGTCTTTGGAGATGGCCTCAATGACTTGGAACTCTTTGATTATGCAGGAATTAGCATTGCCATGGGAGTTTCCCACGAAAAGATCAAAGAAAAAGCAGATTATATTACAAAAACAGTAGAAGAAGATGGCATTTTTGATGCCTTAGAAGGATTTGGTATGGTAGAAAAAGAATTGCATTTCCCACAAGTAGACATTGAAACAGTAGAAGGTCCTCTAGCGACTATTAAGACAAATCACGGAGACTTGCGTATCAAGCTCTTCCCTGAACATGCTCCTAAAACAGTAGCAAACTTTGTCGCTCTTTCAAAAGATGGTTACTATGATGGAGTGATTTTCCATCGCATTATCAAGGACTTTATGATCCAAGGCGGAGACCCAACTGGTACAGGTATGGGTGGTGAGTCAATCTACGGTGACTCTTTTGAAGATGAATTTTCAGAAGAACTCTATAATATCCGTGGTGCCCTTTCTATGGCCAATGCTGGTCCAAATACCAACGGCAGCCAGTTCTTTATCGTGCAAAATCAACATTTGCCTTATTCTAAAAAAGAGATTGCTCGTGGTGGCTGGCCTGAACCAATCGCTGAGATCTATGCAGAGCAAGGTGGAACTCCTCACCTTGACCGTCGTCACACTGTTTTTGGGCAATTGGTAGATGCAGAATCTTTTGCAGTCTTGGATGCCATTGCAGCTGTTGAAACTGGTGCTATGGACAAGCCAGTTGAAGATGTAGTAATTGAAACGATTGAAATTGAGGACTAGGATGAAAATTGGTGATAAGCTAAAGGGGCGTATTACAGGAATTCAGCCCTATGGTGCCTTTGTCGAGTTAGAGACAGGGGTGATTGGGCTGATTCATATTTCAGAGATTCGGACAGGATTTATCGAAAATATCTATGAAGTTTTGAAAATTGGTGAAGAAGTGCAAGTTCAGGTTGTTGATTTAGACGAATTTTCAGGTAAAGCTAGTCTATCTATTCGCACTCTGGAGGAAGAAAAACACCAGCTACCAAGACGGAGACGTTTTTCAAATGATCGTATCAAGCATGGTTTTGCACCACTTGGGCGAATGATGCCAATCTGGACAAAGGAAGCCCTCAACAATCTGAGAGAGAAAAACTAGTCTATTAGATTTCGTATTTTTAAAAATCAATATATGGAAGAACAATTATTAAAACCAGGAGAGCGCATCAACCAGCTCTTTTCGACAGATATCAAGATCATTCAAAATAGAGAAGTATTTAGCTATTCGGTGGATAGTGTTCTCTTGTCACGCTTTCCACGCTTTCCTAAAAATGGCTTAATAGTGGATTTTTGTGCTGGAAATGGTGCAGTGGGACTTTTTGCAAGTAGTCGTACAAGGGCAAAAATCCTCTCTGTAGAAATTCAGGAGCGTTTGGCGGATATGGCAGAGCGTTCGGTTCAGTTGAATGGTTTGGAAGAGCAGATGCGGGTCATCTGCGATGATTTGAAAAATATGCCTGCTCACATCCAAGGAAGTAAGGTGGATATGATCTTGTGTAATCCGCCTTATTTCAAGGTAGATCCGCATTCCAATCTCAATGAGAGTGAACACTACCTCCTGGCAAGACACGAAATTGCGACTAACCTAGAAGAAATTTGTCGAAGTGCTCAGAGTATTCTCAAGTCTAATGGTCGTTTGGTCATGGTTCATCGTCCAGATCGGCTCTTGGATATCTTAGACATGCTTCAACGCCACAATTTGGCACCCAAGCGCCTGCAATTTGTCTATCCTAAACGACAGAAGGAGGCCAATATGCTCTTAATCGAAGCTATCAAGGATGGATCGACAAGTGGTTTCAAGGTCCTGCCACCACTCATTGTTCACAATGACGATGGTTCCTACACGCCAGAAATTCAAGAGATTTACTATGGATCATAAGGCCTACATGTATGTGGTGGAGTGTAGTGACGGTTCTTACTATACGGGCTATACAACGGATGTGAAGAGGCGCATTGCCGTTCATAATAGTGGTAAGGGAGCCAAGTATACCCGAGCTCGCTTGCCAGTCAAACTCGTCTATACAGAAGGCTTTGCCAGCAAGGAAGAAGCCATGTCTGCAGAGGCTCTTCTCAAACGTAAGAAGAGACCACAGAAAGAACGATTTTTATCCGAAAATCAAGAAAAAAATCTAGTCAATCATATTGACATCTAATGAGGAGTCCTTTGACTCCTCTTACTTTTGTCAAAAGAGAAAAAAAATGCTAAAATAAGATGAATAAATTTAAAGAGGTATTATCATGTCTAAGATTCTAGTATTTGGTCACCAAAATCCAGACTCAGATGCCATCGGGTCATCTGTAGCCTTTGCTTACCTTGCAAAAGAAGCTTATGGATTGGACACAGAAGCAGTTGCTCTTGGTACTCCAAATGAAGAAACAGCCTTTGTTTTGAACTATTTTGGTGTAGAAGCACCACGCGTCATCACATCTGCTAAAGCAGAAGGTGCAGAGCAAGTTATCTTGACTGACCACAATGAATTCCAACAATCAGTGTCAGATATCGCTGAAGTAGAAGTTTACGGAGTAGTGGATCACCACCGTGTGGCTAACTTTGAAACTGCAAGCCCACTTTACATGCGCTTGGAACCAGTTGGATCAGCTTCATCTATCGTTTACCGCATGTTCAAAGAACATGGTGTAGCAGTTCCTAAAGAAATCGCAGGATTGATGCTTTCAGGTTTGATTTCAGATACCCTTCTTTTGAAATCACCAACAACACACCCATCTGATAAAGTTATTGCTCCTGAATTGGCAGAATTAGCAGGTGTGAACTTGGAAGAGTACGGCCTCGCGATGCTGAAGGCTGGTACAAACTTGGCTAGTAAATCTGCTGAAGAATTGATTGATATCGACGCTAAGACTTTTGAACTCAACGGAAATAAGGTTCGTGTTGCCCAAGTCAATACAGTTGATATTGCTGAAGTCTTGGAACGCCAAGCTGAAATCGAAGCAGCAATGCAAGCAGCTAATGCTGCAAACGGCTACTCTGACTTTGTCTTGATGATTACTGATATTGTGAACTCAAACTCAGAAATTTTGGCTCTTGGATCAAATATGGGCAAGGTTGAAGCTGCCTTCAACTTTAAACTTGAAAACAACCACGCTTTCCTTCCAGGTGCTGTTTCACGTAAGAAACAAGTGGTGCCTCAGTTGACAGAAAGCTTTAATGGCTAATAGCCTGAGTGATGATTGAAATGTGGAAACACTTGTTTCCATATAGCTAAAGGGGTCTCGGCTCCTTTTTTTCTAGGAGAGAAAGATGTTAGAAAATGGCGATTTGATTTTTGTGAAGGACCTTTCAGATATGGGGCAGGCCATCCAGGATTCTACTGGGAACTATAGTCATGTAGCTATCTTTTTGGACGGTTTGATCTACCATGCTAGTGGGCAAGCAGGGGTCATCTGTCAAGAACCGGCTGAATTTTTTGAACCAACTCATCTCTACGATCTCTATATCTACCCAGAGATAGAAACTGATTTGGTGAAGATGAGAGCTAGCAAACATTTAGGTGCACCCTATAATGCCTCTTTTTATTCAGATGGGTCTGGCTTTTACTGCTCCCAGTACATCGCTGAAATTCTCCCTATTTTTGAGACCATTCCGATGCAATTTGGAGACGGGGAGCAGGAGATTAGTGATTTTTGGAGGGAATATTACAGGAAACTCGAACTTCCTGTACCTCTGAATCAACCAGGGACCAATCCTAGTCAACTAGCAGCATCTTCTCTTTTAGAATGTAAAGAAAGGAATCTTCATGATTCAGATTTTTAATCCCTCCCGTTTGACTCGACAGCCATTTTTTATAGATTTGGTTGACTATCTGGACCAGCATGACGATGTGATTCTACGAGAAATCAAGGCTCAGTTTCCAGATGTGGCAGTTGATAAACTCATGGAAGAGTATATAAAGGCAGGCTTGATCGTAAGGGAAAACAAACGTTATTCCCTTAATCTCCCTTTTCTAGAATCTATAGGTAATCTATCCCTTGACCAAGAAATTTTTGTCAGAGAGGATAGTCCAGTTTATCAAGCCTTGCTAGAGAAGACTTTTGAGACAGAATTGCGCAATCAAACCAATGCAGCCATTCTAGTCGAATCTACGGATTTTGCAAGAGAAAAGATGACCCTGTCGAATTATTTCTACAAGATCAAACATCAATATCCTTTGACACAAAAACAGCAGGAACTCTATGCCATTTTGGGAGATGTCAATCCTGAGTACGCCCTCAAGTATATGACGACTTTTTTACTGAAGTTTCTCAAAAAAGATCAACTTTTGCAGAAACGCCGTGATATCTTCGTTGAGAGTCTAGTCGTCTTGGACTATGTAGTGCAAAACGAAGAAGGGAAGTATGAGTTGGCGGTTGATTTTGACAAGGAGCGGTTGACTTTTTATTTACCTTAATTGCTTCATTTTGAGCAGATTGTTTGACTTTACTAAAGAATAAGCATAAACTGAATGTAAGCGATAACATTTATCGTATTAAAAGCAAAGGAGACAGAGCTATGTCACTTGAAAATAAATTGGAACAAGCAACTGGTGCTATCAAAGAAGGATTTGGTAAAGTTACTGGCGATAGCAAAACAGAAGCAGAAGGTACTGTAGAAAAAACAGTTGCCAAAGCAAAAGAAGTTGTTGAAGATGCTAAAGGTGCTGTAGAAGGTGCCGTTGAAGGTCTTAAAAACTCATTTAAGAAAGAAGACTAAAAAAATCAAGGGAATGTTTCCCTTGATTTTTTTATAGATAACGTTCTGCGACAGCTGAGTCACCAGGGTAGGATTCTTTTACTCCATTGATGATTTGGTAGCAATCAGCTCCCTTACCAGCAATAATCACGGCATCGAGTTCTTGACTTGTAACAGCCATTGCCGCCTGGATGGCTTGTTCGCGATCGGCAATCTTTTCAACAGGATGACTGATGTAGTTGCTGATTTCATCTGCAATCGCTATTGGATCTTCATAGTTTGGATCATCAGCGGTGAGAAAGACTTGAATCTCAGGATGTTGATTGAGAAGGAGTCCAAAGTCTTTGCGACGACTTTCACCCTTGTTTCCAGTCGAACCGAGAACCAGAGCGATTTTCCCAGTTTGATGAGTTTCAACCACATTGATGAGTTTTTTCAAACTGTCCCCGTTGTGGGCATAGTCGATGAAGACCTTGGCTCCATTTTTCTGCGTGAGGACTTCCATACGTCCAGGAACTCGGGTCGCAGCGATTCCTTTTTTGATGTCCTCTAGACTGGCACCTAGACGAAGGCAGGCAAGTCCAGCTGCAACGGCATTTTCTTGGTTAAAGTGGCCAATGAGTTGAATATCATAATCACCAGCGAGTTTACCTGTAGCGGAAAAGCTAAAGGCTTTGGAATTCTCGATTTGGTTACTTGACTGGCTACCATAGAAATCATGCTCTTGATTTTCAACTTGTTCTTTTAGCACAGAAAAGTGGTCCATGTCGCTGTTAATGACAACTGCTCGGCTATTTTCCATCAAGAGACGTTTGTGGTAGAAGTAATCTTCAAAACTTGGATGCTCAATCGGACCGATATGGTCAGGACTGATATTGAGAAACACTCCTACATCGAAAGTTAGGCCGTAGACTCGCTTAACCAAGTAGGCTTGACTGGAGACTTCCATGATGAGATGGGATCTTCCGTTATGAACAGCTTGAGCCATCATATCAAAGAGATCAATGCTCTCAGGAGTTGTGAGGGCAGATTTAAAGAAGGTCTTACCATCTAAGGTTGTATTCATGGTAGACAGCATAGCTGGGCGATGATGTTGAGCCAAGATGTTATAGGCAAAATAGGCCGCTGTTGTCTTTCCTTTTGTCCCTGTGAAAGCGAGAATTTTGAGTTTTTCTTGTGGATTGCCATAAAATTCCATGGCAATCAAACTCATGGCTTTCTTAATGTCGTTCACGACAATAACAGGAATACCGACCTCGTAGTCCTTTTCAGCTACATACCAACCTAAGCCCTGAGTTATAGCAGAAAGAAGGTATTCTTTTTTAAAGGTAGCACCTTTTGCAAAAAAAAGAGTGCCTGCTTTTACTTTACGACTGTCGTAACTGATACTATCAAAATCGACATCACTGTAATTGTAGTAGTAATGTCCCTGATCAATAATCTCACGGAAGAGACTATCTTTCTTTAAAATATCTAATACGGTTTCAATCTTTATCATACTTTCTATTATAAACTTCAAGTCTGAATTTTACAAGTAACAAGGAAAAGTTTATAATGGAAGATAAGGAACTTTTCCTAGTTATCAAAATTGAATGAGGAAGCTATGTCTAACGAAAATAATCACCAGCAAGCCCAGATGTTGCGAGGGACTGCTTGGCTAACAGCTAGTAACTTTATTAGTCGCCTCCTTGGTGCTATCTATATTATTCCCTGGTATATTTGGATGGGGACTTATGCCGCCAAGGCAAATGGTCTCTTTACCATGGGTTATAATATTTACGCCTGGTTCTTGCTGATTTCGACAGCGGGTATCCCGGTTGCGGTTGCTAAACAAGTGGCTAAGTACAATACTATGCGAGAAGAAGAGCATAGCTTTGCCTTGATTCGGAGTTTTCTAGGCTTTATGACGGGCTTGGGACTAGTCTTTGCCTTGGTCTTGTATCTCTTTTCTCCCTGGTTGGCAGATTTATCAGGCGTGGGGACAGACCTAATTCCTATCATGCAGAGTTTGGCTTGGGCAGTTCTGATTTTTCCATCTATGAGTGTTATCCGTGGCTTTTTCCAAGGGATGAATAACCTGAAGCCCTATGCTATGAGTCAAATCGCCGAGCAGGTGATCCGTGTTATCTGGATGTTGCTGGCTACTTTTATTATCATGAAGATGGGTTCTGGTGATTACTTATCAGCGGTTACTCAGTCTACCTTTGCTGCCTTTGTGGGAATGGTGGCTAGTTTTGCAGTCTTGATCTATTTTCTTTCCAAGGAGGGACTGCTCCAAAAGGTATTTGAAACACGGGATAAGATCAATAGCAAGCGACTCTTGGTTGATACCATCAAGGAAGCCATTCCCTTTATCCTGACAGGATCAGCCATCCAGCTCTTCCAGATTTTAGACCAAATGACCTTCATCAATAGCATGAAGTGGTTTACCAACTACAGCAATGAAGACTTGGTTGTCATGTTTTCTTATTTCTCCGCCAATCCTAATAAAATCACCATGATTTTGATCTCTGTTGGTGTCTCGATTGGAAGTGTCGGCTTGCCACTTTTGACGGAAAATTATGTCAAAGGTGATTTGAGAGCCGCTGCTCGCCTAGTTCAAGATAGTATGACCATGCTCTTTATGTTTCTCTTACCAGCAACAGTTGGAGTCGTCATGGTAGGGGAACCTCTCTATACAGTCTTTTATGGCAAGCCAGATAGTCTGGCCATGGGCTTGTTTGTCTTTGCGGTTTTACAGTCTACTATTTTAGGTTTGTACATGGTCTTGTCTCCTATGCTTCAGGCTATGTTCCGCAATCGCAAGGCAGTGCTTTACTTTGTCTATGGTTCCCTTGCCAAGCTAGTCTTGCAGTTACCAGCTATTGCCATTTTCCACAGCTATGGTCCCTTGATTTCAACGACTATCGGTCTCATCATTCCAAATGTTTTGATGTATCGCGATATCTGCCAAGTGACTGGTGCTCGTCGAAAGATTATCTTGAAACGGACGATCTTAATCACGATCTTGACTCTCGTCATGTTTATCTTGGTTGGCTTTTTGCAATGGCTTCTAGGATTTATCTTCCAACCAACTGGACGTTTCTGGAGTTTCCTATATGTTGCTCTTATAGGCGGTATAGGTGGTGCTCTCTATGGTTTAATGAGTTTAGAAACTCGTCTATTGGATAAAGTTATCGGGAAATCGAAGGCAGATCGCCTGCGAGCAAAATTTAAACGATCTTAACAAAATAGATTTATAAATAAAAGGAATGCTGACACTTAAATTTCCATAAATTAAAATCCCTAGAATCAAGCGTTCTAGGGATTTATTGGGGTGTGAGCATCATTAACTCTACAATCATAGCGATATAGAGGACTAAGGTTAGGAGAAAACCTGCTCTCCAGAAGAATTTGATAAATTTAGGGTAGTAAAAACTTCTTTTTTTGAGGAGGAAAAAAATTGCAAGGAGAATTGCTAGAAGTGACAGTGCGACACCAAGTCGCGGTAGAAAGTTGTGGGTAAAAGCTTTAGCAGTGATAAGGTAGTACTCGAATACCAAAAGTGGAAAGGCTAAATCCGCGAAATTAATTCTTAGTTTTTTCAGTCCGAAAAGCTTGGTGACAATAAAGCAAACTACCAAGGTTAAAATCAATAATAAAATAGATGCTATTTTCATTAAAATCATACCCATATTGTATCATAAAAAATCACTAAAGGAAACGAGAAACAGAGGATTTTATTGCAAAGGCAGGCTTTTGAGATTGTTAGTGTTTTTTGTTATAATGAAAGTTATGAAATCTTATAATACCTTGAATGATTATTATCGAAAACTCTTTGGAGAAAAGACTTTTAAAGTTCCTATTGATGCGGGGTTTGACTGTCCAAATCGAGACGGAACTGTGGCTCATGGGGGCTGTACCTTTTGTACGGTTTCGGGTTCAGGAGATGCCATTGTGGCACCAGATGCCCCTATCCGTGAGCAATTTTATAAAGAAATCGACTTTATGCACCGCAAGTGGCCGGATGTTAAAAAGTATCTGGTTTATTTTCAAAACTTTACCAATACCCATGAAAAGGTGGAAGTGATTCGGGAGCGTTATGAACAAGCCATCAACGAACCAGGTGTAGTGGGAATCAATATCGGAACACGCCCAGATTGTTTGCCAGACGAAACCATCCTTTACTTAGCTGAGCTAGCTGAACGCATGCATGTGACGGTGGAATTAGGCTTACAGACAACGTATGAGACAACCTCTGATTTGATTAACCGTGCTCATTCCTACGAATTGTATGTGGAAACGGTCAAACGATTGAGGAAATATCCTAAGATTGAGATTGTTTCCCATTTGATCAACGGACTGCCTGGGGAAACTCATGAGATGATGGTTGAAAATGTCCGCCGCTGTGTCACTGATAATGATATTCAAGGAATTAAACTGCACTTGCTCCATCTTATGACCAATACGCGTATGCAGCGAGATTACCACGAAGGACGCTTGCAACTGATGAGTCAGAACGAATATGTCAAGGTCATTTGTGACCAATTGGAGATTATTCCCAAGCATATCGTCATCCACCGAATCACGGGAGATGCACCTAGAGATATGTTGATTGGTCCCATGTGGAGCCTCAAAAAATGGGAAGTGCTAAATGCTATTGAAACTGAGATGCGCCGTCGTGGAAGTGTGCAAGGATGCAAGGCTGTAAAACAGGAGTTTAAAAATGAAAAGACCACTTGAGATGGCACATGATTTTTTGGCGGAAGTTGTGACAAAAGAGGATATTGTAGTGGATGCGACCATGGGCAATGGCCATGATACCCTTTTTCTAGCCAAGCTAGCCAAGCAAGTTTACGCCTTTGATATCCAGAAACAAGCTTTGGAGAAAACCCAAGACCGTTTAAATGAGGCAGGTTTAGAAAATGTCCAGTTGATTTTACAAGGGCATGAGACGCTTGACCAGTTTGTGACAGAAGCTAAGGCAGGGATTTTTAATCTTGGTTATTTGCCTTCTGCTGACAAATCCATCATCACCAGACCTCAGACTACTATTGAAGCTTTAGAGAAGCTTTGCCATTTGCTTGTCAAGGGGGGACGAATTACCATCATGATCTACTATGGCCATGAAGGAGGAGATACCGAGAGGGATGCTGTGTTGGATTTTGTTAGCCAGTTGAACCAACAAGAGTATACAGCAGCCATTTATCGGACACTCAACCAAGTCAACAATCCCCCGTTTTTAGTTATGATTGAGAAATTAGAAAGATATAGACATGGATAAGCAATACCTACGTGAGAAATTAGAGGCTATGCGCCAAAATTTTGTTGAGTCAACGCATCACGAGAGAGCAGTCGGGGTGCTCGACGAAGCACATATGAGCAAGAAAATGCTCAAAATCAAGAAAAAATTAGTGGCTCTTGAAATGGAACGATGTCAGAAAAAAATTGAGCACAAAGACTGTTCCAAGATTGATCAGAAAATCCAAGAGCAGAAGGAGATGTTTGAATTTTGTTGTAAAAAAGACTAAGGAGGGTCTAGATGACACTACTAATTTACCTGATTCTATTTTTATTAGTCTTAATCGTTTCAACTACGACCAATAAACTTTTGCCTTTTTTGCCCCTCCCTCTAGTACAAATCCTTTTGGGACTTGGCATTGGTCTTTTTTTGCCCAATACTGATTTTCATCTCAATACAGAGCTGTTTCTGGCCATGGTTATTGGCCCCTTACTTTTCCGAGAGGCAGAAGAAGCCGATATTACATCTGTTTTAAAACACTGGCGCATCATTGTCTACTTAATCTTTCCAGTAATTTTCATCTCGACCTTGAGTTTGGGAGCCTTGGCTCATTTCCTTTGGCTCAGTCTTCCCTTAGCTGCCTGTTTGGCTGTTGGGGCAGCGCTTGGTCCGACGGATCTGGTAGCCTTTGCTTCTCTTTCTGAACGTTTTCGTTTTCCCAAACGGGTTTCCAATATCCTAAAAGGAGAAGGCCTTTTAAATGACGCTTCTGGTTTGGTTGCCTTTCAGATGGCTCTTGCTGCTTGGACAACAGGAACTTTTTCTCTCAGCCAAGCTGGGACTTCCCTAGCACTTTCTATCCTTGGTGGTTTTGTAGTCGGTTTTGTGACGGCTATGGTCAATCGTTTCTTGCATAGCTTTTTACTGAGTGTGCGAGCGACTGATATAGCGAGTGAACTCTTGCTTGAACTGAGTTTGCCTCTCATGACCTTCTTTATCGCTGAAGAAATCCATGTTTCAGGGATTATCGCAGTTGTAGTCGCAGGGATTTTGAAGGCCAGTCGTTTCAAAAAAATCACGCTCCTCGAAGCTCAGGTAGATACTGTTACAGATACTGTTTGGCATACCGTGACCTTTATGCTCAATGGTTCTGTCTTTGTCATCTTGGGAATGGAATTAGAAATGATAGCAGAACCTATCCTGACCAATCCCCTTTATAACCCCTTACTCTTATTAGTGTCGGTTGTTTTGCTGACATTCTTACTTTTTGCCATTCGCTTTGTCATGATTTATGGCTTCTATGTTTGGAGAACACGACGCCTCAAGAAAAGTCTCCGTAAATACATGAAGGATATGCTCCTTTTGACCTTCTCTGGTGTAAAAGGAACGGTCTCTATTGCAACCATACTTCTCATACCAAGCAATCTAGAGCAGGAGTATCCCCTCTTACTTTTTCTAGTAGCGGGTGTCACGCTATTAAGCTTTCTAACAGGTCTCTTAGTTCTTCCCCACCTTTCCGAGGAACAAGAAGAAACCAAGGATTACCTCATGCACATTGCGATTTTAAATGAGGTCACAGGAGAGTTAGAAAAAGAACTGGAAGGACATAAGAATAAACTTCCCCTTTATGCAGCTATTGATAATTATCACGGTCGAATTGAAAACCTAATCCTTAGTCAAGAAAACAAGAGTGCCCAAGAGGACTGGGAGGCTTTAAAACTCCTCATCTTGAGTATCGAAAGCGATGGTTTGGAGCAGGCTTACGAGGAAGGGAAAATCGGTGAGCGTGGTTATCAAGTTTACCAACGCTATCTGAAAAATATGGAGCAAAGCATCAATCGCAAGGTGGCTTCCCGCCTAACATATTACTTCCTTGTATCGCTCCGTATCTTGCGTTTTGTCCTGCATGAATTACTGACCTTTGGCCAGACCTTCCGGAGTTGGAATGACAAGGAGCAACGTCGACTTCGAGCTATTGATTATGATCAAATATCCGAGCTCTATCTGGAGAATACGGAGTTGATTATCGAAAGTTTGGAAAACCTAAAAGGAATCTACAAGAGTAGTCTGATCAGCTTTATGCAGGAGTCTCGCTTGCGTGAAACAGCTATTATCGGTAGTGGTGCCTTTGTCGAACGTGTTATTACTCGTATCAAACCAAACAATATCGATGAAATGCTAAGGGGTTACTACCTAGAACGTAAGTTAATCTTTGAATTCGAAGAGAAGAAATTGATTACAACCAAGTATGCCAAGAAATTACGACAAAATGTCAACAATCTTGAGAATTATTCTCTAAAAGAAGCCGCAAATACCCTACCCTATGATATGATGGAATTAGTCAGAAGAAATTAGTTTAGAAAATCAAGTTGTATTAGGAGGATAGCAACATGAAAAAGTGGTGGAAAGAGCTGATGGAACGGCCCTTGTTGAAAGCTTTTTTACATTTTTATCAAGCTTCCGATAGTGAACTAACCAGTGTTGCGGTTGCCTACTATTGGTTGATTTCAATCTTCCCCTTGCTGATGATAATGGTCAATATCTTGCCCTATTTTCAGATTCCGATTTCAAATTTTTTGCTCACCATCAAAGAATTTGTACCGGATACGGTCTATGATGTGGTCGCAAAGATTGCCCGAGAAGTCCTGACTCAACCATCAACTAGTTTGCTGAGTTTTGCCGTATTGTCTGCACTTTGGACCTTTTCGAAATCGATGGATTTCCTCCAAAAAGCTTTTAATAAGGCCTATGGAGTGGCTAAGAGCCGAGGAATTATCTCCCATCAACTGATGAGTTTAGTCGTCAGCTTTGGCTTGCAAATTCTTTTTGCCCTAGCCTTATTTGTGAGTATGTTTGGGCGTATGTTGCTCAACCTCCTCAAAACTTACTGGCAATCAGACAGTCCTTTCTTTGATTATCTACAGGACTTTACAGGCCCTTTGATTTATGCCTTGCTCTTTGCCATCTTGGTCATGCTCTACTATTTCCTTCCAAATGTCAGAGTCCCTCGTATTCGCTACGTTTTTCCTGGTAGTATCTTTGTTTTGCTGACGCTTGTCTTTCTGTTGAATATCTTTTCTGTCTATTTCAATAACTATGTCAACCATCTGGTCGATGTCCGATTTTTTAGTTCCATTATCGTGGTGGTCATGATGTTCTGGTTTATTCTCATCGCTAAGATTCTGATTATTGGAGCAGTTATCAATGCCAGTGTACAGAGTTTGAAAGATCCAAAGTTTCGTGATAACACATTCTTTTTAAAAAATGAAGAATAAAAAAAGACGCTTTGTTTTCAAAGTGTTTTTTTATTGCATTTGCAACAAAAATGTGCTATTCTATCATCATAGATACGAGAGGAGGAAACATGTCGTTATTACGCGAAATCGGAATTATAGCCCGTGCCCTAGATTCTATTGCTAATATTGAGTTTCGTGATATTGAACTAGCTCGTGGGCAATATCTTTATTTAGTACGAATCAAGGAGAACCCAGGAATCATTCAAGAAGTCTTGTCGGATTTACTGAAGGTTGACCGTTCGACAGTTGCTCGTTCAGTAAAAAAACTGGAAGAAAAGGGGTTAATAAAACAAGGAATGACCAGTACAAATCGGAAAAATAAGGAGTGGTTTGTAACAGAAAAAGGTGAGACACTTTATCCTTTTATCCTTGCTGAACATCACTATTCAGAGAATTCTGCCCTAAAAGGATTTTCCAGAGAAGAGGCCAGGGAACTGGAGAGCCTACTAATTCGGGTTAGAAAAAATATTACAAGTGATTGGGATATGGTCAAAAAAGGCCAGAAAAGAAATTATTTATAATGAGAGGTGAAAGATGAAAGTTATCGTTGAAAATGAATTTTGGAGCTTGTTTCCAGAAGCACAGATTAGCGTTTTAGTAGTAAAGGGATTAGATAATACAGTTGATGAAAGCAAGGATCCCTATTTCAAAACCTTGCTAGATAAGGGAGCTAAACGAGCTGGGGATTTCATTTCGGATGAGAATTTTACTCAGAATGATGTCGTTCAAGAATGGCGTCAGGCTTTCAGCAAGTTCAAAACGAAAAAGGGAGCACGCTCCTCTATAGAAGCTCTGCTTAAAAGGGTCAGTCAGGGAAGAGAGTTTAATCCCATCAATCCCTTAGTAGACATCTATAATAGTGTCTCTCTATCTTATGCTGTTCCCTGTGGTGGCGAAGATGTGAACAAGATTGTAGGCAATCTTCATCTTGGTCAGGCTAAGGGAGGAGAACCTTTCTTTCCACTAGGAGCTGAAAACGATGCGCCTGCTTTACCTGAAGAAATCATCTATTATGATGATGAAGGAGCGGTTTGTCGTTGTCTCAACTGGAGAGAGGCACAGAGAACCATGCTGACGGAAGAGACAAAGGATGCTGTCTTAGTGATTGAAGCGATCAATGCTGAACAGGCAACGCGTGCTAGGGCTGCCATGGAAGAATTACAGGACTTGGTAAAAGACTACTTTGGTGTTCAAGGCAAACTGGTCCATCTAACTTCTGAGTCCCCAGAAATTACACTTTAAACAGAAATAGCCCTGTCATCTCTTAGGAATAAACTATCCTAAAGAAATGGCGGAGCTATTTTTAATAGATAAACATGGCATCACCGAAACTGAAGAAACGGTAGTGTTCTTGAATAGCGTGCTGGTAAGCATCTAAGACTAAGTCACGGCCTGCAAAGGCAGAAACCAACATGACGAGGGTTGATTTTGGCAGATGGAAGTTGGTTGAGAAAGCATCGACAACCTTCCATTCGTATCCAGGTTTGATAAAGATATTGGTCCAGCCAGAATCTGCTTGGATTTGCCCATCAAACTTGGAACCGATGGTTTCCAGTGTGCGGATCGAAGTGGTTCCAACAGCGATAACGCGTCCACCATTTTCCTTGACAGAGCGAAGGGTAGCAGCTGCTTCCTCAGAAAGTTGGTAGAATTCTGAGTGCATCTCATGTTCGTCCAGATTATCCACAGAAACGGGTCTAAAAGTTCCTAAACCAACGTGGAGGGTCAAATAAACCAAATGAACACCCTTGGCTTGGATTTCTGCTAGCAGTTCTTTGGTGAAGTGCAGGCCAGCAGTTGGTGCAGCAGCAGAACCACTTTCCTTGGCGTAGACGGTTTGATAACGTTCACGATCATCCAGTTTTTCATGGATATAAGGTGGCAGTGGCATTTCACCTAAACTTTCCAAAACTTCTAGGAAAATTCCTTGGTATTCAAAGCGGACAATACGGCCTCCGTGGGTCAATTCTTCCGTAACGACAGCGCTGAGACGACCATCTCCAAAGCTGACGCGAGTTCCGACCTTGAGGCGTTTGGCAGGTTTGGCTAGGACTTCCCACTCATCACCGGCAGTATTTTTGAGAAGGAGAAGTTCCACGTGGCCTCCTGTTTCTTCCTTTTGACCATAGAGGCGGGCTGGAAGAACACGGGTGTCGTTCATGACAAGGGCATCACCCGGTTCCAGCATATCGATAATAGAGTGGAAGTGTTTATCCTGAAATTCTCCCGTCTCACGATTGACGATGAGGAGTTTAGAGGCATCACGTTTTTCAAGGGGAGTTTGGGCAATCAATTCCTCAGGCAAGTGGAAATCAAAATCAGCTGTATTCATTTTTTATCATTCTTTCTAACTTCTAATCTTATCCATTATAACATGTTTCAAGTTTGGACGCTCTTTTTTTGAAAATTAAATCGTTTTCACTTGACAAAAATTGGTCTATACCATATAATGAATATAGAAATATGGAGGATATGAAATGAAAGTTATTAAAGTTGAAAATCAAGTCGAAGGTGGAAAAGTAGCTTTTGAGATTTTGAAGGAAAAGTTGGCCAATGGCGCTCAAACATTGGGACTTGCGACAGGAAGCAGTCCGCTAGAGTTTTACAAGGAAATCGTTGAGAGTGATCTTGATTTCTCAAATCTAACCAGTGTGAACCTTGATGAGTATGTAGGGCTTGATGGGGACAACCCACAGTCTTATCGTTACTTTATGCAAGAACACTTATTCAACCAAAAACCATTTAAAGAAAGCTTCTTACCCCGTGGGATTAAGGATAATGCTGAAGCTGAAGTGGAACGCTACAACCAAATTTTGGCTGACCATCCAGTTGATTTGCAAATCTTGGGAATTGGTCGCAATGGACATATCGGCTTTAACGAGCCTGGCACTCCATTTGACAGTCAAACGCATTTAGTAGAACTAGACCAGTCTACTATCGAAGCCAATGCTCGCTTCTTTGACAAGATTGAAGACGTCCCAACTCAAGCCATCTCAATGGGGATTAAAAACATCTTAGATGCCAAGTCTATTATTCTTTTTGCTTACGGTGAGTCGAAAGCAGAAGCCATCGCTGGAACAGTATCAGGCCCAGTAACTGAAAGTCTACCAGCAAGTAGCCTACAAAACCACCCTGATGTGACCATTATTGCGGATGCAGCAGCGCTCAGCTTACTTGAAAAATAAAAATACAAGAACCACTTGCTCTTTGGAGTGAGTGGCTTTTTACTTCAAATGTTCACTATCTTGCTAAAGTGGTATAATATAGCTATACGGGGGAGGCTCGAACTTTGATTTATATAATCGGTTTTATTTGTTTTTTACTTTTAATGTTACTGTTTAGTCGCTTAATTCAGCAATCAAAGAATCCTTCGGGCTTTCTAGGAAAACGAATGATGAAATTGTGGAATCGAGCCTATCTCTCCATGTTTGTATGGGCAATTCGTCATCTGGATAGGACATTTTACCCTGTAATCTTAGATGTAGGAGTTGGAAACGGCCGTTCAACCATTCTGCTGAAAGAAACTTTTCCGCAAAGTACCGTAACTGGAATCGATATTTCAGATACCGCAATAACTCAAGCCAAACAGATAGAGATGGCTAATCTAAATTTTGAACGAAGAGACGTTAGGGAGACAGGCTTTTCTGATGAAAGTTTTGATTTAATCACAGCCTTTCAAACTCATTTTCATTGGCAGGATCTAGAAGCTTCTTTTATGGAACTTCGAAGAATACTCAAATCAGACGGGATGCTCTTACTAGCTTGTGAATATAACAAGTTATCTTATTTTTTACTGAAATTTCAAAGCGAAGAAGTATTTAAACGATTCTTGTTATCAATAGGCTTTGAGCTCGTAACTAGTCAAAGAAAGGGATCGTGGATCCTTTATAAAATTGTTAAAAACTAATGGAGGTACAATCATGAAACAATTATTTTTATGTTCATATTTTGCTGGTGTCAAAAATCTTTTTAGTGATTATGCAAAGGAAAAAAATCTAGAAAAAAAGGTTTTATTTATTCCTACCGCTGGGAACAAAGAGGACTATACTGCCTATATCGATGAGGCTCAGCAAACATTCAGAGATTTAGGCTTTGAGATAGAGATTCTAGATATTGCTTCTTGTGATCGAGAAACTGCACAGGCAAAGATTTTCCAAAGCAAGATTCTTTATATCTCAGGCGGGAATACCTTTTATTTATTACAAGAATTAAAGAAAAAGCAACTCCTATCTCTCATCAAAGAACAAATAAGAGATGGGTTGGTCTATGTGGGAGAATCAGCAGGGGCTATCATTGCAGCCAAGGATATTGACTACAATAAACTCATGGACGACAAGACAGTAGCGACAGAGTTATCCGATACAGCGGGATTGGATGAAGTGGATTTTTACATCCTTCCACATTATGGTGAGGAACCTTTTACTGATAGTAGCAAAAAGACCTTTGAAATGTATAAAAAGCAGCTCGAATTGCTACCACTTCATAACCGCCAAGCAATTATCGTTAATGATGAGCAAATAGATATCTTAACAATAGAATAAAGATAATAAAGATGTGGTTGGAAGAACATTAATATTTTGCCACTAAAATGATTAGAGGTTGATAACTCACTTAGCGAGAATTTGCTATGGATGAATTAATTTTACGAATTCAAGGAGAGAAAAGTTATGAAAATAAAAACGCTAGATAAAATAGGTGGGGTTATTTTCTTGTTTCTAACGATTGCTATCATTGTCGTTTTTTTATCAGATACGAGCTTTTTTGAGTGGGCATTTACTAGACACCAGAATACTCTGAGTTGGTATATTCGCCCTCTCTTTATTATTCCAATCGTAATGGGAGCTTATAAAAAATCCTATAGCCTGATTTTCTTTTCTATATTTTGCTTATTCACTAGTATGTTCTGGTTCCCAAAGCCGGAAATAGTTGATGTAAAAGTAATTGAATTTTTGAATTTTGAGAAGACTTATTTAACGAGCGGATGGAGTATTGAAAAAATTATCATTCTGGCGATGATTCTAGCATTTTTTACGGCGATTATATCCTTAACATGGAGTAGACGTTGGTATGGATTATTAGCAACGGTAGTAATTGGAGCGTTTCTGAAGGTTGCCCATAGTCTTTTATTTAGTGGAGGAAGTGGCATATCAATTGTGAAACCAGCGATTTTGGGCTTGATTCTCTGCATCTTAGTGATTTATTTCATCTTCAAAAGAAAAAAGTAAAGAGAATAAAAGTTTATGGCCGTTTTTTCCTTGACATTTATTCATTTTGCGTGTAAAATAGAATAGATCTTGAACTTGAAGGGAGTGAAAAAAATGTCTAAAACAGTAGTACGTAAGAATGAATCTCTTGACGATGCACTTCGTCGTTTCAAACGTGCGGTTACTAAAGCTGGTACTCTTCAAGAAACACGCAAACGTGAATTCTATGAAAAACCTTCTGTAAAACGTAAACGTAAATCAGAAGCAGCTCGTAAACGTAAAAAATTCTAATTTGAAATGAAAGGCTAGAGAAATCTAGTCTTTTTATTTTTAAATAAATACTGTAAATCCTGCAAAAAAAGGAAACTTCCACCTACAATTTGATATAATAGTAGGGAGAACTCGATTGAAGGAGGAAATTATGTCGGTTTTAGTAAGAGATGTCATTGAAAAGCTCAGACTAGATATTGTCTATGGTGAAGGTGAGTTACTTGAAAAGGAAATCAACACTGCGGACATTATGAGACCAGGTCTTGAAATGACGGGCTATTTTGATTACTATACTCCAGAACGGATTCAACTGTTAGGGATGAAGGAGTGGTCCTATTTGGTAGCTATGCCTGCCCATAACCGTTATCAAGTTTTGAAGAAAATGTTTCTACCTGAAACACCTGCTGTCATCGTTGCTCGTGGTTTGGTAGTGCCAGAAGAAATGTTGAAAGCTGCTAGGGAATGTAAGATTGCGATTTTAACCAGTCGAACATCAACCAGTCGTTTATCTGGAGAGTTATCTAGCTACCTTGATTCCCGTTTGGCTGAACGTACGAGTGTGCATGGTGTTTTGATGGACATCTATGGTATGGGTGTCTTGATCCAAGGGGATAGTGGTATCGGTAAGAGCGAGACAGGTCTTGAGCTTGTGAAACGTGGACACCGTTTGGTAGCAGACGACCGTGTAGATATCTTTGCCAAGGATGAAATGACTCTTTGGGGAGAGCCTGCTGAAATATTGAAGCATTTACTTGAGATTCGTGGAGTGGGGATTATTGACGTGATGAGTCTCTACGGAGCAAGTGCTGTAAAAGATTCCTCACAAGTTCAGCTGGCAGTCTATTTGGAAAATTACGATACACATAAGACCTTTGACCGTCTAGGAAACAATGCCGAAGAACTAGAAGTTTCTGGTGTAACGATTCCGCGTATCCGTATCCCAGTAAAAACAGGACGCAATATCTCTGTTGTTATTGAGGCGGCAGCTATGAACTATCGCGCTAAGGAAATGGGCTTTGATGCGACGCGTTTATTTGAAGAACGCTTGACTAATCTCATCTCCAAAAATGAGGTGAAAGATGATTAATCCAGTTGCATTTGAAATCGGTCCTTTTTCCATTCGTTGGTATGCTTTGTGTATTGTGGCTGGATTGGTCTTGGCTGTCTATCTTGCTATGAAAGAAGCTCCCAAAAAGAAAATTCTATCAGATGATATTTTGGATTTTATCCTGATTGCTTTTCCAGTTGCGATTTTAGGTGCTAGACTATACTATGTGCTCTTTCGCTTAGATTATTATCTGCAAAATCCAGGTGAAATCATTGCCATCTGGAATGGTGGTTTGGCCATTTATGGAGGTTTGATAGCGGGAGCTATTGTCCTTTATATCTTTGCAGATAGAAAGCTGATCAATACTTGGGATTTCTTAGATATTGCAGCACCGAGCGTCATGGTTGCCCAAAGTTTAGGCCGCTGGGGGAATTTCTTTAACCAAGAAGCCTATGGTGCAGCGGTAGATAGTCTGGATTATTTGCCAGGCTTCATTCGTGAACAGATGTACATTGACGGTAGCTACCGTCAGCCGACTTTTCTATATGAGTCGGTTTGGAATCTGATCGGATTTGCTTTAATCTTGATTTTTAGACGAAAATTAAAAGGAATCAGACGCGGTCAGATCACGGCGTTCTACTTGATTTGGTATGGCTTTGGTCGTATGATCATCGAAGGGATGCGGACGGATAGTCTCATGTTCTTTGGTCTGCGAGTTTCCCAATGGTTATCAGTTATCCTTATCGGACTCGGTATTTTTATCATACTTTATCAAAATCGAAAGAAAGCCCCTTTCTATCATACAGAGGAGGAAAAATAAATGTTAGAAGTTGCATATATTCTTGTCGCGATTGCTTTGATTGTCTGTTTAGTCTATTTGACAATCACGATTCAAAAAGCAGGTCGTATGATTGATGAGACAGAGAAAACCATCAAAACCTTGTCTTCAGATGTAGATGTTACTTTGCATCATACCAATGAATTGTTGGTTAAGGTTAATGTGTTGGCAGACGATATCAATATCAAAGTTGCGACGATTGATCCACTCTTTACAGCTGTAGCGGACTTGTCTGAGTCAGTATCTGACCTCAATCAACATGCGCGTGTCTTGGGTAAAAAAGCCTCATCAGCTGGTTCAAAGACCATTAAGACAGGTGCAGGCTTGTCCGCTCTTCGTTTCGCAAGTAAAATTTTCAAAAAATAGAAAAGGAGAAATCTTATGGGTAAACTATCCTCTATCCTTTTAGGAACTGTTTCTGGTGCAGCTCTTGCTTTATTTTTGACGAGTGACAAGGGCAAGCAAGTTTGTAGTCAAGCTCAGGATTTTCTAGATGATTTGAGAGAAGATCCAGAATTTGCTAGAGAGCAGGTTTGTGAGAAACTAACTGAAGTGAAGGAACAGGCAACTGACTTTGTATTGAAAACAAAGGAGCAAGTAGAATCTGGTGAAATCACTTTTGATAGTGTCCTTGACCAAGCTAAAAACTGTGCTCGACAAGCGACGGAAGCATCGAAGGAAACCTTTAACAATCTCAAGGAGCAATGGCAAGAACAGTCAGCAACTCCAGACGTTGCTGAAGGCCAAGAAGAAATCATCATCGATATTACTGAAGTATAAGGTAACACCATCTCTGGTTTTTGGAGATGGTGATTTTTATCTGCAAGCCTGTCTTTGTGGTATAATAAATACTATGCAGAAAAAACCAACGTCCGCCTACGTGCATATTCCCTTTTGTACACAGATTTGTTATTATTGTGATTTTTCAAAGGTGTTTATCAAGAATCAGCCAGTAGATAGTTATTTGGAGCATCTACTAGAAGAGTTTCGTTCTTATGATATCCAAAAGTTGCGAACTCTCTACATTGGAGGTGGGACGCCAACGGCACTGTCCGCTCTGCAACTAGAAGTGCTCTTGGATGGTTTGACTAAAAATCTGGACTTGTCAGTTTTGGAAGAATTAACCATTGAGGCCAATCCAGGCGATTTGGACGCGGATAAGATTGCAGTTTTGAAACAGTCGCCAGTCAATCGTGTTTCCTTGGGTGTGCAGACTTTTGATGACAAAATGCTGAAAAAGATTGGACGCAGTCATTTGGAGAAGGACATTTATGAGAATATCGACCGCCTCAAACTGGCTGGTTTTGACAATATCTCCATCGACCTAATCTATGCACTTCCGGGTCAAACTATGGATCAGGTTGAGGAAAATGTGGCTAAGGCTATTTCGCTTGATATTCCTCATATGAGCCTTTATAGCTTAATTTTGGAGAATCATACGGTCTTTATGAACCGTATGCGACGTGGGAAATTGCCCTTGCCCAAGGAAGAATTAGAAGCAGAAATGTTTGAGTACATCATTGCGGAACTTGAGCGGGCTGGTTTTGAGCATTATGAGATTTCCAATTTCTCTAAACCAGGCTTTGAAAGTCGCCACAATCTCATGTACTGGGACAATGCTGAGTATTATGGTATCGGTGCGGGTGCTTCAGGTTATGTGGACGGAGTGCGTTATAAAAACCACGGTCCTATCCGCCACTATCTCAATGCGGTAGAGGCAGGAAATGCTCGGATAACAGAAGAACACCTGAGTCAAAGGGAGCAGATGGAAGAAGAAATGTTCCTAGGCCTCCGGAAAAAATCCGGAGTTTCTATGGCGCAATTTAAGGAAAAATTCGGACGATCCTTTGATGGACTTTATGGTGAAATCATCAGAGACTTGGTTCAACAAGGTCTCATGCAGATAGATGGAGATCGTGTCCGAATGACAAAGAGAGGTCTCTTTTTAGGAGACACCGTAGCAGAACGATTTATTTTGGAGTAGAACAATGGGCTTAACTTATCAAATGAAAATGAAAATTCCTTTTGATATGGCAGATATGAATGGCCATATCAAGCTTCCAGATGTCATTTTGCTGTCCCTGCAAGTATCAGGTATGCAGTCGATTGAGCTGGGAGTTAGCGACAAGGATATGTTAGAACGTTACAATCTGGTCTGGATTATTACAGACTATGCGATTGACGTGGTTCGCTTGCCTCGCTTTGCTGAGGAGATTACGATTGAAACAGAAGCATTGACTTACAATCGTCTTTTTTGCTACCGCCGTTTCACCATCTATGATGAAGCAGGTCAAGAAATGATTCGCATGTTGGCAACCTTTGTTCTCATGGACAGAGACAGTCGTAAAGTTCATGCTGTCGAACCAGAAATTGTTGCTCCTTACCAGTCTGAGTTTGATAAAAAACTCATCCGTGGGCCAAAGTATACAAATCTAGAAAACTCGATCAGTAAAGACTACCATGTTCGTTTTTACGACTTGGATATGAATGGTCATGTCAATAATAGCAAATATCTGGATTGGATTTTTGAGGTCATGGGAGCAGACTTTTTGACCAAGTATATTCCAAAGAAAATCAATCTCAAATATGTCAAAGAAGTGCGACCAGGTGGCATGATTGCTTCAGCTTATGAACTCAAGGGACTAGAAAGCAAGCATGAGATTATCAGTGATGGCGAGATTAATGCCCAAGCTATGATTACTTGGCAAGAAATTGAAGGCAATTAGAAAGGGCGATATGGCTTATAAAGGTTATTTAATTGATTTAGACGGAACCATTTACAAGGGGAAAGACCGAATTCCGGCAGGAGAGGCTTTTGTCCATGAGTTGCAAAAGCGAGAAATTCCCTATCTCTTTGTGACTAATAATACAACTCGTACTCCTGAGAGCGTTCAAGAGATGTTGGCTCAGAATTTTAATATCGACACGCCTCTTTCAACTGTCTACACGGCAACTCTAGCAACCATTGACTATATGAATGACTTGGGACTGGAAAAGACAGTCTATGTCATCGGTGAAGCAGGGCTCAAAGATGCCATTAAAGCGGCTGGTTATGTCGAAGACAAGGAAAATCCTGCCTATGTGGTAGTTGGACTGGACTGGCAAGTGGACTATGAAAAATTTGCTACGGCAACTCTTGCCATCCAAAAGGGTGCCCACTTTATCGGAACCAACCCTGACCTCAATATTCCAACAGAGCGTGGTCTCTTGCCAGGTGCTGGTTCACTTGTAACACTTCTTGAAGTAGCAACTCGGGTAAAATCAGTTTATATCGGGAAACCAAATGCTATTATCATGGACAAGGCAGTTGAGCACTTGGGCTTGAAACGAGAAGAATTGCTCATGGTCGGGGATAACTACCTGACGGATATTCGGGCAGGGATTGATAATGGCATTCCAACGCTCTTGGTGACAACAGGTTTCACCAAAGCAGAAGAAGTGGCTGACCTGCCAATCGCACCAACTCATGTGCTTTCTAGCCTTACGGAGTGGGATTTTGATGAAAACTAAACTAACCTTTTGGGGAAGTATGCTCTTTTTCCTCTCCCTTTCTATTCTCTTAACCATTTATCTGGCATGGATTTTCTATCCTTTGGAGATTCAGTGGCTGAACTTAGCGAATCGAGTCTTTCTAAAGTCAGAAACCATTCAGTACAACTTTCAAATTTTGATGAATTACCTGACCAATCCCTTTAGTCAGGTCTTAGAGATGCCTGATTTTCGTTCGTCAGCAGCAGGTCTGCACCACTTTGCGGTGGTGAAGAACCTCTTTCACTTGGTTCAGCTAGTCACATTGGTGACACTGCCAAGTTTCTATTTCTTTGTTAAAAATATTGTAAAAAAAGGCTTTCTACCCCTATATCGTAAAAGTATCCTGGCTTTATTAGTTTTACCTCTGGTCATTGGGCTTTTGGGAGTGTTGATTGGTTTTGAGCAATTCTTTACTCTCTTCCATCAGATTCTCTTTGTGGGAGATGATACCTGGCTTTTTGATCCAGCAAAGGACCCAGTTATTTTGATTTTACCAGAGGCCTTCTTCCTCCATGCTTTCCTTCTCTTTTTTGGACTCTATGAAAGTTTCTTTGGTTTTCTTTATTTGAAAAGTCGTAGAATACTTTAATGTGTTGCATTGATAAAACAGAGATGAAGTTAAAAATTCTTACGAGGAGTGAATTAACTTCATTGGAATTGAGTAATTCGTTCGCATACAGTCTATTTTTCTAGAAAAAAATAGGCTTTTTTCTAGAAATTGCTAGTCAAGCGCTTTATTTTTTTGTATAATAAGAATAGCAAAGTATAGATAAAGAAGAGAAAAGCATGATTACACTATTTTTATCACCGAGCTGTACATCATGTCGTAAGGCAAAGGCCTGGTTAGAGACGCATAAAGTTCCTTTTGAGGAGCACAATATTATGACCAGTCCTTTAACAAGAAAAGAATTGCAACACATTCTTTCCTTGACCGAAAATGGTACTGATGACATCATTTCAACTCGTTCAAAAATTTTCCAAAAATTGGATATTGATGTAGAGAGTATTTCGGTATCGGAGTTGCTTCAGTTGATTGAGCAATATCCTAGTCTTTTGCGTCGCCCAATTATTATTGATACCAAACGCATGCAGATCGGTTTTAATGAAGATGAGATTCGTGCTTTTCTCCCTCGTAGTTACCGTAAACAAGAACTAAAAGAAGCAACATTGAGAGCTGGTATTGGATAGATGAACAAACAGTATAGTTACCCACTAGATTTGTCGTGGAGCACTGAAGAACTTGCTTCAGTGCTTTCTTTTTTTAATGATGTTGAAGCTGCCTATGAAGACAAGGTAGAAGCAAAAAAACTGCTAGAGTCTTACAAGGAATTTAAGTCTGTCGTTCCGAGCAAAAGTGAAGAAAAACGCCTAGGCCGCGAATTTGAGACGGCTAGCGGTTATTCCTTCTATCATGCAGTTCAATTAGCAAAAGAAAAAAGAGAAGGGAAGATTTCTCTTGGAAACTAAATTTAAATTTGCTAAACAGATTGTGCAAGAAGCTGCAGATTACATTTTGGCCCACATGCAAGAAGATTTGCAGGTCGAGCGAAAGTCTTCACCTACTGACTTGGTGACGCGTTTGGATAAGGAAGTTCAGGATCTTTTGGTTGGTAGAATTTTAGCATCTTATCCAGAAGACTTGATTTGTGCGGAAGAGGGCTGTTTGCGTGCTGGAGTCGGTCAAGGTTCCGTTTGGGTGATTGATCCCATTGACGGTACCAATAACTTTGTCGCTCAGAAGGAAGATTTTGCCGTGATGTTGGCTTATTTTGAGAATGGTGTGGGCAAATTTGGCATTATTTATGATGTCATGAAAGGGGATTGTTACTATGGTGGTGGTTCCTTTCCTCCATGTCGTAATAATGAGCCCTTACCAACTTTTAAAAAGAAACCTCTCAGAGAATTTTTAGTGGCTGGTAACTCAGGTATGTTTGAAACAAATGAGTGGGGCTTGGCGGATTTGGGCCGAGCAGCGTTGGGAGTCCGTGTCTATGGTAGTGCGGCCATTAGTTTTGCCAAGGTTTTATCGGGTCGTCTTCTGACTTATATCACCTACTTGCAGCCATGGGATTACGCTGCGGCAAGTATCCTAGGAGACAGTCTGGGCTATCGTCTTCTTACAGTTTCTGGTGAGCCTGTTGATTTTCAAACGCGTCAGCCTGTCATGATGGTGCCAATCGAGATGCAAGAAGAGATTCAGTCCTATATTTATGAAAGGAAAGAAAACTAAATGCAATTTCCAGAAGGATTTGTTGAAAAATATGAAGCGATACTAGAAGATGAGGCAAGAGATTTTCTTGCCTCTTTTAAACAGGAAGCGGTATCGGCTTTTCGGGTCAATCCCTTAAAAGAAAGTCAGCTGTCGTTTGACGATGCCATTCCCTATACACCTTGGGGATACTATGGCAAGGTCTCAGGGAAGTCACCAGAGCATGTGACAGGTTTTGTTTATTCGCAAGAGCCTGCAGCCCAAATGGTGGCCCAGGTGGCTCAACCAAGCCCTGGTATGAAGGTCTTGGACTTGGCGGCAGCACCAGGTGGAAAATCCACGCAACTAGCAGCCTATCTGGCTAATCAGGGAGTCCTTGTTTCCAACGAAATTTCAAGTAAACGTGCTAAGATTTTAGTGGAAAATATGGAGCGGTTTGGTGCTACAAACGTAGTTGTGACCAATGAATCTGCGGACCGCCTAGCCAAGGTCTTTAAAGGTTATTTTGATGTGATTGTCCTTGATGCCCCTTGCTCGGGTGAAGGGATGTTCCGTAAACAACCAGATGCCATGGATTATTGGAGTACCGATTATCCGAGCCAATGTGCCAGTCTCCAAAGAGAGATTCTAGAAGATGCAGTCACCATGCTTGCAGAAGGTGGCCGTCTGGTCTACTCGACCTGTACTTGGTCACCTGAGGAAAATGAAGAAATCGTCCACTGGTTGCTTGATACTTATGATTTTGAATTGCTTCCAGTCGAGCATGTGAACGGTATGGTAGCAGGAATTGGACTTCCTGAAACGGCGCGAATGTACCCTCACCATTTTAAGGGAGAAGGTCAGTTTGTTGCCCACCTGCAGTTTAAGGGAGAAAATCCAGCACCTAAATTCAAAGCCAGCAAGAGCAATCTCAGTCGTGAACAATTGGCTCTGTGGCATGATTTTGCCCAAAAACACTTGCAGGTCAATCTAACTGGTATCTTGCAGACTTTTGGAGATCAGCTCTATCTCTTGCCAGAGATGCTACCTGATCTAGGCAAACTCAAAATTGCTAGAAATGGGCTCCATCTGGGGACGTTTAAGAAGAAACGCTTCGAACCAACTTTTGCTCTGGGATTAGCCTTAAAACCAAGTCAAGTTTTGCAAACAGTCGAAATCAAGGATGAGAATTTTGTAAAATATGTGGCTGGGGAGACAGTTCAGCTAGCTGAAAGTCTACCAAATGGCTGGTATCAAGTTGTGGTTCAAGGAAACGGTCTGGGCTTTGCAAAAGTTACTGGAAATGTTTTAAAAAATTATTATCCAAAAGGCCTCAGATTCAAGTGAAAAAGCTAGTCAAAGAATCTATTCTATGTTATATTGGAAGTATGAGTTTTTTCTGATAGTCTTTCATTTTTACTTATATTATGTTACGAACTGACTGGTCCTCAATGGGGCTTCCAGTCTATAAATCGTAAACCAAATCTTATCATCACTAATTGATATGATAGGAACAGAAAGAAATCAGAGCATTCATCATTATGTTCAAGGAGAAAAATAGTGAAAAAAAGAAAAAAGCTCGTCCTATCTCTTGCGACTCTTTTGCTGGCAGGTTCTCTGGCAGGATGTGCAAGCTGGATTGATCGTGGAGAAACCATGACAGCCGTCGGTTCAACTGCTCTTCAGCCTTTGGTTGAAGCCGCAGCAGACGAATTTGGTTCAAAAAATATCGGAAAAACAGTCAACGTTCAAGGTGGAGGTTCGGGAACAGGACTTTCTCAGGTGCAGTCTGGAGCTGTAGATATTGGCAACTCTGACGTTTTTGCTGAGGAAAAAGATGGAATTGACGCTTCAGCTCTAGTAGACCACAAGGTTGCAGTGGCTGGTCTGGCAGTGATTGTGAACAAAGAAGTGGCTGTTGAAAATCTCACAACCGAGCAACTTCGCAAAATCTTTACAGGTGAAGTGACCAACTGGAAAGAAGTTGGGGGCAAAGACCTGGCCATTTCAATCATCAACCGAGCGGCAAGTTCGGGTTCTCGAGCAACCTTTGACAATGTCGTAATGAATGGCCAATCTGCTATGCAGAGCCAAGAGCAGGATTCCAATGGAATGGTCAAGTCGATTGTCTCCCAAACTCCAGGAGCCATTTCTTATCTTGCCTTTGCTTATGTAGATGACTCGGTCAAGACCATGAAGCTCAATGGTTATGAGCCTACGTCTGAAAATGTAACGACCAACAACTGGCCTTTGTGGTCTTATGAACATATGTACACACTTGGTCAGCCAAATGAGTTAGCTGCTGAATTCCTGAATTTCGTCTTCTCAGACGAAGCCCAAAATGGAATTGTTAGGGGCATGGGCTATATTTCCATCAATGAAATGAAAGTCCAAAAGGATGCTTCAGGTACCGTTACAGCAGTAGAAGGAGGTCAATAATGAATCAAGAAGAATTATCGAAAAAATTACTCTCTCCTTCAAAGAACTCTCGCCTTGAGAAGTTTGGTAAAGGTTTGACCTTCACTTGCCTTTCTTTGATTGTCATCATTGTAGCGATGATTTTGATTTTTGTAGCCCAAAAAGGTTTGTCGACCTTCTTTGTCAATGGGGTCAACATCTTTGATTTCCTCTTTGGACAAACTTGGAATCCCTCAGGGAAACAATTTGGTGCCCTTCCGATGATTTTGGGTTCCTTTATTGTGACGATTTTATCTGCCCTCATCGCAACTCCCTTTGCTATTGGAGCAGCAGTTTTTATGACAGAAGTATCACCAAAGGGTGCAAAGATTTTGCAACCGGCCATCGAACTTCTCGTCGGTATTCCTTCAGTCGTCTATGGATTTATTGGTTTGCAAGTTGTGGTGCCTTTTGTTCGTAGCATCTTTGGTGGAACTGGTTTTGGCATCTTGTCAGGGATTTTCGTTCTCTTTGTCATGATCCTACCAACTGTAACCTTTATGACAACAGACAGCTTGCGTGCTGTTCCTCGTCATTACCGTGAAGCTAGTTTAGCTATGGGAGCCACTCGTTGGCAAACCATCTGGCGTGTGACCTTGAAAGCAGCACGTTCAGGTATTTTCACTGCAGTGGTCTTTGGGATGGCGCGTGCCTTCGGTGAAGCCCTTGCTATTCAGATGGTGGTCGGAAACTCAGCCGTTGTCCCAACTTCGCTAACAACACCAGCTGCGACTTTGACTTCTGTTTTGACTATGGGAATTGGGAATACCGTCATGGGAACGGTTGATAATAACGTTCTCTGGTCACTGGCCTTGGTCTTGCTCTTGATGAGTTTGGCCTTTAACAGTGTGATTAAATTGATTACGAAAGAAAGAGGAAAGAAAAACTATGCACGCTAAGAAATTAGATAAACTTGCAACAGCTGTCCTCTATACCATCGCGGGTATCATCGTGGCCATTTTGGCATCTTTGATTCTCTATATCTTGGTTCGAGGGTTGCCTCATATCTCTTGGTCCTTCTTGACTGGGAAATCCTCCTCTTATCAAGCAGGTGGAGGTATCGGGATTCAGCTCTATAATTCCTTCTTCCTTTTGGTCATTACCTTGATCATTTCTGTTCCCCTGTCTATGGGAGCTGGCGTTTTCCTTGCTGAGTATGCCAAAAAAGGACCTGTGACCAATTTCATCCGTACCTGTATTGAGATTTTGTCTTCTCTACCATCAGTCGTTGTGGGTCTCTTTGGTTACTTGATCTTTGTAGTCCAGTTTGAGTATGGATTTTCAATCATTTCAGGTGCCTTGGCCTTGACAGTCTTTAACCTCCCTCAGATGACTCGAAATGTTGAGGACAGTTTAAAACACGTTCACCATACACAACGTGAGGCTGGTCTTGCCCTTGGAATTTCTCGTTGGGAGACTGTGGTCCATGTCGTCATTCCTGAAGCTCTTCCAGGTATTGTAACAGGTGTTGTCTTGGCATCTGGCCGTATCTTTGGTGAGGCCGCCGCTCTGATCTATACGGCAGGACAGTCTGCACCAGCCCTTGACTGGTCTAACTGGAATATCCTTAGTGTTACCAGCCCTATCTCAATCTTCCGTCAAGCAGAAACATTGGCTGTCCACATCTGGAAAGTCAATAGCGAGGGAACCATTCCAGATGCTACCATCGTATCAGCTGGTTCTGCCGCTGTGCTCCTCATCTTTATCTTGATTTTTAACTTTGGGGCTCGCAAACTCGGAAGCTATTTACACAAGAAATTAACCGCTGCCTAAAGGAGAAGCCATGTCAAAATATAACTGGGATGAAAAGCATATCATCACCTTCCCTGAAGAAAAAGTGGCCCTCTCTACCAAGGATTTACATGTTTACTATGGTAAAAATGAATCCATCAAGGGCATCGATATGCAATTTGAAAAAAATAAAATAACGGCCTTGATTGGTCCATCAGGATCTGGGAAATCTACCTATCTCCGTAGTCTCAATCGGATGAATGATACCATTGACATTGCCAAGGTAACAGGTAAAATTCTTTACCAAGGAATTGACGTCAATCGTCCTGAAATCAATGTCTATGAGATGCGTAAGCATATCGGAATGGTCTTTCAACGTCCAAATCCATTTGCCAAGTCTATTTACCGCAACATCACTTTTGCTCATGAACGTGCAGGTGTTAAGGATAAGAAAGTACTTGATGAAATTGTAGAAACCTCTCTAAGACAGGCTGCCCTTTGGGATCAGGTCAAAGACGACCTCCACAAATCAGCCTTGATGCTTTCTGGTGGTCAGCAACAACGTCTCTGTATCGCTCGTGCCATCTCTGTCAAGCCAGATATCCTCTTGATGGATGAGCCTGCTTCAGCCTTGGATCCGATTGCGACAGCCCAACTGGAAGAAACCATGTTGGAATTAAAGAAGGATTTTACCATAATTATCGTTACCCACAGTATGCAACAGGCCGCCCGTGCAAGTGACTACACAGGATTTTTCTACTTGGGCGATTTGATCGAGTATGATAAGACATCCAATATTTTCCAAAATGCTAAGTTACAGTCAACCAATGACTATGTAACGGGACACTTTGGTTAGAAAGGAAGCAGTATGACAGAACCAATTTTGCAGGTTAAAGACCTGTCCGTTTATTACAATAAAAAGAAGGCCTTGAATAGTGTTTCCCTTTCTTTCCAGCCCAAGGAAATAACCGCCCTCATTGGTCCCTCAGGTTCAGGGAAGTCAACTCTTCTCAAGGCCATCAACCGCATGGGAGATTTAAACCCTGAGGTGACAACAACTGGGACAGTGATTTATAATGGTCACAATATCTATAGTCCACGTACAGATACGGTTGAATTGCGTAAGGAAATCGGCATGGTTTTCCAACAGCCCAATCCCTTCCCTATGTCTATTTATGAAAATGTTGTTTACGGACTACGTATCAATGGAGTCAAGGATAAACAGGTCCTTGATGAAGCAGTAGAAAAGGCCTTGCAACGTGCTTCTATCTGGGATGAAGTCAAGGATCGTTTGCATGATTCGGCCATTGGTCTCTCAGGAGGTCAACAGCAACGTGTCTGTGTTGCCCGTGTTTTGGCAACTAGCCCTAAAATCATCCTCTTGGACGAACCAACTTCAGCTTTGGATCCTATCTCGGCTGGTAAGATTGAAGAAACCTTGTATGGTCTGAAAGATAAGTACACCATGCTCTTGGTAACGCGTTCCATGCAGCAGGCTTCTCGTATCTCTGATAAGACTGGCTTTTTCCTAGATGGAGATTTGATTGAGTTTAATGATACGAAGAAGATGTTCCTTTCCCCTCAAAACAAGGAAACAGAAGATTATATTACAGGAAAATTTGGATAAGGAGTTGAATGATGTTACGATCTCAATTTGAAGAAGATTTGGAGAAATTGCACAACCAGTTCTATGCTATGGGACAAGAAGTGCTCTCGCAGATCAATCGTACAGTGCGTGCCTTTGTTACGCATGACCGTGATTTGGCAAAAGAAGTCATCGAAGACGATGCAGAAGTAAATGAATATGAAGTGAAGTTGGAAAAGAAATCATTTGAAATGATTGCCCTCCAACAACCTGTTTCGCAAGACCTTCGTACCGTCTTGACCGTTCTCAAGGCAGTATCAGACGTGGAACGCATGGGAGATCATGCAGTGTCTATCGCTGAGGCGACCATTCGCATGAAGGGGGAGCAACGTATCCCTTCTGTTGAAGAAGAAATCAAAAAGATGGGACGCGACGTGAAAAACTTCGTTGAAGCAGCCCTAGATCTCTATCTCAACGGTTCTGTGGATCAAGCCTACGAAGTAGCAGCTATGGACGAAAAAATCAACCATTACTTTGATAGCATCCGTGATTTGGCTACAGAAGAAATTAGGAAAAATCCTGAAGCCATCGTTACAGGCCGTGATTACTTCCAGGTCATTTCCTTCTTGGAACGAATCGGAGACTACGCAAAAAATATCTGTGAATGGGTTGTTTACTTTGAAACAGGTAAAATTGTCGAACTCTAAGAAACGGATTAAATATGCACTAAAAAGGCTAATCAACTCAGATTAGTCTTTTTTTTTGAATAAAAAGGAATTTTTTTGAAATGAAAATTCTGAAAATATTGACAAGTATTTTCAAATAAGTTATAATTATTCAGAAATAATAGAAAGGTAGTTTATTTATGAAATTCAAGAAATGGATAGTAGTTGTGTGTAGCATGCTTGCCAGCATGATTTTAGTAGCTTGTCAATCCAGTACGGATAGTTCCCAGTCTGCTGTGGATGCTATCCAACAAAAAGGGAAGCTAGTCGTGGCGACCAGCCCAGACTATGCGCCATTTGAATTCCAAGCCTTGGTAGATGGTAAAAACCAAGTGATTGGTGCAGATATTGATATGGCTCAAGCGATTGCGGATGAACTTGGAGTTAGACTTGAAATCTCTAGTATGAGTTTTGACAATGTCTTGACCAGTCTTCAAACTGGAAAGGCTGACTTGGCCATTGCAGGAATTAGTGCCACCGATGAGAGAAAGGAAGTCTTTGACTTTTCTATCCCTTACTATGAAAACAAGATGAGTTTCTTGGTTAGAAAATCCGATTTAGACAAGTACAAGGATCTTTCAAGCCTCGCAAGTGCCAATATCGCAGCTCAAAAGGGAACTGTTCCAGAAACCATGGTCAAGGAACAATTGCCAAATGCCCAATTGACATCCTTGACCAATATGGGAGAGGCAGTTAATGAATTGCAGGCTGGGAAAGTGGATGCTGTACATATGGATGAACCAGTGGCTCTTAGTTACGCAGGTAAAAACTCAGACCTTGTCGTTGCGACAGCTACTTTGACGATGAAAGATGGCGAAGCCAATGCCGTTGCCATCAAGAAGAATCAATCAGATTTGAAAGCAGTAGTAGATAAGGTTATCCAAAAACTGAAAGATGAAGGAACTTATCAAACCTATCTAGAAAAAGCAGCGAAACTAACAGAAGTTGAACAGTAAAAAAGAAAGCAGAGTTGGAGTTTAATCCAATTCTGCTTTTATGTATTGTAATAGTGCTTCTAGATTTTCAAGAGAGACTTTGGCAAACTGATAAGGACAGGCTTCCAAATAAGCCTCTTCAAAGAAGTCTAGTTTGAGTGAGCTATGCTTTAAACTAGCAATTTTAGGATAGGTTCTCAAATCAAGGAGAAGGCCATCGTGTAGAGGATAGTGGGGCAAGGGACAGGTGTTTTTTCCAAGTATTTCCTTTATCCGAGTCTGATAGTTTTCTTGAAGGGTCAGTCGAGCCAGTCGATTTTTTTCAAATAACTGACTATCGATATAAAGTGAGAGAGCCTTTTGCATGATGAGATTGCTGTCATAGTCCAGGACATTTTTGTAGGAAACAAAAGCCTCTTTTAGGGCATTTGGGAGAATGAGAGCTGTGATACGAAGGGCTGGAAAGAGGCTGGTTGAGAAGGACTTGATATAAATGACGCGATCCTCTGTATCCAGATAGTGGAAGGTCTGACCTTTTTTAGGGTCTAGGTCTCCTAGATAGTCATCCTCGACGATGTAAACACCATACTGGTTTGCTAGATCCAGTATGGCCCTTTTTTCCTGATCAGAATAGGAATGGCCAAGAGGATAGTGGAAGCGAGGAATGGTATAGAAGAACTTGATTTTTCCGGATTTGAACTGTTCTTCTAGTTCGTCAAGGTCAATCCCATCGATTCGGCGTTCAATGGTCCTGTAGGTCAATCCCTGAGCGATCAAGAGGCGATTCATTCGGTGGTAAGTTGGCTGTTCGACCAAAATCTCTTCTCCCTTACTTGGGAAGTTGATCTGAGAAAGGATAAAGAGAGCTTGCTGTGTGCCCGAAGTCAGAACCAGTTGGTCGGGTTTGCAGTATAGGGCTTGGTTGAAAAGAAGTTGATGGACAGATTGTCTCAGTTCCTCAAGTCCTTCTTGGTTGTCATAGTAGTTGAAGAGGTAGTTTTCTCGTCCGATTAACGTTTCATTGACGCAGAGCCGAAAGTCGTCATAGGCACTGGCATGTTCGTCAGTGACTTCGATTTCCAAGTCCTGATGCTGTCCCTGTTCCAGAACATAATAGCCACTTTGGGGCTTGGCATAGAGGTATTGTTCATGGCGTAATTCCAGCAGGGCTCGTTGGACAGTGTCCTTGCTACAATGAAAATCCAGACTCAGTTGACGGATAGAGGGAAGTCTGCTACCAGTTGGAAATTTTCCTGATTCAATACCTTCTTTTAGAAAGGAAATGACTGCTTGGTATTTACTTTCTTTCGTCATTCCAGCCCTCCTTTGATTTTGTTTCATTTTACCTTTTTTTTGTCTACTTGGCAATGGGAAAAGCATTTCTCTCTTTCACATCTAGGGGCAAATGTGGTATACTTAGAAAGTATGATAATTCATTGAAAAGAAGATAAGAGAGAGAATGGATAGAAAAGTGCAGGAACCAGTAAAATTATTTCAATACAATACTCTAGGTGCCCTAATGGCTGGTCTCTATGGTGGAACCATGACAGTGGGAGAATTGCTGGAGCATGGTGACCTTGGTTTGGGAACCCTTGATTCGATTGATGGAGAGTTGATTGTCCTTGATGGCAAGGCTTATCAAGCCAAAGGTTTAGGGGAGCAACCTGAAATTGTAGAAGTTGCGCCTGATGCCCTTATCCCTTATGCGGCAGTGGTCCCCCATCAGGCAGAAGTAATTTTCCGCCAACGCTTTGAGATGACGGACAAGGAATTAGAAAAGCGGATTGAGTCCTACTATGATGGGGAGAATCTCTTTCGCTCTATCAAGATTCATGGTGAATTTTCACAAATGCATGTGCGGATGATTCCCAAATCCACACCTGATACCAAGTTTGCTGAGGTTGCCACCCATCAGCCTGAATATAGTCGAGAAAATGTATCAGGAACCATCGTTGGTTTTTGGACACCAGAGATTTTCCATGGGGTCAGTGTTGCAGGTTACCATTTGCACTTTATCTCGGATGATTTGACTTTTGGTGGACACGTGATGGACTTTGTTATCAAGGAAGGCATTATCGAGGTTGGAGCAGTTGACCAATTGGACCAACGTTTTCCAGTCCAAGATCGCCAGTATTTATTTGCGAAATTTAATGTTGATGAGATGAAGAAAGACATTGACAAGTCAGAATAGGAGAAAAAGATGACACTACATATTATCCTTACCATGATCGCTTTGGTTTTAGTCCTAGTAGGTGGGACTTGGTATGCCAAAAAACGGTTTCAGATCTCTCTTGCAGTGATGGGCTTGGGGGCAATCGCATTTTTTGTTTCTTCTCAAGTGTTAGAGAAGATGGTCCACTTTCTAGTTCTTCGACCGCAAAAAGACGGAACGATTTCGCTCATGAATGAGCAACCTTTCCTATATGTTCTTTACGCGATTGCCATGGCAGCCCTCTTTGAGGAAACTGCCCGCCTTGTCTTTTTTAAATGGTTGGAGAAAAAGAGAAATCTAGAAGAGAAAGACGCTTTGGCTTACGGCTTGGGACATGGAGGTTTGGAGTTGCTCTATCTTGGGATGGGAAGCTTAATCAGTTTGTTGATCCTCTTTTCACTCATCCAGTCTTCAAATACTGATGTAGCCAATCTCCTTCCAAAGGCTACCCTTGAAACGGTTCAGTCTCTATCGATATGGCAGGTTTATTTATTAGGAGTTGAGCGTGTGCTTGCTCTAGTTCTACAAATTGGTCTTTCCATCTGGGTTTACCAAAGTGTTAGTCAAAAGAAATGGATCTACCTCTTTGCTGCCTATGGTTTGCATGCCTTGTTTGATTTGGCTCCAGCTTTATCTCAAGTGGGATGGATTGCAAATCCACTTCTAGTGGAAGTCATTCTTCTTTTAGAAGTACTAGCCTTTATCTGGCTAACAAAATCTACATTTTGGAAAAAATCATCATAAAAAGAGGGAAACCTCTTTTTTTACGCAATGCTTTGACACCAAGAATTTTCCTGTCGTCAAAAGCCCTTAAAAATGGTATAATGAAATGACTTTACAAAAGGATGAGAGATATGACATTCGTAACTAAAATACAAGAACAATTAGAAGGAATCGATATTCGTTTCAAGGAGCCCTTGAAGACCTATACCTATACCAAGGTTGGAGGTCGAGCGGATTATCTAGTTTTGCCACGCAATCGCTATGAGATGGCGCGTGTCGTTCAATTTGCCAATCAGGAGAATATTCCTTGGATGGTGCTAGGAAATGCCAGCAATATCATCGTTCGTGAAGGTGGAGTCCGTGGTTTTGTCATCTTGTGTGATAAGCTCAATAACGTTTCAGTTGATGGTTATACCATTGAGGCAGAAGCGGGTGCTAATTTGATCGAGACAACACGTATTGCACTTCGTCATAGTTTGACTGGTTTTGAGTTTGCTTGCGGCATTCCAGGGAGCATCGGAGGTGCTGTCTTTATGAATGCGGGTGCCTACGGAGGAGAGATTGCTCACATTTTGCAGTCTTGTAAGATTCTGACCAAGGAAGGGGAAATTGAAACCTTGTCAGCCAAGGACTTGGCTTTTGGTTACCGCCATTCAGCTATTCAGGATTCTGGGGCCATTGTCTTGTCAGCTAAATTTGCCCTAGCTCCAGGAAATCATCAGGTTATCAAGCAGGAAATGGATCGCTTGACTCACCTTCGTGAACTCAAACAACCGCTAGGATACCCATCTTGTGGTTCAGTCTTTAAGCGTCCAGTGGGGCATTTTGCAGGTCAGTTGATTTCAGAGGCTGGTTTGAAAGGCTATCGTATCGGTGGTGTTGAAGTGTCTGAAAAGCACGCTGGTTTCATGATCAATGTTGCTGACGGAACGGCTAAAGACTACGAGGACTTGATCCAATCTGTTATTGAAAAAGTCAAGGAACACTCAGGTGTCACTCTTGAGAGAGAAGTTCGAATCTTGGGCGAGAAGGAGTAAGGTTTCGCCAAAATAGCTGCTGCTATGTCAATGGAAAGGGGGTGAAAGCCTATCGGTAGCGAAGATATATGCAGGTGGTTTTACTCCCTGCAAGAGGTAGTGGCGGCCTGACAGAGCCCTGATCTGTTAATTTATGAAAAAGAAGGAATTTATGCCAATTGAAAAAACCAATTATCGAATTCAAAAACGTCTCTAAAGTTTTTGAAGACAGCAACACCAAGGTTCTCAAAGACATTAACTTTGAGTTGGAAGAAGGGAAATTCTATACTCTTTTAGGCGCATCTGGTTCAGGAAAATCAACCATCCTAAACATCATTGCAGGTTTACTGGATGCGACGACAGGAGATATTTTGTTGGATGGGGTGCGGATCAACGACATCCCGACCAACAAGCGAGACGTCCATACCGTCTTCCAATCCTATGCCTTGTTTCCACATATGAATGTGTTTGAAAATGTTGCCTTTCCACTCCGCTTGCGTAAGATTGACAAGAAAGAAATCGAACAACGCGTAGCGGAAGTTCTCAAGATGGTTCAGTTGGAAGGTTATGAAAAACGTTCCATCCGTAAACTTTCTGGAGGACAACGTCAGCGTGTGGCCATTGCCCGCGCCATCATCAACCAACCCCGTGTGGTTTTGTTGGATGAGCCTTTGTCAGCTCTGGACTTGAAATTGCGAACAGACATGCAGTATGAACTGCGTGAACTGCAACAACGATTGGGGATTACCTTTGTCTTTGTCACTCACGATCAGGAAGAAGCTCTTGCCATGAGTGACTGGATTTTCGTTATGAACGATGGTGAGATTGTTCAGTCTGGAACGCCTGTGGACATCTACGACGAGCCGATCAACCACTTTGTTGCCACCTTTATCGGTGAGTCAAATATTTTGCCAGGAACCATGATTGAGGACTACTTGGTCGAGTTTAACGGCAAACACTTCGAAGCGGTCGATGGGGGGATGAAGCCAAATGAGCCTGTTGAGGTTGTCATTCGTCCAGAGGACTTGCGCATTACCCTTCCTGAAGAAGGCAAGCTCCAAGTTAAAGTTGATACCCAGCTTTTCCGTGGAGTTCACTATGAGATCATTGCCTATGACGAACTCGGAAATGAATGGATGATCCACTCGACCCGTAAGGCCATCGTTGGTGAGGAAATCGGTCTGGACTTTGAACCAGAAGACATCCACATCATGCGTCTCAACGAAACCGAAGAAGAATTCGATGCTCGTATCGAAGAATACGTAGAAATCGAAGAGCAAGAAGCAGGTCTGATTAACGCGATCGAGGAGGAAAGAGATGAAGAAAACAACCTCTAAACTCTTTGTAGTACCCTATATGCTTTGGATTGCCCTCTTTGTTCTCGCACCCTTAGTCTTGATTTTCGGACAATCCTTTTTCAACATTGAAGGGCAGTTTAGTTTAGAAAACTACAAATCCTACTTTGCATCACAAAACTTGACCTATCTCAAAATGAGTTTCAACTCTGTGCTCTATGCGGGGATTGTGACCATGGTGACGCTACTCATCAGTTATCCGACAGCCCTCTTTTTGACCCGTCTCAAGCACCGTCAACTCTGGCTCATGCTGATTATCCTGCCAACATGGATCAACCTGCTCCTCAAGGCTTATGCCTTTATCGGGATTTTTGGTCAAGATGGCTCTATTAACCAATTCTTGGAATTTATCGGAATCGGTTCACAGCAGTTGCTCTTTACGGATTTCTCCTTTATCTTTGTCGCAAGCTACATCGAGCTTCCCTTTATGATTTTGCCGATTTTCAATGTCTTGGACGATATGGATAACAATCTTATCAATGCCAGCTACGACCTCGGTGCGACCAAGTGGGAGACCTTCCGCCATGTCATCTTCCCTCTATCAATGAATGGAGTGAGAAGTGGGGTTCAGTCGGTCTTTATCCCAAGTTTGAGTCTTTTCATGCTGACACGTTTGATTGGTGGGAACCGCGTTATCACACTGGGAACAGCTATTGAGCAGAACTTCCTGACAAATGACAACTACGGTATGGGTTCAACCATCGGTGTGATTCTCATCCTGACCATGTTCATCACCATGTGGGTGACCAAGGAAAGGAGAGAACGATGAAAAAATTTGCCAATCTCTACCTAGCCTTTGTCTTTATCATCCTCTATTTGCCAATTTTTTACTTGATTGGCTATGCCTTTAATGCTGGCGATGATATGAACAGCTTTACTGGTTTTAGCTTGAGCCATTTTCAAACCATGTTTGGTGACGGTCGTCTCATGTTGATCCTCACTCAAACCTTTTTCTTGGCCTTTCTATCAGCCTTGATTGCAACCATTATCGGGACTTTCGGTGCCATTTATATCTATCAGTCTCGTAAGAAATACCAAGAAGCCTTTTTGTCGCTCAATAATATCCTCATGGTTGCGCCTGACGTTATGATTGGTGCCAGCTTCTTAATTCTCTTTACACAGCTTAAGTTTTCACTTGGCTTTTTGACGGTTCTATCTAGTCACGTGGCCTTCTCCATCCCAATCGTGGTCTTGATGGTCTTGCCTCGACTCAAGGAGATGAATGGAGACATGATTCACGCTGCTTATGACTTAGGTGCCAGCCAGTTTCAAATGTTCAAAGAAATTATGTTGCCCTATCTAACGCCGTCTATCATCGCAGGTTATTTCATGGCCTTTACCTATTCGCTGGATGATTTTGCCGTGACCTTCTTTGTGACAGGAAATGGCTTTTCAACCCTGTCAGTCGAGATTTACTCTCGTGCTCGTAAGGGAATTTCCCTAGAAATCAATGCCCTGTCTGCCCTTGTCTTTCTCTTTAGTATTATCCTAGTTGTTGGATATTACTTTATCTCACGTGAGAAGGAGGAGCAAGCATGAAAAAACTCTATTCATTTTTAGCAGGAATTGCAGCAATTATCCTTGTCTTGTGGGGAATTGCGACTCATCTAGACAGTAAAATCAATAGCCGAGATAGTCAAAAACTGGTTATCTACAACTGGGGAGACTACATTGATCCCGAACTTTTGGAGCAATTCACAGAAGAAACAGGAATCCAAGTCCAGTATGAGACCTTTGACTCTAATGAAGCTATGTACACTAAGATTAAGCAGGGTGGAACGACTTATGATATTGCTATCCCAAGTGAATACATGATCAACAAGATGAAGGATGAAGACCTCTTGGTTCCGCTGGATTATTCTAAGATTGAGGGGATCGAAAATATCGGACCAGAGTTCCTCAACCAGTCTTTCGACCCAAACAATGAATACTCCATCCCATATTTCTGGGGAACCTTGGGAATTGTCTACAATGAAACCATGGTAGATGAGGCGCCTGAGCATTGGGATGACCTCTGGAAACCAGAGTACAAAAACTCCATCATGCTCTTTGATGGGGCGCGTGAGGTGCTGGGACTCGGGCTTAACTCGCTGGGCTACAGTCTCAACTCAAAGGATCCTCAGCAGTTGGAAGAGACAGTAGACAAACTATATAAACTGACTCCAAATATCAAGGCCATTGTGGCGGACGAGATGAAAGGTTACATGATTCAAAACAATGCTGCTATCGGCGTGACCTTCTCTGGGGAAGCCAGCCAGATGTTGGAGAAAAATTCTAACCTCAAATATGTTGTGCCTACTGAGGCCAGCAATCTCTGGTTTGATAACATGGTCATTCCAAAAACTGTGAAAAACCAAGATGCAGCCTACGCCTTTATCAACTTTATGTTGAAACCCGAAAATGCTCTTAAAAATGCTGAGTATGTAGGCTATGCAACACCAAACCTACCAGCCAAGGAACTGCTCCCAGAGGAGACCAAGGAAGACAAATCCTTCTATCCAGACGCTGATACCATGAAACACCTAGAAGTTTATGAGAAGTTTGACCATAAATGGACAGGAAAATATAGTGACCTCTTCCTACAGTTTAAAATGTATCGGAAGTAGGAGATAGCAGACACGAAACGAATCAGTCAAGCTGGTTCGTTTTCTTAATAGAAGTTAACTTTTACAGCCTTATCTTTTTCTATTCTAGTTGCTTATTTGCTTGTCTAGTAGTATACTAAGTTTATACGAATAGAAAGCGGTAACAAATCATGAAAATGTCTACTTTTTTCAAAAAAAGTTACTGGCCAACCTTTTTAATTGTTAACGAAACAATTATACTATTTCATTTAAAGGATGGTTTGGATCGGCAATATCTAACAACGGATTCCATATATTTGGTGATAGGTTACTTTATATTTGCAAATGTTTTCATAGCTATCTTTAGCAATTCAAAAACTTGGAATAAAAGTTGGGATAAAAAGAAAAATGGCAGTAAGCAAAAATATATCCTGAAAAAGTAATCAGGGATGTAGGGAATGATTCCCAGTTGACGCAAACTAAAAAAAACGATATAATAAGGGAGTTGAGAATTGATTTTCAGTCATCTTAGTCCAGAGAAATGGCGGTGCTGCGAGCCATCTAAGGTAGGAAGTCATGCTACTCAATCACACAATTGCATAAGAATAAGAGAATGACAAGTTCATTGAATGAAGGTGGTACCGCGGTTTTTCGCCCTTCGTGATGTGAGCTTGTCTTTTGATTTTTGGAGGTGTTTATGAAGACATTTCTCGTGAAACAAAAGTTTCGTCTTGGAGGCGAACGCTTTGATATCAAGGATGATAGAGGAGTAGTGAACTATCAGGTGGAGGGATCTTTTTTCCAAATTCCTAAGACCTTTACCATCTATGACGCCTATGGTGAGCAAGTCAGTGAGATTAGTAAAGAATTTTTCACCTTGCTTCCTCGCTTTAACATTCAGCTACGGGACGGGTCAAATTTCGTCATTCGTAAGAAGTTGACCTTCTGGCGAGATAAGTATGAGTTTGATGATCTAGGGCTTCGTATCGAGGGCAATATCTGGGATTTGAATTTCAAATTGCTAGATGATCGTGATCAGCTTGTCGCCGAGATTCGGAAAGAAATTTTCCATCTGACCTCAACCTACACCGTAACCGTCTATGAAGATTCTTATGCAGACCTGGTCATTTCCCTCTGTGTCGCGATTGACTATGTGGAAATGTTGGAAAGCCAATCAAATTAATCAAGTAATAAGGAGATATTATGAAACAACTATCTAGTGCTCAAGTTCGCCAAATGTGGCTTGATTTCTGGGCAAGCAAAGGCCACTCTGTCGAACCATCAGTCAGCTTGGTTCCTGTAAACGACCCAACTCTTTTGTGGATTAACTCTGGTGTAGCAACCCTTAAGAAATACTTTGACGGGACCATTATCCCTGAAAATCCACGTATTACCAACGCGCAAAAAGCCATCCGTACTAACGATATTGAAAACGTAGGGAAGACTGCGCGTCACCATACTATGTTTGAAATGTTGGGGAACTTCTCTATCGGGGATTACTTCCGTGATGAGGCCATCACTTGGGCTTATGAACTTTTGACAAGTCCTGAATGGTTTGACTTTCCTGCTGAAAAACTCTACATGACCTACTATCCAGATGATAAAGATTCTTATAACCGCTGGATTGAAGTAGGAGTGGACCCAAGCCACTTGATCCCAATCGAAGACAACTTCTGGGAAATCGGTGCTGGACCTTCTGGACCTGATACAGAGATTTTCTTTGACCGCGGAGAAGCATTTGACCCAGAAAATATCGGTATTCGCCTGCTTGCAGAGGATATCGAAAACGACCGTTATATCGAAATCTGGAATATCGTTTTGTCACAATTTAACGCAGACCCTGCTGTTCCTCGTAGTGAGTACAAGGAATTGCCACATAAGAACATTGATACGGGCGCTGGTTTGGAGCGTTTGGTGGCAGTTATTCAAGGGGCTAAGACAAACTTTGAAACAGACCTCTTCATGCCAATCATTCGTGAAGTTGAGAAATTGTCTGGTAAGGTTTATGACCAAGATGGCGACAATATGAGCTTTAAGGTCATTGCGGACCATATTCGTTCTCTTTCATTTGCCATCGGTGATGGTGCCCTTCCTGGAAATGAAGGTCGTGGTTATGTCCTTCGTCGTCTTCTTCGTCGTGCTTCTATGCACGGTCAAAAATTGGGCATCAACGAGCCTTTCCTTTACAAACTGGTTCCAACTGTTGGAAAAATCATGGAAAGCTACTACCCAGAAGTGCTTGAGAAACGCGACTTTATCGAGAAAATCGTGAAGAGCGAGGAAGAGTCATTTGCCCGTACTCTTCACTCAGGTCAACACTTTGCCCAAGGCATCGTAGATGACTTGAAAGAAAAAGGTCAATCTGTCATCGCTGGTTCAGATGTCTTCAAACTCTATGATACATACGGATTTCCAGTTGAGTTGACAGAAGAAATCGCTGAAGAAGCTGGTATGACTGTCGACCGTGAAGGTTTTGAAGCAGCCATGAAAGAACAGCAAGAACGTGCGCGTGCGTCTGCTGTTAAGGGTGGCTCAATGGGAATGCAAAATGAAACCCTCCAAAACATTACAGTGGAAAGTGTCTTCAACTACAATGCTAGTCAATTGCCTTCTAAGTTGGTGGCTATCGTAGCCAACAATGCAGAAGTAGAAGCTGTTTCAGAAGGAACTGTCTCTCTCATCTTTGCAGAGACTCCATTCTACGCTGAAATGGGTGGACAAGTAGCTGACCATGGACAAATCTTGGATGCTGCAGGAAACGTCGTGGCTACTGTGACAGATGTTCAAAAAGCACCAAATGGACAACCATTGCATACAGTTGAAGTCCATGCTCCACTTGCTTTAAATACAGAATATACTCTGGCAATCGATACTAATCGCCGTCACCGTGTCATGAAGAACCACACAGCAACTCACTTGCTCCATGCTGCTCTTCACAATATTCTTGGCAGTCACGCAACCCAAGCAGGCTCTCTGAACGAAGTCGAATTCCTTCGCTTTGACTTCACACACTTCCAAGCAGTAACTCCTGAAGAATTGCGCGCCATTGAACAACAAGTCAATGAGAAGATTTGGGAAGCCATCGCAGTAGAAACTGTTGAGACAGATATTGATACGGCTAAAGAAATGGGAGCCATGGCCCTCTTTGGTGAGAAATACGGCAAAGAAGTCCGTGTCGTAACCATCGGTGACTACTCTATCGAGCTTTGTGGTGGTACCCACGTTGGCAACACTTCTGAAATTGGCCTCTTCAAGATCGTCAAAGAAGAAGGAATCGGATCAGGAACTCGCCGTATCTTGGCAGTGACTGGTAAGGAAGCCTTTGAAGCCTATCGCGAACAAGAAGACGCTCTTAAAGCCGTCGCAGCAACCTTGAAAGCACCTCAACTCAAGGAAGTACCTCACAAGGTTGAAGGACTTCAAGAGCAACTCCGTCAATTGCAAAAAGAAAATGCAGAATTGAAAGAAAAAGCCGCAGCCGCAGCCGCAGGCGATGTCTTCAAGGATGTGAAGGAAGTCAACGGACACCGTTACATTGCAAGCCAAGTTTCTGTATCAGATGCAGGTGCCCTTCGTACCTTTGCGGATAACTGGAAACAAAAAGACTACTCTGACCTGCTTGTCCTAGTTGCAGCTATCGGTGACAAAGTCAATATTCTTGTAGCTAGCAAGACCAAAGATATCCACGCAGGTAACTTGGTTAAAGAATTGGCTCCAATCGTCGATGGACGTGGTGGTGGAAAACCAGACATGGCCATGGCAGGAGGAAGCAACCAAGCGAAAATCCAAGACTTGCTGGATGCCGTAGCAGGTAAATTGTAATCAAGCAAAGATCTATCCATTTGGGTAGGTCTTTTTCTAAATATAAAAAAGCCAAATCTGACCGGATTTGGCTTGTAACTGATAGGTTTATTTTGCTGCCCAGACACTGACTGAACCCGCTGCTACTGGAAATTCTCCATAACCTTCAGCATTGATCGTAACTTGTGCTGGGTGATTTTCAAGGAGGTCAACAAAGGTCTGGTCAGCCCATTCTGGACCAACAAACATAGACTTGCTGTTTTCTTGGTCATTTGAAATCAAGACTGCGATTGGGGATTGATTTTCAGCGCCTGAACGGACCCATCCAATACAGTTGGCATCGTCAAAGTAGTCTGTTTGCTCTCCATAAGCCAAGTCTTTTCGGATGGCTAGGAGGCGGTCAAGAACTTCTCTGAAATCTTCTTGGGCATATTGCCCTGAAATGCCGTAATAGTCTCCATAAAACACACATGGAAGCCCATCTTGGCGTAATAGAATAAGGGCATAGGCTGCTGGTTTGAACCATTCTTCAACAGTAGACTCAAGGGCCTGTCCTCGTTGAGTATCATGGTTGTCAACGAAAGTGACAGCCTTGTCAGGCTTGAGTTGAACCAAGCTATCAGTAAAGATAGTACGAAGGTCGTAGCTTGCTCCAGCCTGACTAGCTTCAAAGAGGTTCTGGTGGAGGCGAACATCGACAAGGTCAAAGCGTTCTTCTGTCTTTTCAAGGTAGTCTAGATTGGCTTCCTTGTCTGGATTCCAAAATTCCCCAAAAACATAGAAATCTTGACCGTATTTTTCCTTCATATCACGGATGAAATTGCCCATAAAGAAGGAGTCGATGTGCTTAACGGCATCCAAACGGAAACCAGCTACACCAGTTGTTTCCATGAACCAGTCAGCCCAGTCATAGATGTTTTGGATGACTTCAGGGTGCTTAAAGTCCAGGTCAGCGTACATGAGATAGTCGTAGTTGCCGTTTTCGTTATCGACCAGTTCCTCATTTGCCCAACCTTTATTGTCTCCCTGGATCAGGTAAATGCCAGACTTACGGCGCTTGGCATCATAGTCTGTACCTGTGAAGTGGTACCAGTGCCAGTGGAAGTCATTGTAGGTATCCTGGCGACCATCGAAAGTAAAGTGGGTCCAGCCATTAATAGTAAAGGGCTCGCTTAGTTGAACGGTACGATCCTCAGGATCCACTTCAATAACCTGAAAGGCTTCCATATGATCTGCTGCAGCCTTGTGATTGAGAACGATGTCAGCCATTGGTTGGATTCCATGCTCCTTGAGTGTCTGAATCGTTTGGAGATAATCTTCCTTAAAACCATACTTGGTACGGACAGTCCCTTTTTGGTGAAATTCGCCTAGGTCAAAAAGATCATAAACACCATAGCCTACATCCTTTTCATTGGTCGCCTTAAAGGCAGGGGGCATCCAGACATGACTGATACCAAGATTTGCTAGGTGTTCAGCGTCATCTGCCAATCGCGTCCAGTGTTGTCCGTCGTGGGGCAGATACCACTCAAAGTATTGCATAAGTGTCTGATTTTGCATTGTTTTTCCTCTTGTTTATCAATGTTGTGTTTTATTCTACCATAAAGTTTAGCACTAGGCAAACGTTTGCGCAAGTTTCTATACTCATTTCTATAAATGTCTATTTTAGAGCTTGCTTACCTTCTCTCTATTGCTGGGAAAAAGGTTCTTAGAACAAAGAATAATATGATTAAACTTTTTTAACAAAAATGACACTTAGTAAACTAAAGTAAAAGTGGACAAACGGTTTCTTTTTTGAGAATTGTCACAAAATTTGCTATAATAGTAGCTATGAATAGAATTAGGGTCAGCAGACGTGTTGAAAAAAAGCTAGCTAAGGGTCTAGTTCTTTTGGAAGCGAGCGATTTGATAGATATTGATCTGACGGATCAGGAAGTAGAAGTTCTTAGTCAAGACGGGAAGTTTTTAGGGAGTGCCTATCTTTCTCAGCAGAACAAGGGCATTGGCTGGTTTATCAGCAAGGAAAAGGTTGGTTTCAACCAAGCCTTCTTTGAAACTCTGTTTCGTATGGCCAAGGAAGCTAGAAAGCCGTATTATCAGGATGACTTGACCACTGCCTTTCGCCTTTTTAACCAAGAGGGGGATGGTTTTGGTGGTCTGAATATTGATCTCTACGAAGATTATGTGGTTTTTTCTTGGTACAACTCCTTTGTTTACCAGATTCGTGAGCTGATAGTAAAGGCTTTTAAGGAAGTTTTTCCTGAGGTCTTGGGGGCTTATGAAAAGATTCGTTTTAAAGGTCTAAACTACGAGTCTGCTCATGTCTATGGTGAAAAAGCGCCAGACTACTTTACTGTTCTTGAGAATGGCGTACTTTATCAAGTCTTTATGAATGATGGCTTGATGACAGGTATTTTCCTGGATCAACACGAGGTTCGTGGGAGTTTGGTAGATGGTTTAGCCATGGGTAAATCCTTGCTCAATATGTTTTCCTATACGGCTGCCTTTTCAGTTGCTGCAGCTATGGGAGGCGCGAGTGAGACGACTTCTGTCGACTTGGCCAAACGGTCTAGAGAGCTGTCAGAAGCTCATTTTCAGGCAAATGGACTCAGCACGGACAATCACCGTTTTATCGTCATGGATGTCTTTGAGTACTTCAAGTATGCCAAGCGAAAAGATTTGACCTACGATGTGATTGTCCTAGATCCGCCGAGCTTTGCTCGCAATAAAAAACAAACTTTTTCTGTAGCTAAGGACTATCACAAGTTGATTTCCCAGAGTCTAGAGATCTTAAATCCGGGAGGCATTATCATTGCTAGTACCAATGCTGCCAATGTTTCCCGCCAGAAATTTACAGAACAAATTGATAAAGGTTTTGCAGGAAGAAAATATCAGATCTTAAACCAATATGGTCTTCCAGCAGACTTTGCCTATAATAAAAAAGATGAAAGCAGTAATTACCTCAAGGTGATTAGTATGAAGGTTAGTAGATGAAATTAATCGTTTCAGTAATGCCAAGAAGTTTAGAAGAAGCGCAAGAACTGGATGCCACTAGGTATGAAGATGCCGATATCATTGAGTGGCGTGCGGACTTTCTTACAAAGGACGCTATTTTACAGGTAGCGCCCGCTATCTTTGAGAAATTTGCAGGACGCGAACTTGTCTTTACCCTTCGGACTCGCGCTGAGGGAGGAGAAATCGAACTTTCCTCAGAAGAGTATGTTCAAATCATCAAGGAAGTTACTCAGCTCTATCAGCCGGATTATGTAGATTTTGAGTATTTCAGCTACAAGGACATTTTTGAGGAAATGTTGGATTTCCCAAATCTTGTTTTGAGTTACCATAATTTCCAAGAGACACCTGAAAACATGATGGAGATTTTGTCTGAGTTGACCAGTCTCTCTCCGAAAGTGGTCAAGGTATCAGTTATGGCCCATACGGAGCAGGATGTTTTAGACCTGATGAACTACACACGAGGATTTAAAACACTCAATCCTGAACAAGAGTACGTGACTATTTCTATGGGGAAAATGGGCAAGGTATCACGCATTACTTCAGATGTGACGGGTTCAAGTTGGTCATTTGCTAGTCTAGATGAAGCGAGTGCCCCTGGTCAGATTTCTCTATCAAACATGAAGAAAATCAGGGAGATTTTGGATGAAGCTTGATGGCTATACGCGTTTAGCTGCAGTTGTTGCAAAACCCATCAAACACTCTATTTCACCCTTCATCCATAATAGGGCCTTTGAGGCGACAGCTACCAATGGTGTCTATGTGGCTTGGGAGATTGAAGCGGGTGACTTGGCAGAAACAGTCGCCAATATTCGCCGTTATCAGATGTTTGGGATAAATCTTTCCATGCCTTACAAGGAGCAAGTGATTCCTTATTTGGATAAGTTGAGTGATGAGGCTCGTTTGATTGGGGCGGTCAACACAGTTGTTAATCAAGGCGGAACGTTAATTGGATATAATACAGATGGCAAGGGATTCTTTAAGAGCTTGCCTTCTTTTACAATTTCAGGCAAAAAGATGACCATGCTAGGAGCAGGTGGAGCAGCCAAGGCTATTTTGGCACAGGCTATTTTGGATGACGTCAGTCAGATTTCAGTCTTTGTTCGTTCAGCTTCGATAGAAAAAACAAGACCTTATCTAGACAAGTTACAGGAGCAAACAGGCTTTAAAGTGGACTTGTATGCTTTAGAAGATCTTTCTGTACTGCAATCAAGGATTGCCGATTCGCACTTACTAGTCAATGCCACTAGTGTGGGGATGGATGACCAGTCGTCACCAGTTCCGACAAGTATAGTCTTACCTGAAGATCTCTTGGTGGCCGATATCATTTACCAACCCTTTGAAACGCCATTTTTGAAATGGGCCAAAAGTCAGGGGAATCCAGCAATCAATGGCCTAGGAATGTTGCTCTATCAAGCCGCTGAAGCTTTTCAACTGTGGACAGGTAAAGAAATGCCGACTGAAGAGATTTGGCAGTCTTTAACAGAAAAATACCAATAATGAAAAGGAGACCCTACTATGAAAATCAGAATCGATATTCCGCATCATCCTTATGATATTCAGATTGAAAAAGGTTGTCTATCGCAAGCAGGTCAATGGTTGCGAGAACTCTGGCAACCGCAAAAAGTGGTTATCGTAACAGACAACCGCGTGGGCTCACTCTATGCAGAGAAGGTCAAGCTCAGCTTAGAAGATGCTGGTTTTCAGGTAGCTGTTTTTGACTTTTTAGAAGGTGAAGAAAGAAAGAATTTAACTACTGTTCAGAAGGTCTATGAATTTCTAGTCAAGCAAGGTCTGACTCGTAGCGATGGGATTGTGGCCCTTGGTGGTGGTGTCGTTGGGGACCTGGCTGGCTTTGTAGCTTCTACCTATATGCGTGGAATTCACTTTGTTCAGATTCCGACTAGTTTGACAGCCCAGGTAGATTCTTCTATCGGTGGTAAGACGGGTGTCAACACCCCTTTTGCTAAGAATATGGTGGGAACTTTTGCCCAACCTGATGGGGTTCTGATTGATCCGCTTGTCCTAGAAACGCTTGGAAAAAGAGAGTTGATTGAGGGGATGGGTGAGGTCATCAAGTATGGTTCGATTGAGGATGTGGAACTATGGGCTCTCTTGACGGAGTTAGATGGTTCTGTAGAAAGCATTTTGGAACATGCAGAGACTTTGATTGAACATTCTTGCCAAGTTAAGCGCAAGATGGTAGTAGAGGATGAGTTGGACAATGGTATCCGACTTTACCTCAATTTTGGGCACACCATTGGCCATGCCATAGAAGCAACGGCAGGTTATGGAAAAGTTATGCATGGAGAGGCTGTTGCCATGGGAATGGTGCAGATTTCCAAGGTTGCTGAGGAAAAAGGCCTTATGCCAGCTGGTATAACCCAGTCCATCACAGCTATGTGTCAGAAATTTGGCTTGCCAGTTGATTATGAAAACTGGGATATTGAAAAGCTTTATCAGGCTTTGACTCATGACAAGAAAGCGCGTGGGAACACCTTGAAATTGGTCTTGGTGCCAGAGCTTGGTTCGGCGACCATTCACCCTGTTTCCCTAGAAGAGATGAAAGACTACTTGGTAAAATAAGGAGAGCCTATGAGATATTTAACTGCAGGAGAATCACACGGACCCCGTCTGACAGCTATAATTGAAGGAATTCCAGCAGGTCTACCTTTAACTACAGAAGATATAAACGAAGATTTGAAACGTCGTCAAGGTGGATATGGTCGTGGTGGTCGTATGAAAATTGAGAGTGACCAGGTTGTCTTTACTTCGGGTGTTCGCCATGGGAAGACGACTGGGGCTCCTATTACCATGGATGTCGTCAATAAAGACCACCAAAAATGGCTGGATATCATGTCTGCTGAGGACATTGAAGACCGCCTTAAAAGCAAGCGAAAAATCACTCATCCTCGGCCAGGTCATGCCGATTTGGTTGGGGGCATCAAGTACCGTTTTAATGATTTGCGTAATTCCTTGGAGCGTTCATCAGCTCGTGAAACAACCATGCGAGTAGCAGTGGGAGCAGTAGCCAAACGTCTCTTGGCTGAACTGGATATGGAGATTGCTAATCATGTCGTGGTCTTTGGTGGTAAGGAAATCGATGTACCTGAAAATCTGACTGTTGCGGAGATTAAGGAACGAGCTGCCCAGTCTGAAGTTTCTATTGTTAATCAAGAACGGGAACAGGAAATCAAGGACTATATTGACCAAATCAAGCGTGACGGTGATACCATCGGTGGAGTTGTTGAGACAGTTGTCGGAGGTGTTCCAGTCGGCCTCGGTTCCTATGTTCAATGGGACAGAAAATTGGATGCGCGATTGGCTCAGGCAGTTGTATCTATCAATGCCTTTAAAGGGGTGGAATTTGGTCTTGGCTTTGAAGCTGGTTACCGTAAAGGCAGCCAAGTCATGGACGAAATTCTCTGGTCTAAAGAAGACGGCTATACCCGTCGTACCAATAATCTAGGAGGTTTTGAAGGTGGTATGACCAATGGGCAACCAATTGTTGTTCGTGGAGTAATGAAACCCATTCCTACTCTTTATAAGCCTCTTATGAGTGTGGATATCGAGACTCATGAACCCTACAAGGCAACGGTGGAGAGAAGTGATCCGACCGCTCTGCCAGCAGCTGGTGTTGTCATGGAGGCTGTTGTGGCAACAGTTTTGGCACAAGAAATCCTTGAAAAATTCTCATCTGACAATCTAGAGGAATTAAAAGAAGCGGTAGCTAAACACCGAGACTATACAAAGAACTATTAAGGAGTCCTTATGGCAAAAACCATCTATATCGCAGGTCTCGGTTTGATTGGTGCTTCGATGGCGCTCGGTATCAGGCGCGATCATCCGGATTATGAAATTTTGGGTTATAATCGCAGTCAGGCTTCGAGAGACATTGCCTTGGAGCGGGGGATGATTGACTGTGCGACGGATGATTTTGCCAGTTTCGCTCCCCTAGCAGATGTCATCATCTTGACCTTGCCAATCAAGCAGACCATTGCTTTTATTAAGGAGCTGGCAGATTTAGACTTGAAAGAAGGCGTCATTATCTCGGATGCTGGCTCGACCAAGTCAGCCATTGTGGATACAGCGGAGCAGTATTTGGCTGGCAAGCCTGTTCGCTTTGTTGGGGCCCATCCCATGGCTGGTAGCCACAAGACAGGAGCCGCCTCTGCAGATGTTAATCTCTTTGAAAATGCCTATTATATCTTCACACCTTCGAGCCTGACAAGTCCTGACACACTTGAGGAAATGAAGGACTTGCTTTCAGGCCTTCATGCTCGTTTTATCGAGATTGATGCCAAGGAGCATGATCGAGTAACTTCACAGATTAGCCATTTTCCCCATATCTTGGCATCAGGTCTCATGGAGCAGACGGCAGTTTATGCTCAAGAACATGAGATGGCAAGACGCTTTGCGGCGGGTGGTTTTCGAGATATGACTCGGATTGCGGAGAGTGAGCCGGGTATGTGGACTTCTATTCTCTTGTCCAATCGTGAGACCATTCTAGAGCGAATTGCGGATTTCAAGGAGCGCTTGGAAGCGATTGGTCAGGCCATCAGTGAGGGAGATGAAGAGCAAATCTGGAATTTCTTCAATCAAGCGCGTGCGCAACGGCAGGCTATGGAAATCCATAAGCGTGGTGGTGTGGATAGCTCTTACGACCTCTATGTCGACGTTCCCGATGAAGAAGATGTCATCTTGCGGATTTTGGAATTGCTACGGGGAACTTCCTTGGTCAACATTCACATCAACGAAGAAAACCGTGAGGATGTTCACGGGATTCTACAAATTTCCTTTAAAAATGCTCAGGATCTGGAACGAGCTGAGCGCTTAATTTCAGAAAATACGGACTACACAGTCGTCATCAAATAAGGAGAAAATCATGTCAAATATTTACGATAGTGCAAATGAACTCAGTCGCGGTCTACGCGAATTACCAGAATACAAGGCTGTCAAGGCAGCGAAAGATGCCATCCAAGCAGATGATCAAGCCAACAAGATTTTTGCAGACTACCTCGCTTTCCAGCAAGAAATCCAAGTCATGGCTCAAACTGGACAAATGCCAGATGCCTCTTTCCAAGAAAAGATGCAGTCTTTCAGCAAGCAAATCCAAGAGAACGCTCTTTTGTCAGATTTCTTTGCCAAACAGCAACAATTATCCATTTACCTTTCAGACATTGAAAAAATTGTCTTTGAACCTGTTTCAGAATTATTGAAATAGTATTTTATCTGTATAAAAGCCAGAAATTTCAGGAATTTCTGGCTTTTTTGTGATAAAATAAGAAAAAGTATTGCAAGTATGAGGTCCGCTATGAAACTAAAAACAAACATTCGCCACTTACATGGCAGTATCCGAGTTCCAGGTGATAAGTCCATCAGCCATCGTTCGATTATCTTTGGAAGTCTAGCTGAGGGTGAGACTAAGGTTTATGATATTTTGCGTGGTGAGGACGTGCTCTCGACTATGCAGGTTTTTCGTGACCTTGGTGTTGAAATTGAGGATAAAGACGGTGTGATTACTATTCAAGGCGTTGGCATGGATGGCCTTAAAGCTCCGCAACATGCTTTGGATATGGGGAATTCTGGGACCTCAATTCGTCTGATTTCAGGTGTACTTGCTGGTGCAGATTTTGAAGTTGAGATGTTTGGGGACGACAGTCTATCCAAACGTCCTATGGATCGTGTGACCCTTCCCTTGAAAAAAATGGGAGTCAGCATTTCTGGCCAAACAGAGCGAGACTTGCCCCCTCTTCACTTAAAAGGGACTAAAAACTTAACACCAATTCACTATGAGTTGCCAATAGCATCTGCCCAAGTCAAGTCAGCCTTGATATTTGCAGCCTTGCAGGCTCAAGGTCAGTCAGTCATTATTGAAAAAGAGTGTACTCGTAACCATACAGAAGACATGCTACAGCAATTTGGTGGCCATTTAAGTGTGAATGGTAAAACGATCACTGTCACAGGACCACAAAAACTGACTGGACAAAAGGTCATCGTTTCAGGAGACATTTCCAGTGCAGCCTTTTGGTTAGTTGCTGGTTTGATTGTTCCAGATTCTCGTGTGGTTCTGCAGAATGTGGGCATTAACGAAACCCGGACTGGTATCATTGATGTCATTCGCGCCATGGGTGGAAAACTAGAAATAACTGAAATCAATCCAGTCGCAAAATCTGCAACCTTAACTGTCGAGTCTTCTGATTTGAAAGGAACAGAAATTGGTGGAGCTTTGATTCCACGTTTGATTGATGAATTGCCCATTATTGCCCTTCTAGCGACGCAAGCCCAAGGTGTAACAGTTATTAAGGATGCTGAGGAACTCAAGGTCAAGGAAACCGATCGCATTCAGGTGGTGGCTGACGCCTTAAATAGTATGGGGGCTGAAATCACACCTAATACAGATGGAATGGTTATCAAAGGGAAATCATCCCTTCATGGTGCGAGAATCAATACCTTTGGTGACCATCGTATCGGAATGATGACTGCTATTGCGGCCCTCTTGGTTGCAGATGGAGAGGTGGAACTTGACCGTGCTGAAGCCATCAATACCAGTTATCCTAGCTTTTTTGAGGACTTGGAGACCTTGATTCATGGCTAAGGTATTACTCGGATTTATGGGGGCTGGGAAATCCACAATTGCTAGAGGCTTGGATCCAGACTACCTAGATATGGATGCCTTGCTCGAGGAGCGCTTAGGCATATCCATTGCAAATTTTTTCGCTGAAAAAGGAGAAGCGGCCTTTCGTCAGATAGAGTCAGATATTTTATCGGACTTACTAAAAACGGACCGAGTTGTGTCAACTGGTGGAGGAGTGGTTGTTTCTCAGAGAAATCGTGACTTGCTCAAACAAAATCCTGATAATATCTATCTGAAAGCTGATTTTGACACTCTCTATCAACGTATCGCAGCTGATAAGGACAATCAACGGCCACTTTTTCTCAACAACAGCAAGGAAGAGTTGCGAGAGATTTTTCAAGAAAGACAGGCTTGGTACGAGGAAGTAGCCAGTCGTGTTCTAGATGTGACCAAGCTAAGCCCAGAGGAAATTATAGAGGAACTGAGATGAGAATTGCCTACCTAGGTCCTAAGGGATCTTTTTCGCACCACGTCGTGCAGACTGCTTTTCCTGATGAGGAATTACAAGCCTTTGCCAACATTACAGATGTTATTAAGGCCTATGAGCAAGGTTTGGTGGACTATTCTGTGGTGCCAGTTGAAAACTCCATTGAGGGAAGTGTGCATGAAAGCTTGGACTATCTTTTTCATCAGGCGAACATTCAGGCTGTTGCAGAAATAGTACAACCCATTCATCAGCAACTGATGGCAGTTCCTGGTCATGCTAAGATTGAAAAAATTATTTCACACCCACAAGCTCTGGCTCAGGGAAAGAAATTCATAGAGGAGCATTATCCAGAAGCTCAGCTTGAAGTGACAGCAAGTACAGCCTATGCAGCCCGCTTTATCGCTGAACATCCAGACCAGCCTTTTGCAGCTATTGCCCCTAGAAACTCCGCTGCTGAGTATAGATTGGAATTGATAGCAGAAGATATCCAAGAAATGGAAGCCAATTTCACGCGTTTTTGGGTTTTAGGATCCGAGATTCCCACTATCCCTTTGCGATCACAAACTGAAAAAATGAGTTTGGCCTTAACCTTACCGGACAACCTTCCAGGTGCCCTCTACAAGGCTCTTTCAACCTTCGCTTGGCGAGGTATTGACTTAACCAAGATAGAAAGTCGTCCCCTCAAAACGGCACTAGGTGAGTACTTTTTCATCATCGATGTGGATTATAGTGTAAAAGAGCTGGTTCATTTTGCCAGACAAGAACTTGAAACAATTGGGATCCAGTACAAGATACTGGGAACCTACCCTATTTTCACTATTAGGGATTTAGGAAAGGAGAGCCTATGAGTAAAAACAGCCCTTTAAGTCATCATGAGCAGTTACGCTATGACTATCTTTTTAAGAATATTCACTACCTAAATGACAGAGAAAAGAGAGAATTTGACTATCTGAAAAGAAAAATGGATGGCGAATCTAACTCTAATGAACAGGAAGAAAATCGAGGGACGGATCTTGGGATTCCACAATATTCCAACCAAAGTCGCTCGAATAGACATCAGAAAATTCCCTCTCTTCCAAAAGTGAAAAAGAAGAAACCAAGAAGATTTTTTAAACGACTTCTAATTTGGCTTTTATTGCTAATAACCTGTGTAGCTGCAGGCATGATTTTTATGTTTCTTCGAGGTTTCCAGTCCACAAATTCTGCCAAAAATCCTTCCAATGCACGGGCAGCTCAGGTTGAAGTTTTTAATGGTCAAGACACGAGAGATGGAGTCAATATCTTGATTCTGGGGACAGATGGACGGATTGGCCAAAACAGTGCTGAGACGCGAACGGATTCCATCATGGTTTTGAATGTAAGTGGTTCAGACAAAAAAATCAAACTGGTCAGTTTCATGCGGGACAATCTGGTTTATATAGATGGTTATAGTCAGGTTTTAGGAGGTAAAAATCAGAAAGATCATAAGTTAAATCTTGCTTATGAACTAGGTGAGCAGGACAATAAAAAAGGAGCTGAGTTGGTTCGTAAGGTCTTGAAGGATAACTTTGATCTGGACATAAAATATTACGCACTAGTAGACTTTCAAGCCTTTGCAACTGCGATTGACACTCTTTTCCCTGACGGAGTGACCATCGATGCTCAATTTTCAACTCTGAATGGTCAACCTCTGACAGAAGCTACAGTTGGAGATGACCTTCATGCGACAGAAACGGAATCACCAACTCAAACGATTCGTGCTGGCAAACAACAAATGAATGGCTCAACCTTACTTAACTATGCCCGCTTCCGTGATGATGATGAGGGAGACTATGGACGTACACGAAGACAGCAACAGGTCATGACAGCTATTCTTCAACAAATCAAGGACCCAACCAAACTCTTTACAGGTTCAGAGGCGCTTGGAAAGGTCTTTGGAATGACTTCAACCAATTTACCGTATAGCTTCTTGTTGACCAATGGTTTGTCAGTTATCGAAGGCGCACAGAATGGTATTGAAAAACTCACAGTGCCAGAACTTGGTGATTGGGTAGACGCTTATGATGTCTACGGAGGACAGGGTCTACTTGTCGACCAAAACAAATATCAGACTAAACTCGCTCAGATGGGCTTGAGATAACAGAAGATAAATAAAAATCAAAGCTTTATTTACTAGTAAAAAGAGTGGATTGAGCTTTGATTTTTTACGGTATCTGATGGATTTTTAAGGCTTTTTTATGGTATAATAAAACGATATAACTCGTTATTGGACAGAAGAGGAGAGACATGAGTGATTTGAAAGCGATTCAGGCTCGTAGTCTGGAAATGGCTGAATATTTCGTCGCATTTTGTAAAGAACATGACTTGTTGTGCTATCTCTGTGGTGGAGGGGCTATTGGTGCCCTTCGCAACAAGGGCTTCATTCCTTGGGATGATGATCTAGATTTTTTCATGCCTCGCAAGGACTATGAAAAATTAGTTGAATTATGGCCTCGTTATGCAGATGAGCGGTATTTTTTGTCAAAGAGTCACAAGGATTTTGTCGATCGGAACCTTTTTATTACTATTCGTGATAGGGAAACAACTTGTATCAAGCCTTATCAGAAGGATTTAGATTTGCCACACGGTTTGGCTTTGGATGTTTTACCTTTAGATTACTATCCTAAAAATCCAGCTGAGCGTAAGAAACAAGTCCGCTGGGCCTTGATCTATTCACTCTTTTGCGCCCAAACTGTCCCAGAAAAGCATGGTGCAGTCATGAAATGTGGAAGTCGCATTTTACTCGGTTTGACGCCAAAATCTCTACGTTATCGCATTTGGAAAAAAGCTGAGAAAGAAATGACCAAGTACAGTCTAGCTGAGAGTGATGGAATCACGGAATTATGCTCAGGTCCTGGCTACATGCGAAACAAGTACTCAATCGCATCCTTTGAAGATAATCTCTTCTTGCCATTTGAAGGAACCGAGATGCCCATCCCAGTCGGTTATGATGCCTATCTCAGCACTGCTTTTGGGGATTATATGACACCACCACCAGCAGATAAGCAAGTACCGCATCATGATGCTATTATAGCAGACATGGACAAGAGTTACACAGAGTATAAGGGAGAATACGGAGCATGATGGGAGAAAAAATTAGCGTTATCGTTCCAGTCTACAATGTAGAAGCTTATCTGGAGAGATGTGTGGAGTCGATTCTTCAACAAACTTATGCCAATTTTGAACTAATCCTAATAAACGATGGATCAACAGATTCAAGTGCAGATATCTGTGACAATTTAGCCTCTCGGCATGAGAATGTCAAGGTTCATCATCTTGAAAATGCTGGAGTCTCAAATGCGAGAAATACGGGAATCAAGCTGGCGACTGGTGCTTGGATTACCTTTATTGATAGCGATGATTTCGTTAGTAAAGATTATCTGGAAATCTTGATTGGTGCAGTTGATGATGATGAGTCCGTAGGATTTACAATCGCTTCTTTGCACCATATTAAAAATGGAATCATAACAGATTTACCTCCGTATTCTAGAAAAAAGGAAATCTGGTCAACAGAAGAAACCATGAAGGAGTTACTGATAACTACGAAAACATCATTTTTTCCTGTCGCAAAACTGTTTAAGAGAGACCTGCTAGCGGATGAAAAATTTAATACAAGCTATCATCTAGCTGAAGATGCCTTGTTTTTGACAGAATTGTTGTTAAAGACAAGATGCAGTAGCGTATTTATTGACAAACCAATTTATTATTATGATCATCGTGAGGGAAGTGCGACAACATCTGTTAATCAGCATGTATTTGATACGATAGAAGTTTATCAGAAGATTATAGATCAAGTATCACAAGCTTTTCCTAATTTAAAATACGAATTGAAAAATAGAGAATGTTGGTCGTACATCACAGTTTACGATAAAATTATCTTTACCTCATCTGAACAGTATCAAAAGGAGAAAGTCGAATTAAGGACTTGGATCATTCAGCATAGACGCGAAATATGGAAGGATGCATACTTTACTAGATTTCGTAAGATAGCTATCTTGTCACTTGTATTTTCTCCATGGCTATATAAGAAAATTGTTGGATTAAAAAACTAATATCATGAGAAGGAGTTGAAAATGAATTTTTCAAAAATGGATGAATACTTTGAAAAATCAAAACTATGGATTGCATATCTGTTTGTTTTTATTTCGATTTTAAGTATGAGTTCACTAGTTTATAAGGTAGCAAATCCCCTTTATAAAGGCTTATCAGCAGTTGTAGTGCTTTATATTTGCTACACCTTATTGTTTAAGTGGAAAGAAATCACAGTAGATCGCAAATTTCTATCCTTATTCGGACTCTTAGCTGGAAGCCATCTGCTATCTGCTATTTTCAATCGCTCTGGACATTTGATTGGGAATGTGACTGAAATTCTCTTCATGGTAACCTATGTTTTATTATTTACCATGTTACAATCGGGTCAACTCAAAAAATTATTTGACTGGATTGCCTATACAGTTCAAATCATTTCTTTCTCTTCCGCAATCTTTGCATTTGGTTTATTAGTAAGTAGAGTCCTTATCCTATTTAAGATTGGAGAGCAATCTTATTACTATGGTGTCATGAATGGACGTCTGTGGGGGATTGTCAATCCTAATGCTAGTGCGATTTTTTCATACATTAGTATTATTTTGGCTATGTATTTAATCCAAAAAGGAAGTAAATACTCCGTTTATCTAAAAATAAACAATGTGATTCAATTGGTTTGCTTTGCAACTATGCAAAGCCGAGGAGCTTCACTTTCTTTGCTCCTCATGATTGGACTCTATAGTTTCTTTGCTACAAGAGGGAGTATCGTTAAACGATTCCTCACTTTTATTGTTGCTGGTTTACTGGTTGCTGCAACCAATATTGGATTGAGTTATGCAACTTCAATTTATATCTCATCTGAAACTGCGACTGTTTTTGACTTAAACAAAGGACAGTCCTACGCTGAGACTGATTCGTCTGTTATCAAGAAGAATGGTGAACTCCATCTAATTGAAACAACACCAAGTGGTAGGACCTATATTTGGAAAAATGCCATCAAGATGGGAAGTGCAAAACCAATTTTTGGTTATGGTGTACGAAATGTTCCAGATTACTACACAGAATATTTCAGTAAATTTGTGATTCAAAATTCTCTCATTGGAGGGAACTTCCATAACATTTTTGTCACTATATTTGTTAGTTCTGGTATCCTAGGATTATTATCTTTCGTTCTTATATTGGGATATGTAATCAAGCGCTTTTTAACTTATTTGATTGTTTCCAAAAAAAATACTGACAAATTGATTATGATTCTCTTCTTCGGTATCTTGTTTGGTCAATTATTTGAAAGTCAGATTATGTATTCGACCAACTTTATTAATATCATCTTTTGGTTAGCGATTGGCTATGGGCTCGTAGTCTGCAAACGGGATGAAGAAGTTCGGTACCAAGAAGTAACAGATATCGGTGAAATTCAACAAATGGAACTTGGAATCATGGAGTATATTCATGAAGTTTGTCAGAAAATTGGGGTCAAGTATTTCTTAGCATATGGAAGTCTAATTGGTGCTGTTCGCCATAAAGGTTTCATTCCTTGGGATGATGACATGGATATCTGCATGCTAAGAGAAGATTATGAGAAACTACAAGATTACCTCATCGCTCATCCAGATGAACGTTATGAGGTCATGTCTTATAAAACTAATCTCAACTACGTCTATCCCTTCATGAAAGTGCAGGATAACCATACCTACTTGCTAGAAGAGGATGTTCGAATCGATTCCAATATGGGAATCTATGTAGATATTTTCCCTGTGGATGGTTATGAAGATGACGCAGATTTTAAAAATAAGATGACGAAACTGATAAAGAAACGTCAATTGAGTTGTTATACTTTTAAAGGAATTACAAACACAAAAAGTCTACTGAATTCTTTGATTCGTTATATTTCTGTTGTCATTTTCTATTTTACAAATACGAATAAGTATGTTGAGCAAATTGATGAGCTTGCTAAATCTAGAGCAGTTGCTGACTACGAGCAAGTTGATTATTTGATTTACAAGGATATGAATAAGCCAGTTTGGAAACGCGAGTGGTTGGAACAAGTGATTGTGGGAACGTTTGAAGGCAAGGAATTTATGATTCCAAAACACTACCATGAAATTTTGACCTCGGACTATGGAGAGTACATGCAATTGCCCCCTCTTGAACAAAGAGTATCTCACCATGATTTTAAACTGTGGAAAATCACTAAAAATTCTAAGTAAGCAAATCGCAGTTAAAAATCGTTTAAAGAATTAGTCGAAATTAGGAGAATAGAAAGTATGTCTGAGAGAGTTTTAAGTCTTGAAGAAATAAAACAAGTGGAGTTGGATATTTTAAAGTATCTACATGAACTATGTGAAAAGCATCAGATTAAATATTTTATTGATTTTGGAACCTTACTAGGAGCTGTCCGCCATAAAGGATTTATCCCTTGGGATGATGATACAGATATTTCTTTAGCGCGTGATGAATTTGAAAAACTGTATAAGGTTTTAAAAAATGAGAATCATCCCTACTACAAATTGATTTCATTTAGGGAGACAAAAGGCTATCCTTACAGTTATATGCGTGTCCATGATATTAGAACACGTAGAGATGCCAATCTTCTGGATCCGACAGTCGTATTGGGAACTTGTGTTGACATTTTTCCATACGATGGTGTCGTGACGGAGGAAAGTGATTGTAAGAAAATGAAGCTCTATAAACATTTTGTCCGCCTTTCATCTTTGAATTTCAAAGGAATTAAATCAGAAAATGGGGGGCTAAAAAATCTGCCTCGCTATATTGGATCAGCTATTTTTCGTCTAAGCTCTCCACAAACTTGGAATCAAAAATTAGAGAATCTTGCTTTGAAATATAGTGTAAATCAAGCTACAGATCTTACCTGTACGATATTTGATCCAAGCTTTCCAGAGGGAATCAAAAAAGAATGGCTCTATGATTTGATTGATATGCCATACGAAAACATCGTAGTGAAGGCTCCGAGAAAATACCATGAAATTCTTGCCTATGAATTTGGAGCAGATTATATGACTCCACCACCTGTTGAACAACAGGTTCCAGGAACTGATAAGAATTATTGGATTGATTAGTAAGAGATTGTTTTCATCGAAAAAGGAGTGTTCAAGATGAAGAATAAAAAATTAGTTAAATCAGTCAGTTATAGTTTATTTGCTTTCCTTTTTGTGTTGGTTGGTTTATCGCAACAAGTTGATGCGAACATCATTACCGCTGGTTCGGGTAATCGTATCCATTTCATTAACACCAAGGCCAAGTCAGGAAGTGATGCCATCCTTCTAGAAAGTAATGGTCATTATGCCTTGATTGATATGGGGGAAGACTATGACTTTCCTGATGGGAGTGATCCACGCTATCCAAGTCGTTGGGGAATTTCCATGAAAAATTATCAAGTCTTGGAGGACCGTTTGATTCGCCATCTTGACCAAGTTGGAGTTAAAAAATTAGATTTTATTTTGGGAACCCATGTACATAGTGACCATATCGGCGGAGCAGATGAAATACTCAATCGTTACCAGGTTGATAAGTTTTATCTGAAAAAATATTCAGATGATCGGATCACCTCACACTGGGGACTCTGGGATAATCTTTTCAATTATGATAATGCTTTGAGAACTGCACACAAACGAGGAGTTACTCTTATTCAGAATATTACAGACGAGGATAGTCACTTTAAATTAGGTGATATGGATATCCAACTCTATAATTATAAAAATGAATATGATGCTGATGGTAACTTGAAAAAAGTTCGAGATGATAACTCAAACTCAATCGTTTCAGTGGTGACTGTGGCAGGAAAGAGAATCTACCTTGGTGGAGATTTGGATAATGCCGAAGGAGCGGAAGATAAGTTAGGCCCAGTTATCGGCAAGGTTGATATGATGAAATGGAATCATCATTATGATGCGACAATTTCAAATACGATTAATTTTCTTGAAAACCTATCTCCAAAGATGATTATTCAGACAACTGGTGGTGATATTAATGTTGCTTCAACCAGAGAATATCTCCAAAAGAAAAATATTCAAGTTCTCAGAGCTTCTAGTCAAACTCAAGATGCTACCGTTTTTGATATTAGTGATAGCGGATTTGCCAATGTTTCTAATCTCTTCCCGGACATCCCTGTAGTTGACGAAAAATGGTATCAAGAAGGTGGCTACTGGAAATATCGTTTAAGTGATGGAGAAATGGCTATCGGTTGGAAAGAGATTGGCGGAGCCATTTACTTCTTTAATGGAAAAGGACAGATGCAGGCAGGACGCTGGCTTCACCTTAATGACGATTGGGGAGAAAATGCCAAGGGAAATGACTACTATTTGAACCCAAATGGTAAAATGCAAACAGGCGGTTGGTTCAAGCTGGATGGTTCTTGGTATTATATCCAATCAAATGGCGCTAGACGATTTAGTGAGCTTTCTGAAATTGGAGGGAAGAAATATCTCTTTGCAGAAGATGGTAAGATGCTAACAGGATATCAAGTCTTTAATGGCAAGAAAATGTTCTTTAGCGAAAGTGGTGCACTCCAAACAGCAGGTAAACCTTTAACTTGGCAAAAGATTGATTCAGATTGGTATTTCTATGATGAGGATGGGCTAAAGACCATTGGTAAAAAGAATATCAATGGAAGCACATACTACTTTAATCAAGAAGGTGTGATGCAAACCGGTTGGGCCTTTGTTGATGGTCACTGGAACTATTTTGCAAGTTCAGGATCTATGAAAACAGGCTGGATCAAGGATCAGGATACTTGGTATTATCTGGATAAAGATGGTATCATGCTCACTGGAAAACAAGAAATCAACAGTATTCGTTACTACTTGAACGCTAGTGGTGCTATGCAAACGGGTTGGAAATGGCTAGAGAACAATTGGTATTACTATGCGAACTCAGGAGCTATGAAAACAGGCTGGATTAAGGATAATGAGAAATGGTATTATCTAGATCAAGATGGTATTATGCAGACTGGAAAACAAGAAATCAATGGTACGCGTTACTATTTGAATACCAGCGGTGCCATGCAAACAGGCTGGCAGTGGCTTGATAAACACTGGCATTACTATGCTGACTCAGGAGCTATGAAAACTGGTTGGTTGAAGGATCAAGGAACATGGTATTATCTTGAAGATCAGGAAGGTATCATGCTGGTCGGTTTCCAACAAGTAGATGGTAAGCAGTATTACTTTAGTGCATCAGGAGCTATGCAAACAGGCTGGAAATGGTTTGATAATCATTATCGTTACTTTGAAGCAAATGGAGCTATGAAAACAGGTTGGATAAAGGATAAAGGAATCTGGTATTATCTCAATCCTGAAGATGGCATCATGTTGGTTGGCCTTCATAAAGTAAATGGTGATCATTATTACTTTGATGAATCAGGAGCTATGCAGACCGGTTGGAAACGAATTGACGGTAATTGGTACTATTTCCAAACAGATGGTTCCTTGTTGAAAAATGCAACTACGCCTGATGGTTATAAGGTAAACGAGGAGGGCATTTGGAGACAGGCTGTTGCTGCTGTAAATGGCGAAGCAGATCAGTCAGAAAAGAAGCAAGAAGCTAATTCCTCTATTGCTGAACAGCCAAAACAAGATTCAAATCTAGAAGCGAATGCTTCTGACAAGAAAGAAAAAGAATAAAAGAAACCCCCTACTTGTGTATCAGTAGGGGTTCTTTTAGTTTCTTTTGATTTTAGCAAGTACCAGATTGAGTGCATAGTGTAATGTTTTGTCTTTGGCGATAAAAAGCGTCAAGAGATAGTAGATTCCACAAGTAGTTATGGTAGAGAGAACCATGAGAATCATATTGAGGTTCACCGTATAGGAACTGATTTGGAAAATCATTTTGAAAATATAGAAGATTGGGATAAATCCAAGGGATATGAGACCATAGCGTGTTAAGGTCACAAAGATTTCTTTTAAATTAATTAGTTGGTGTTTCCTAATAAAATGAATTTCTAAGAGAACAACGATGGCTTCTGCAATAATGGTAGTAGCAATATAATATTCAGGGGCAAAAATATTATTGATATACAAGATACAGTTGAAGAGGAGATTTGCTCCACCACCAGCAAAGTAGAAAGCAGTCAAGCGGTTCTCGTGGTCATTGATAAAGATAATTTGCTTACCAAGAATTAATTCAATAGCCCAGATAATGGTTCGAAAGGCGAAGACGCTGGTCACGATACCTGCCTCAAGATACTTTTCAGAAGAGTAGATAACCGTTGCATACTTTCCCAAAATCATAATCCCAAAACTAGTTGGAATCATGAGAAAATAGAATAATGATGCCGCTTGATTTACAAGATAATTATAAGAATTGTAATCCTTTTTCCCGAGGTAGTAGCCGAGACGTGGAATGCTGACACTGATAGCTCCACTTAAGACACCTGCAATCAGCATAACGATGCTATAGGCAATTGTATAATAAGAAATGTAGTTTTCATCAGGTCCCTTGGTGATAAACATTCTATCAAGCAAGGTATAGAGCATATTGGCATTTGCCAAGAGAAGCATAGTAAAGAGTGGTTTAGAAGCCTTAGCTAACTCGATGAAACCAATTTTGACAAAGGAAACTTCTCTCTTGATCCAAAGAAAACTAAGGAGGTAGTTGAGGATAGTGGTCGCTGTCATTACGATAGCGTAGGGAACAATATCATCAGCAGTTTTGACAAAGGCAAAGATGGCGACCAGCATGGTAATCCGAATAATCAATGTCTTGTAAAGGATAAAGGCATAATTTTCATAGGCTTCGTTCATCCATTCGATATTGAGGAATTGGAAGAGAGCCTGGGCTCCTAGGATGTAGTAGAGGACTTTCAGGTTCTCAATGCTGGTGTCAAAGAAGATAAAGAGGAAGTAGATACCAGTCGTCAGGAGAGAGGTAAAAACTGAGATATAAAACAACTTAGAAAAGACATAGTTGATTTTATTCTTGTTGTCCTTAACCTTACTGATAGCACGAATCCCGTAGTTGTAAATACCAAAGGCAGCTAGTGGAATGACAAAGCTAGCCCAGGTGTTGGCAGTATTGAAGTAACCGTAGTTAGATTTGCTGAGAATCCGCGTCAGATAAGGGTTGGTTATCAGTGGAAAAACAATATTGAGAATATTGACCAGCAAGCTAGCCAAGGCATTTACTTTTATATTTTTCATTGAACTTTCTTTCTTAAATCTAAAATCATATCTAGTATTATATCACATTCTCGCTTCATTCTTTTGATAAAATCGTAAAAATCTAGTATAATAGATAGACTGAAAGTATGAGGTTGTTAGATATGAAGATGAAACAAATTAGTGATACAACACTGAAAATCACGATGACTTTAGATGATTTGATGGATCGGGGAATGGAAATCGCAGACTTTCTCGTTCCTCAGGAAAAAACAGAAGAGTTTTTCTATGCTATTTTAGATGAATTGGAGATGCCAGACAATTTCTTGGATAGTGGCATGCTGAGTTTCCGTGTGACGCCAAAACCAGATAAGGTCGATGTCTTTGTGACCAAGTCCAAGATTGACCAGAACCTAGATTTTGATGATTTGGCGGACCTACCTGACATGGAAGAATTGGCCCAAATGTCGCCAGATGAATTTCTCAAGACGCTTGAAAAGAGTATCGCAGAGAAAACCAAGGATGATATAGAGGCTATTCAATCACTAGAACAAGTCGAGGCTAAGGAAGAGGAGCAAGAACAGGCTGACAAGGAGACTGAGAACAAGAAAGAACCTTATATCTACTATATTCTGCGTTTCGCAAATCTTGCAGACCTAGTTGCTTTTGCAAAGACGGTTAACTACCAGATGGAAACATCTGAACTCTATAAGATGAATGACCACTATTATTTGACAATCTTAGTCGATGTGGAAAACCATCCTAGTCCATATCCAGCCTGGCTCTTGGCTCGTATGCGTGAATTTGCTGACGACAGTGATATCAGTCGTTCGGTTTTACAAGAGTATGGTCACATCTTGATTAATCACGACGCTGTGTTTGGGCTTCAAAAAATTAATTCATAGTTTTTAGAAATCAATTTTCATTTATCAAGAAAGACGAATCCCATGATTCGTTTTTTCTTTTCTATCTATAAATAGTGGTTTTCTTGGATAGGAATTTTTTCAAAATTCTGTTATAATGGCTATATCAGAAAATTTCTAGGAGACAAACATGACAGTTAAAATTGCTTTACTTGGATTTGGTACCGTTGCAAGTGGCGTACCTTTCCTCCTAAAGGAAAATGGAGAAAAAATCATCCAGTCAGCTCATTCTGAGATTGAAGTAGCCAAGGTATTGGTTAAGGATGAAGATGAGAAGAACCGCTTGCTTGCAGCAGGGAATGACTTTACCTTTGTAACCAATGTAGATGATATTTTGTCAGATCAAGACATTACTATCATAGTGGAATTGATGGGACGTATCGAACCTGCTAAGACCTTTATCACTCGTGCCTTGGAAGCTGGGAAGCACGTTGTTACTGCAAACAAGGACCTTTTGGCTGTCCATGGTGCAGAATTGTTAGAAATCGCTAAAGAGCACAATGTGGCACTCTACTACGAAGCGGCAGTTGCTGGTGGGATTCCAATTCTTCGTACCTTGGCAAATTCATTGGCTTCTGATAAAATCACACGCGTTCTTGGTGTCGTTAACGGAACCTCTAACTTTATGATGACTAAAATGGTCGAAGAAAGCTGGTCTTATGAAGATGCTCTGGCTGAAGCACAACGCCTTGGGTTCGCAGAAAGCGACCCTACAAATGACGTAGATGGGATTGATGCAGCCTACAAGATGGTGATTTTGAGCCAGTTTGCTTTTGGTATGAAGGTTGCCTTTGACGATGTTGCCCACAAGGGAATCCGCAACATCACACCAGAAGACGTAGCTGTAGCCCAAGACCTCGGCTATGTAGTGAAATTGGTTGGTTCTATCGAGGAAACTCCTTCAGGGATTGCTGCAGAAGTGACACCAACCTTCCTACCTAAAGCACACCCACTTGCCAGTGTGAATGGTGTAATGAATGCTGTTTTTGTAGAGTCTATTGGTATCGGTGAGTCTATGTATTATGGACCAGGTGCGGGTCAAAAACCAACTGCAACAAGTGTTGTAGCGGATATTGTTCGTATCGTTCGTCGCTTGAATGATGGTACCATCGGCAAAGACTTCAACGAATATAGCCGTGATTTGGTCTTGGCAAATCCAGAAGATGTCAAAGCAAACTACTACTTCTCAATCTTGACACCAGACTCAAAAGGTCAGGTCTTGAAATTAGCTGAAATCTTTAATGCTCAAGATATTTCCTTCAAGCAAATTCTCCAAGATGGAAAAGATGGGGACAAGGCGCGTGTCGTCATCATTACACATAAGATCAATAAAGCGCAGCTTGAGAAGGTTTCAGCTGAGTTGACCAAGGTATCAGATTTTGACCTCTTGAATACCTTCAAGGTGCTAGGAGACTAGGATGAAGATTATTGTACCTGCAACAAGTGCCAATATCGGGCCAGGATTTGACTCGGTCGGTGTAGCTGTAACCAAGTATCTTCAAATTGAGGTCTGTGAAGAACGAGATGAGTGGTTGATTGAACACCAGATTGGCAAATGGATTCCACATGACGAGCGTAATCTTTTGCTTAAAATTGCCTTGCAAATTGCGCCAGACTTACAACCGAGACGCTTGAAAATGACCAGTGATGTTCCCCTAGCGCGTGGTTTGGGTTCTTCTAGCTCGGTTATTGTTGCTGGGATAGAACTTGCTAACCAACTGGGCAAGCTCAACTTATCTGACCACGACAAATTGCAGCTGGCGACCAAGATTGAAGGGCATCCTGACAATGTGGCTCCGGCTATCTATGGAAATCTCGTTGTTGCGAGCTCTGTTGAAGGACACGTTTCAGCAATTGTGGCAGACTTCCCAGAGTGTGATTTTCTAGCTTATATTCCCAACTATGAATTACGCACTCGCGATAGCCGTGGTGTCCTTCCTAAGAAATTGTCCTACAAGGAAGCAGTTGCAGCTAGTTCTATCGCAAATGTTGCTGTTGCAGCCTTGTTGGCAGGAGACATGGTGACAGCTGGACAAGCAATCGAGGGAGACCTCTTCCACGAGCGCTACCGTCAGGATCTGGTGAGGGAATTTGCGACGATTAAGCAAGTGGCTAAAGAAAATGATGCCTATGCAACCTATCTCTCTGGAGCTGGTCCGACAGTTATGGTTCTGGCTTCTCATGACAAGATGCCCACGATTAAAGCTGAATTGCAAAAGCAGTCTTTCAAAGGCAAACTTCATGATTTGAAGGTTGATACCCAAGGTGTCCGTGTCGAAACAAAGTAAAGAATAGCAGATAGGATGGGGAAACTCTTGATTAGAGGACTTCCTATCCTTTTTTTGAAAAGTAGTCTAGTTAAAGAACTTGATAAAGGAGAAATAAAGATGGCAGAAATTTATCTAGCAGGTGGTTGTTTTTGGGGCCTAGAGGAATATTTTTCACGCATTTCTGGAGTGCTAGCAACCAGTGTTGGCTACGCTAATGGGCAAGTCGAAACGACCAATTATCAGCTGCTCAAGGAAACAGATCATGCAGAAACGGTTCAAGTGATTTACGATGAGAAGGCAGTGTCACTCAGAGAGATTTTACTCTATTATTTCCGAGTCATTGACCCTTTATCTATCAACCAGCAAGGGAATGACCGTGGTCGCCAATATCGTACTGGGATTTATTACCAAGATGAAGCAGATCTGCCAGCTATCTATACAGTGGTGCAGGAGCAGGAGCGCATGCTGGGTCGAAAGATTGCAGTAGAAGTGGAGAAACTTCGCCACTACATTCTGGCTGAAGACTATCACCAAGACTATCTCAAGAAGAATCCTTCGGGGTATTGTCATATCGATGTGACCGATGCTGAGAAGCCATTGATTGATGCCTCTCACTATGAAAAACCTAGTCAAGAAGTGTTAAGGAAAAGTTTGTCTGAAGAGTCTTACCATGTCACCCAAGAAGCTGCTACAGAGGCTCCATTTACCAATGCCTATGACCAAACCTTTGAAGAAGGGATTTATGTAGACATTACAACGGGTGAGCCTCTCTTTTTCGCCAAGGATAAGTTTGCCTCAGGATGTGGTTGGCCGAGCTTTAGCCGTCCGATTTCTAAGGAATTGATTCATTATTACAAGGACATGAGCCATGGAATGGATCGAATCGAAGTTCGTTCTCGGTCAGGTAATGCCCACTTGGGCCATGTTTTCACAGATGGACCGCAGGAGTTAGGTGGTCTCCGTTACTGTATCAATTCTGCCTCCTTGCGTTTTGTGGCCAAGGATGAGATGGAAGAGGCAGGATACGGCTATCTATTGCCTTACTTAAATAAATAAAACAGAGAGGGTGGGCGCTTCCCACTTTCTTCATTTCCAGAATAAGAATAGAAGGGATTTATGAAACACTTACTATCTTACTTCAAACCCTACATCAAAGAATCCATTTTAGCCCCTTTGTTCAAGTTACTAGAAGCTGTTTTTGAGCTCTTAGTTCCCATGGTGATAGCTGGGATTGTTGACCAATCTTTGCCTCAGGGAGATCAAGGACATCTCTGGATGCAGATTGGCCTGCTCCTTATCTTTGCAGTGATTGGCGTTTTCGTAGCCTTGATAGCCCAGTTTTACTCAGCTAAGGCAGCGGTTGGGTTTGCCAAAGAACTAACAGACGACCTCTATCGTCATATTCTTTCCTTGCCCAAGGACAGCAGAGATCGTTTGACAACTTCGAGCTTGGTCACTCGCTTGACTTCAGACACTTACCAGATACAGACTGGTATCAATCAATTCCTGCGCCTCTTTTTGCGAGCGCCTATTATCGTTTTTGGGGCTATCTTTATGGCTTATCGCATCTCGGCTGATCTGACTTTCTGGTTTTTAGTTATGGTTGTCATTTTGACGATTGTCATTGTCGGTCTCTCTCGTCTGGTCAATCCTCTCTACGGTAATCTTAGAACGAAAACGGATCAACTGGTTCAGGAAACTCGCCAGCAATTGCAAGGGATGCGGGTTATTCGTGCCTTTGGGCAAGAAAAACGAGAGTTACAGATTTTTCAAACCCTTAACCAAGTCTATTCCAGTTTGCAAGAAAAGACGGGTTTCTGGTCTAGTTTATTAACACCTCTAACCTATCTGATTGTGAATGGGACTCTCCTTGTTATCATCTGGCAGGGTTATATTTCAATTCAAGGAGGTTTACTCAGTCAAGGTGCTCTCATTGCCCTTATCAACTACCTCTTGCAGATCTTGGTGGAATTGGTCAAACTAGCTATGCTGATAAATTCCCTCAATCAGTCCTATATCTCAGCTAAGCGAATCGAGGAAGTCTTTGCAGAATCTCCCGAAGACATCTATTCAGAGTTAGAACAAAAGCAAGCTACCAGTAATCAGGTTTTACAAGTCCAAGAATTGACTTTTACCTATCCTGATGCGGGCCAACCCTCTCTGAGAGATATTTCCTTTAATATGAAGCAGGAGCAAATTCTTGGTATCATCGGGGGAACGGGTTCTGGTAAATCAAGCTTAGTGCAAGTCTTACTTGGACTTTATCCAGTAGATAAGGGAAGTATTGACCTTTATCGAGATGGATGTAGTCCTCTTAATTTGGAGCAGTGGCGGTCTTGGATTGCCTATGTGCCCCAAAAAGTAGAACTCTTTAAGGGAACTATTCGTTCCAACTTGACTTTAGGTTTGGATCAAGAAGTAACTGACCAAGAACTCTGGCAGGCCTTGGAAATTGCGCAAGCTAAGGATTTTGTCAGTGACAAGGAAGGACTCTTAGATGCCCTAGTTGAGACAGGAGGGCGGAATTTCTCAGGTGGACAAAAACAAAGACTGTCTATCGCTCGAGCAGTCTTGCGTCGAACTCCGTTTCTCATCCTAGATGATGCAACCTCGGCCCTTGACACCATTACCGAGTCCAAGCTCTTGAAAGCTATCCGCGAAAACTTACCGCATACGAGTTTAATCTTGATCTCTCAACGAACCTCGACTTTACAGATGGCTGACCAGATTCTCCTCTTGGAAAAAGGTGAGCTCCTAGCTATCGGCAAGCACGAGGACTTGATGAAGTCCAGTCAAGTCTATCGTGAAATCAATGCATCCCAACATGGAAAGGAGGACTAGCATGAGACGACAAACTGCAAACCAGACGCTCACACGTTTGGCTAAAGACCTTGCAAGACATCCTTTCCTCCTTTTCCTAGCCTTTCTAGGAACGATTGCCCAGGTTGGCTTATCAATCTACCTACCTATTCTAATTGGGCAGGTCATTGACCAGGTCCTAGTGACGGGCTCTTCACCAGTTTTTTGGCAGATTTTCATTCAGATGGTATTGGTGGTCATAGGAAATACCCTAGTACAATGGGTAAATCCTCTTCTTTATAATCGCCTAATTTTCTCTTATACCAGAGACTTGCGAGAGCGAATTATCCATAAGCTCCATCGTCTACCGATTGCCTTTGTGGATAGGCAGGGTAGTGGGGAGATGGTTAGTCGTGTAACCACGGACATCGAACAGTTGGCAGCTGGCTTGACCATGATTTTTAACCAATTTTTCATTGGTGTCTTGATGATTTTGGTTAGTATTTTAGCCATGCTCCAAATTCATCTCCTCATGACCCTCTTGGTCTTGCTGTTGACGCCCCTATCCATGGTGATTTCACGCTTTATTGCCAAACGCTCCTATCATCTCTTCCAGAAACAAACAGAGACTAGAGGAATTCAGACCCAGTTGATAGAAGAATCGCTTAGCCAGCAGACTATTATCCAGTCCTTTAATGCTCAAGAAGAGTTTATCCAAAGATTGCATGAGGCTAATGATAACTACTCAAGCTATTCTCAGTCAGCCATCTTTTATTCTTCAACGGTTAATCCTTCGACTCGCTTTGTCAATGCGCTCATTTATGCCCTTCTAGCTGGGGTAGGAGCTTATCGCATTATGATGGGATCCACCTTGACCATTGGCCGTTTGGTGACTTTTTTGAACTATGTTCAGCAGTATACCAAACCCTTTAACGATATTTCCTCAGTTCTAGCCGAATTGCAAAGCGCCTTGGCTTGTGCAGAACGTGTCTATGCTGTCTTAGAAAGTCCTGAGGTGGCTGAAACAGGCAAGGAAGTCTTGACTAGTGACCAAGTCAAGGGAGCTATTTCCTTTAAACAGGTCTCTTTTGGCTACCATCCTGAAAAGATTTTGATTAAGGATTTATCGATTGATATTCCAGCTGGTAGCAAGGTGGCCATCGTTGGTCCGACAGGTGCTGGCAAATCAACCCTCATCAATCTCCTCATGCGTTTTTATCCCATTAACTCGGGAGATATCTTGCTAGACGGAAGATCCATTTATGACTATACCCGAGCGTCATTGAGACAGCAGTTTGGCATGGTGCTTCAAGAAACTTGGCTCAAGCAAGGGACCATTCATGACAATATTGCCTTTGGCAATCCTAAAGCCAGTCGAGAGCAAGTCATTGCTGCTGCAAAAGCAGCCAATGCAGACTTTTTCATCCAACAGTTGCCACAAGGCTATGATACCAAGCTTGAAAATGCGGGTGAATCCCTCTCTGTCGGTCAATCCCAGCTCTTGACCATTGCCCGAGTCTTTCTGGCTATTCCCAAGATTCTCATCCTAGATGAGGCGACTTCCTCTATCGATACGCGGACAGAAGTGCTGGTCCAGGATGCCTTTGCTAAACTCATGAAGGGGCGAACAAGCTTTATCATTGCCCACCGCTTGTCTACCATTCAGGATGCGGATCTGATTCTAGTCTTGGTGGATGGTGACATCGTGGAGCATGGCAATCATCAGGATCTCATGGCTAGAAAAGGCAAGTATTACCAAATGCAAAAGGCTGCGGTTTTTAGCTCTGAATAAGCTATTCCTATCCATTTTAAAGTCTTAATGACACTAAAAGTTGCCTTCGGGTGACTTTTTTGTTACAATAGCTAGAAAAATTATTCACTGTAAATTGTCTTATAGAAAAGGAGCCTAGAATGAAAGTCTTTCAGCATGTAAATATCGTGACTTGTGACCAAGATTTCCATGTCCATCTGGATGGTATCTTGGCTGTTAAGGATTCTAAAATCGTCTCTGTCGGTCAAGAGAAGCAAGAGATTTTAGAGCAAGCTGAGCAGATTATAGACTATCAGGGGGCCTGGATTATGCCTGGTTTGGTCAATTGCCATACCCATTCAGCTATGACAGGCTTACGCGGAATCCGAGATGATAGCAATCTCCATGAATGGCTCAATGACTATATCTGGCCTGCAGAAGCAGGATTTACGCCCGACATAACTACCAAGGCGGTCAAGCAGGCTCTGACAGAGATGCTTCAGTCAGGAACAACAACCTTCAACGATATGTATAATCCCAATGGTGTGGATATCAAGCAAATTTATCAGGCAGTGAAAGCTTCCAAGATGCGTTGTTATTTCTCACCGACCCTCTTTTCTTCCGAGGCGGAGACTACTGATGAGACCATAAGTAGAACACGTGCCATCATCGAGGAAATCTTAGAATATAAAAATCCAAATTTCAAGGTTATGGTAGCACCACATTCTCCCTACAGCTGTAGTAAAGATTTGCTGCAAGCGAGTTTGGATTTGGCAAAAGAGCTAAACATTCCTCTCCATATCCATGTTGCGGAGACCAAGGAGGAGTCAGGAATTATCCTGAAACGATACGGCAAACGCCCCCTTGCCTTTCTTGAAGAACTGGGTTACTTAGACCATCCCTCTGTCTTTGCTCACGGGGTAGAATTAAACGAGCGAGAAATTGAACTCTTGGCGACTTCTCAAGTGGCTATCGCTCACAATCCTATCAGCAATCTCAAACTAGCTTCGGGAATTGCTCCAATCATCCAACTCCAAAAAGCAGGAGTGGCAGTTGGTATTGCTACTGATTCAGTTGCTTCCAACAACAACCTTGATATGTTTGAGGAAGGACGAACAGCAGCTCTCTTACAGAAAATGAAGAGTGGAGATGCCAGCCAGTTTTCAATCGAAACGGCCCTCAAGGCATTGACGATAGAAGGAGCTAAGGTCCTCGGTGTGCAAGAACAGATAGGAAGTCTGGAAGTTGGCAAGCAAGCAGATTTTCTGGTCATCCAACCACAAGGGAAAATCCATCTCCAACCTCAGGAAAATATGCTATCTCACCTCGTTTATGCAGTCAAATCCAGTGATGTTGATGATGTCTATATTGCTGGAGAACAGGTTGTCAAGCAAGGACAAGTTTTGACAGTAGAGATTTAAAAATAGATTAAATAAAGCGTTTTCCAGATATTCTTTTAGAAAATCGGTTGCTAAAAGACCTAAAAATTGATAGAATAAGGATTGTCTAAAAAATTTTAAGGAGAATCTATCAAATGGATTTTACATGGGCTATTAAATATGCCACTGAATTCTTGGGAACTGCTATTTTGATCATTCTTGGTAATGGTGCAGTTGCTAACGTTGAACTTAAAGGTACGAAAGGTCACCAAAGTGGCTGGCTCGTTATCGCTGTTGGTTATGGTATGGGGGTTATGATTCCGGCCTTGATGTTTGGTAATGTATCTGGTAACCACATCAACCCAGCATTCACTCTTGGTCTTGCAGTTAGTGGACTTTTCCCTTGGGCTCAAGTAGTGCCATACATTATCGCACAAGTTTTGGGAGCAATCTTTGGACAAGCTTTGGTTGTTGCAACTCATCGTCCTTACTACTTGAAAACAGAAAATCCAAATAATATCTTGGGAACTTTCTCAACTATTTCAAATGTTGACCAAGGAACAAAAGAATCACACTTTGCAGCATCTGTTAACGGTTTTATCAACGAGTTTGTTGGTTCATTCGTTCTCTTCTTTGCAGCACTAGGTATGACAAAGAACTACTTTGGTGCTGAGGTTCTTCAATACATGAAACAAATGGCTACTCAGGCTGGTCAAACAGTTGATTTAACTGAAATGGCAGTGAAAGCTCAAGTAGCACCTCACACAGCTGCTGGACTTTCAGTCGCTCACTTGGCCCTTGGTTTCCTAGTGATGGCCTTGGTAACATCTCTTGGTGGTCCTACAGGACCTGGTTTGAACCCTGCTCGTGACTTTGGACCACGTCTCCTTCACGCTGTTCTTCCAAAATCAGTTCTTGGTCAACACAAGGGTGATTCAAAATGGTGGTATGCATGGGTACCAGTTGTAGCTCCAATCGCAGCGGGTATTGCAGCAGTAGCACTATTCAAACTACTTTACCTATAAGAAACGAAACTGGGTTTCCCCAGTTTTTTTACTGGAAATTTTTTCAAAAAATTCTAGAATTTAAGTAGAATAGCTTGTAAAAAATCTTAAAATCCTTTAAAATAAAAGAGTTGGAGGAAACCATGAATGCAAATCAAATGATACAAATTATTCCGACTTTGAAGGTCAATAACCGAAAATTAAATGAAAAATTTTACATTGAAACTCTTGGGATGAAGCCCTTATTAGAAGAATCTGCTTTCCTTTCACTTGGTGACCAAACAGGTACGGAAAGATTGATTTTAGAAGAATCTCCGAGCATGCGAACTCGGAGAGTTGAAGGGCTTAAGAAACTAGCTAGACTCATAGTAAAAGTTGAGAACCCTTCTGAAATTGAGGGTCTTCTTTCACAGATGAAGTCTCTTCCTCATCTATTTAAAGGAAGCCGTGGTTATGCCTTTGAGATTGTTTCTCCTGAACAGGATGTGATCCTTGTTCATGCGGAAAATCATATTAAAGATTTGGTTCCGCTGGAAACTGTTCCTGAATTTTATTCAAATAAAAGCATAAAGTATTTGAGTCAATTTGAGATTTCTATGGAGTTACGTTTGCCTGAAGGAACAGAGAGTTTACTTGATTCAGAATTGGCAACTGATGCCATCACATTTACTCAAGGGCAAGGTCCAGATTTGGCTGTTGAAAACAATGTTACCTGGGACTTGTCTATGCTGAAATTTTTGGTAAAGGATCTTGAGTTGACTAGTCTTCGTCGGAAATTTGAAAAGACAGGCTACTTTGTTCCTAAGTCCGGAAAATTCTTTCTTGGTAAAGATACCAATAACATCGAATTGTGGTTTGAAGAAGCATGAAGTGGACAAAAATTCTAAGAAAAATAGAAGATCAAATCGAGGCAGGGGTCTATCCCGGGGCCTCTTTTGCGTATTATAAGGATGGTGAATGGAAAGAGTCTTATCTGGGATTGAGTGATCCAGAACGGGGCATGAAGACAGAGGCCGATTTGGTTTATGATCTGGCTAGTGTGAGTAAGGTTGTGGGAGTGGGGACGGTCTACACCTTCTTGTGGCAGCAAGGCAAATTAGATATTGACCGACCGGTGACGGACTTTTTAGCTGCATGTGATTACCCAGATATCACTATTCGTCAACTCTTGACCCACGCGACAGACCTGGACCCCTTTATTCTCAATAGGGACCAGTTAGGCTCTGAGGAATTAAGAGAGGCCATGTTTCATCTGAATAGACGTAGTCAGCCTGCTTTTCTATACTCGGATGTTCATTTTTTACTCTTGGGTTTCCTTTTGGAAAAAATCTTTGAACAAGACTTGGATCAGATTATAGAAGAACAAGTTTTGAACCCATGGGGGATGAAGGAAACCATGTTTGGTCCCGTTGAGTTTGCTGTACCAACAGTGAGGGGAGTAGAGGCAGGCAGTATTCACGATCCCAAAGCTCGTCTTTTGAGCAAACATGCTGGAAGTGCGGGTTTATTTTCAACTGTTAAGGATTTGCAAATCTTTCTGGAACATTACTTGAAAGATGATTTTGCTGAAAACTTAAGTCGAAATTACTCTCCCTTAGAGGATAAAGAGCGTTCGCTAGCTTGGAATCTGGAGGGAGACTGGCTAGATCATACAGGCTATACAGGTACCTTCATCATGTGGAATCGTAAGAAACAGGAAGCCGCCATCTTTTTATCCAATCGAACGTATGAGAAGGATGAACGTGCTCAGTGGATAGTCGATCGAAACCAAGTCATGGAAATGATTCGTAGGGAAAGGTAGGGGGAAGAATGTCAAAAACCGTAAAAGGAACTCTCTTTACAGTAGTTGCAGGCATTGCTTGGGGCTTGTCTGGAACCAGTGGCCAATACCTGATGGCACACGGGATTTCCGCTCTAGTCTTGACCAATCTGCGGCTCATTATTGCTGGATTTGCCCTAATATTTTTAACTTATGCGACCGCAAAGGATAAATTCCTTGCTTTTTTAAAAGACAGGAAAAGCCTTTTTTCTCTCTTGTTATTTGCCTTGTTTGGACTTTTCTTAAACCAGTTTGCCTATCTTTCTGCCATTCAGGAAACCAATGCTGGAACGGCGACGGTTCTCCAGTATGTATGTCCTGTTGGCATCTTGATTTATACTTGTATCAAGGACAAGGTAGCGCCGACTCTGGCTGAGATTATTTCAATTGGTTTAGCAATTGGAGGAACTTTTCTTATTGCTACGCATGGGGAACTTGACCAGTTGTCGGTCACACCTGCTGGTCTCTTTTGGGGTCTCTTTTCTGCCTTGACCTATGCCCTCTATATTATCCTCCCGATCGCTTTGATTAAGAAGTGGGGAAGTATGTTGGTGATTGGTGTGGGCATGGTTATTTCTGGTGTCGGGGCTATTCCCTTCACAGGAGTTTTGCAGGCCAGTATACCGACTAGCTTGGATTTTCTCTTTGCACTTGCTGGGATTATCATCATCGGAACGGTCTTTGCCTATATAGCTTTCCTAAAAGGAGCTAGTTTGATAGGACCTGTTAAGTCCAGTTTATTGGCTTCCATAGAACCCATATCAGCCGTTTTCTTTGCCTTTCTGATTATGAAGGAGCAATTCTATGCGATTGATTTTATCGGTATGGCCATGATTTTACTAGCGGTAAGCATTATTTCTTTGAAAGATTTGTTGATAGAAAACAAACGGAAGGTTGAATGAGAAACTAGCTACTCGTAAAAAGTGGTTGGTTTGAATATCCTATCGAAATATTGATTACGGATAAGGAATACGAAGGGGATATTATAAAATTTTAAGTTTCTTTTCTTACAATAAACCAATCTTTAACTGCTAGAAGGAGAAAATATGAAAATTTTACAAATCATTCATCCATCTCAGCCTCTGCGCTACTTGAGATGGTTTGATATTCTGATTATTACAGTTCTAATGTTTGGTCAGTTTATCATTCGCTCAACGAAGCTCTTTTTAGCAAGTATGTTTCCGACAGGTCTGTCAACTACAATGGATACAGCAAGTAATACTGTCAGCGAGGGAGTAGGCTATTTGAGCAACTTCACCCTGCAAGTGATACTTCTGATCTTGACCTTTCTTTACCTTTTGATTCGGAATTATGATTTCAAACAACTTCCCATTCGTTGGACCTGGTCCCTTCTCTTTTGGGTTCCTTTTATATTTGCCATTGTGGGATTGTTTGGAGACTTGGTGACGACACTAACTGGTGAATACAATTACTTAAATCCAGCTCTTTTTGCCCACATAGATCTCATGGAAATTATACGGAAATTCCTAGCGCTTAGTCCGATGACAATTGCCTATGCCTTGCTGAATGGCTTCTATGAAGAGTTTTTCTTTCTAGGATTGTTGACATCAGTGAGAGAAAAGCATAAGTGGCGGTTTTTGCTTTATTCTACCATCATTCGGATTTCTTTTCATACTTATCAAGGAGTGGTGTGGGCACTGGTTATTGGTGTCGTTTATGGCCTATTCTATTATTTCTTATACAAGTATAAGCTCAAAAATCTCTTGCCATTTTTCCTCATGCATGCTCTGGCAGATATGTTTGGTTCTAGCCTCATGTATCTCTTGATTGCGTGGGGAGCATAAGAATCAGAAAAATCCACTCAATTGAGTGGATTTTGTGTATATAGATGACTAGTCTTTATTTTCGTATGGTAAGATCAGGTTTAAGATGATACCTGTCATAGCTGATAAGGCAGTACCTGAAAGGGTTACTGGACCGAGTTTAAGGATTGCTCCACCAAGTCCAAGTACCAGCATTGCACTTGCAATGATTAGGTTACGCATTTGACCGAAGTCTACACGTTCTTTGATTAAGACTTTCAAACCATTGCTGGCGATAACTCCGTAGAGAAGGATAGACATCCCACCAAGTACAGCGTTTGGGATTGTAGAAATCAAGGCTGTGAATTTACCAAGGAAGCTAAGGGCAATCGCGATAAAGGCAGCGTTACGGATAACTGAGACAGAAGCGATACGAGTCATACCGATAACCCCTGTATTTTCTCCGTAAGTTGTATTGGCTGGTCCACCAAGGAAGGCAGAAACAGAAGTTGCGATACCATCACCAAGAAGAGTACGGTGAAGACCTGGTTCTTTCAAGAATTGACGGCCACAGATTTGACCCAAAACAGTATGGTCTCCGATATGTTCAGAAATTGTTACGATAGCGATTGGCAAGATAGCGATTGTTTCAGGTCCAAAGTATAGGTCATATTGCTTGAAGGCTCCACCTGTGCTAAATGGCAAGTAGAAACCAGGAATTTCAAACCAGTTAGCTTTTAGAACTGGTGTAAAGTCAACCAAACCAAGAGTTAGTGCGAAGATGTAACCACCGATGATGGCAAAGAGGAAAGGAATAATACGAAGGAAACCTTTTCCTTTTGTATTGATAAAGGCAGCGATCAAGAAAGTTACAACAGCTACAAGAGCATTTTTCCAATTTCCATCTGCTACAAGTCCAGCATTCGTTACAGCTGAATTTGCCAGACCAAGACCGATAACGATAATCATAGGTCCGATGATGATTGGTGGCAAGAGTTTATCAATCCATTTTGTACCCGCAAAACGAACACTTGCAGCCACAAGGACATATATAAAACCTGTAAGGATAACCCCTGTTTGTGCAGCTGATACATCCCCTCCTAGTTCCTTCATAGCTAGGGACATAGCTGTGATAAAGGCGAATGATGATCCTAGATAAACTGGAACTCTAAAACCAGTTGCGATCATGTAGATGAGTGTTCCAACACCTGAAGCAAAAAGTGCAACAGATACAGGCATTCCCAAAATCAAGGGTACCAAGATGGTCGCACCAAACATGGCGAAAACGTGTTGGAAACTAAGGAGAATTCCTTTTCCAGCTGAAGGACGTTGGTCAACGTCTAGTAACAAATCAACAGTTGATTCTTGTTTCATATAAACCTCACTTTTGGGCATCAAAAAAGAGCCCATTATTTTACAGCAACAGGCTATCAGAGTAAGACTTCTTTAAAAAGAGGATAATCTCATTCTCAAAGAATTTCATATATTTCTGTGTCTTCGTCACCTCACGGGATGACATTAAAAACCTTTGCTTAGGATAGTATAGCAGAAAAAAATGATTTTGTAAATCATTTTTTCCCGAGCCCAGAAATGTGAGAGGGAGGTTGATTTTGTAAATCATTTTTTCCCGAGCCCAGAAATGTAAGAGCGAGGCGAACTTTGTAAATCATTTTTTTACTAAAAAATTTAAAGTGGGCGTTTATTGGGCATGCCAGCCTTACGTGGATATTTGTTTGGGGTTTCTTTTTTCTTTTCTACCACAGTGATGTAACGTGGATCTCCATTTGGTAGGGCGTAACTGATATTATCCTCAACCTTGCTAAAGAGCAGATTGAGGGCATTCTTGGCTTCAGATAATTCCTCAGGGGCGTTGCTGGCCTTGAGAGCCAGTAGTTTTCCACCAACTTTAAGGTAGGGAATGGTCAGTTCAGACAAGACCTGCATACGGGCAACAGCACGGGCCGTCACTATATCAAACTGAGCACGGAAGTTCTTATCTTGGGCAAAGTCTTCAGCGCGTCCATGGTAGAAGTGAACTCCGTCCAAATCGAGTTCTTGAACCAAAAGCTGGAGGAAGTTGATGCGTTTGTTGAGCGAATCAATGATGGTCACATCTAACTGAGGATAGAGGATTTTCATAGGAAGACTAGGAAATCCTGCCCCAGCCCCGATATCAAGAAGTTTGATAGTTTCACTTGAAATCAAACCTTGTAGGATGGGTGCAATCGAATCATAAAAGTGCTTAAGGTAGACTTCTTCTTTGTCTGTAATAGCGGTCAGGTTAATCTTTTCATTCCATTCCACCAAGAGTTCAAAATACCGTTCAAATTGGTTCTTTTGCTGGTCTGAAAGTGGAAGGTTTTGCTCCGCTAGCAAGTCGTAAAATGTTTCTGGTTTCATAGTTATTTCCTTCTCTAGTATCATCTTATTTTACCATATTCATTAAAAATTTGATATACTGGTATTAATCTAAAAGCAGAAAGGAATAAGATTATGACTTGGATTATTCTTGGAGTTTTGGCTCTGATTGTTATTTTTGTGATTGTTAGCTATAACGGTTTGGTTAAAAATCGTATGCAGACCAAGGAGGCTTGGAGCCAGATAGATGTTCAGTTGAAGCGTCGTAATGATCTCCTCCCAAACTTGATTGAAACAGTCAAAGGCTATGCCAAATATGAAGGTTCTACCTTGGAAAAAGTGACAGAACTTCGTAGACAAGTAGCCGCAGCAACCTCACCAGCTGAGGCGATGAAGGCCAGTGATGCCCTTACCCGCCAGATTTCTGGTATCTTTGCAGTAGCAGAGAATTACCCAGACTTGAAAGCTAGCGCTAACTTTATCAAATTACAAGAAGAGTTGACCAATACAGAAAATAAAATTTCCTACTCACGCCAACTCTACAACAGTGTTGTCAGCAACTACAATGTAAAACTAGAGAGCTTCCCAAGCAATGTCATCGCAGGACTCTTTGGCTTTAAAGCTGCAGACTTCCTTCAAACACCTGAAGAGGAAAAGGCAGTTCCGAAAGTCGATTTTAGCGGTTTAGGTGACTAAGATGTTGTTTGATCAAATTGCAAGTAATAAGCGAAGAACCTGGATTTTGTTGCTGATTTTCTTCCTACTCTTGGCCTTGATTGGTTATGCGGTTGGCTATCTCTTTATGCGTTCAGGTCTTGGTGGCATCATCATAGCCCTAATCATCGGTTTTGTCTATGCATTAACCATGATCTTTCAATCGACAGAGATTGTCATGTCTATGAATGGGGCGCGTGAGGTTGATGAGCAAACAGCACCAGACCTCTACCATGTAGTGGAAGATATGGCCATGGTCGCTCAGATTCCCATGCCACGAGTTTTCATCATTGAGGATTCATCTTTAAATGCCTTTGCAACAGGTTCGAATCCGCAGAATGCAGCAGTAGCAGCCACTTCGGGTCTTCTAGCTATCATGAATCGCGAGGAACTGGAAGCTGTTATGGGGCATGAGGTCAGTCATATCCGAAACTACGATATCCGCATTTCGACCATTGCTGTTGCCCTTGCTAGTGCTATTACACTGCTATCTAGTATGGCAGGACGGATGATGTGGTGGGGTGGCGCTGGTCGCAGACGGAGTGACGACGATCGTGATGGAAATGGTTTAGAGATTATCATGCTTGTTATCTCTCTCTTAGCCATTGTTCTGGCACCTCTCGCTGCAACCTTGGTGCAACTAGCTATTTCCCGTCAGAGGGAATTTTTGGCGGATGCATCTAGTGTGGAGCTGACCCGCAATCCTCAAGGGATGATCAATGCGCTGCGCAAGTTGGACAATAGCGAGCCGATGCATCACCATGTTGACGATGCCAGCAGCGCTCTTTATATCAATGACCCTAAGAAAGGTGGGGGACTACAAAAACTCTTTTATACCCACCCACCTATCTCAGAACGGATCGAACGCTTGAAACACATGTAAAAAAATCCAGAGGTCGTCTCTGGATTTTTGCTATGTTCAAAATTTATAAATCTTGTAAAGCAACAACTTCCAAACCATGATCTGTCAAACGATAGATACTTGTACAGACCTCTTTTAAGAAGCGTCTGTCATGCGAAACAGTGATCAGACCACCAGGATAAGAGGCAAAGAGTTTTCTGATTTCGGGTTGAGAAGTGGGAGAAAAATTACGTGTAGGCTCATCCAGAAGGAGAAAGTTTGGTTTGCGCAACACTAAATCCAAAAGTAGGAGTTTACCTTGTTGCCCACCAGATAAGGAACGGATTTGGTGCTGCATCTCTGGGTAACTGAAATTGAGACTGGCTAAGTGGGATTGGATTTTCTGTAGTTCCTCTTTTTGTCCAGTTTGGCTGAGGTAGGCTACTGGAGATAGATCTAATTGCAGTTTTTTATGGTAATCTTGTGGCATAAAACCAAGCGAAATTTCTCTTTTGATGCTGAGCAGTTGTTGCAACTTGGCTAGCAGAGTCGATTTCCCAATACCATTAGGCCCGATGATACCGATTTTATCTTGGCCACGGATAGTTAGTTGTAGTTTTTTAGCCAAAACTCGGTCGCCAATGGACAAATTTTCCTTTTCCAGTCGGATTAAGACTTTAGAAGCTGGTAATGGTTGTATATCTGAGAAGAAAAGTTGGATTTGTTCTTCTTCAAGCGGCTTTTGGGTCATGGACTGAGCTGCCTTTTCGTAGCGCTTTTCTTGAGAGAGAACATTTTTCATCTTCTTAGCCAGTAGGCGCCCAGCAACATCATTTTTAGTGTTACGTAAGGCAGTTTCTACATTTTGCTTGACTCGGCGATGTTTTTCCATGGTTTTGTCATAGGCTCTCTGGTCGTTAGCAGCTTGCTGTCTTTGCCTTGCAAAATTAGCCTTTCTCTGCTCACTATAGCGATCATAGTCTAAACGCTCGACTAGCGTTTCGGCTTCTTTCCGGTGCTTGACCAGTCGCAAGTGGACAATAGTATCTGCCGTATGAGAAAGAAAGTCTTCATCATGGGAAATGAAAATAACAGTTTGCCTAATTTTTTGAATCTGCCTTTTTAGCCAATTAACCGTTTCAAGGTCTAGGTCATTTGAAGGTTCATCTAAAAATAGAATCTCAAAGGGTTTTGCTAACTCGTGGATGAGCTGAATTTTCAAAGCTTCGCCCCCTGATAGACTGCCAATCTCTTGGTCGCTAGCAAAACGGTCGCTATCAAAGTGCAACTCCTCCGCCAAACGATAAAGAATACTGTAGTCTAAATCAGCAGAATCTAAAAAGAAGTAGTCATGTAGAGTCCTATTTTTCAGGATTTCAGGGATTTTTTGAGGAATGTATGCCAGTGATTGAAGGTCAGACTGGATGTCGCCCTTGATAGTAAAATCAGGTAATGCTTCCCCCATTAAAGCTCGTAGTAAAGTCGATTTACCATTTCCTTCTTCTCCGATAATAGCAACCTTTTCCCCGTCTTGGATTGTCATGGTTAGGTCAGATACAAGGTCTCGTAAATCTTTGTTTTGCGTGATAGTTAGATGATTAATTTTTATCATATTGTTGCTCTTTCTAGAATGTCCATAGTGCATAACAAAAAGCTCTACTTTATCTAGTAGAGCCCAAAGTCACTGTTAAAAATGCCATTATCCAAGTCAAAAATCCCATCAAACTAGGTCAGTCTATCCCTATCCAACCCAAGAGGAGTAGATGGCTAGCTTTCTAGTTTTTTGGTTTTTTGGTTTTCAAAGAGGATAAAGTACCAGAAAGTCCAGTACAAAAGAGCATGCAAAAAGAGACAAAAACAAGATCTACTAAATAAAGTTCTTTATTTGATAGACTTAGTTGTTCATGTCTCCCTTACCTCCGAGTATTAGTACCTCTATCCTATACCTTTATGGAAATTTTGTCAACAGTAAATCTGAAATTTTAAACTCTAAAATCCAAAAACAGGTCCATAGAGAGTCAGTACGTGTTTGACATGCTCATAATGGAACTTATCATAGTTTCGCCAAGAAGTTCGTGCTGGATCGTTTAGTTTTAGGCTACCGAGGCCTATCAGAAGACTGGTACGTTGGTAAAATTTCTCAAGGTCAATTAAGATACTGTTGTCAAGCCTTTCCGCTTTTTTAAGTTCCTTGAGAGTGCTGTTTAGCAGTTCTTGTAGACGGAAATCATCGACTGTACCTTGTTTGCAACTTTGGTAGCTTTTATTTAACTCGGAAAGGAGTTGGTAAGCTTGGTTGATTAGTTCTTTGTCTTCCATATGAGCATCCTCCTTGCTCTGATCTATTCTTGCCTATAGTATAGCACTAAACAGAAAATATGTCATAGTAAGTATGTTAAAAATGAGATTTTAATATCAAGGTTTGGAAGGCTGTCTTGTAGCCTTTTCATGGTATAATCAAGAGAGTAAATCTTTATGGAGGAAATATGAAGTTAACTATTCAAGAAATTCGTAAGCAGCCTGAAGGCTTGCATTTTGAACAAGCTTTAGACCTGGCATCAGACTTACGTACCCGTAATCAAGAAATTATAGATGTCAAAGATATCCTTGCGGTTGGGAAAGTACAGTACGAAGACCGTATGTATTTCTTAGATTATCAACTATCTTACACCATTGTTCTTGCTTCCAGCCGCAGTATGGAGCCAGTTGAGTTGGCAGAGTCTTATCCAGTGACAGAGGTTTTCATGGAAGGCGCAACCAACCAACTAGATCAGGAAGTTTTAGACGATGACTTGGTCCTACCTATCGAAAATGGGGAAATCGACCTTGCTGAGAGCGTAGCAGATAATATTTTGCTCAATATTCCAATCAAAGTCTTGACGGCTGAAGAAGAAGCTGGTCAAGGTTTTGTGTCTGGAAATGACTGGCAAATCATGACAGAGGAAGAATACCAAGCTCAACAAGCAGTCAAGAAAGAAGAAAACAGTCCATTTGCTGGCTTGCAAGGACTATTTGACGGAGACGAATAATGGTCTTGTCTAAAAAACGAGCACGAAAGGTGCTTGAAGAAATCATAGCTCTCTTCCCAGATGCCAAACCCAGCCTCGATTTTACCAATCATTTTGAACTCTTGGTTGCGGTGATGTTGTCAGCACAGACGACAGATGCCGCAGTCAACAAGGCCACACCAGGCCTCTTTGCTGCTTTTCCAACGCCTCAAGCCATGTCTGTCGCGACTGAAAGTGAAATTGCTTCACATATTTCACGTCTAGGTCTTTATCGTAATAAAGCCAAATTCCTTAAAAAATGTGCCCAGCAACTCTTGGAAGATTTTGATGGTCAAGTACCTCAAACTCGGGAGGAATTGGAAAGCCTAGCTGGTGTTGGTCGCAAGACCGCCAACGTCGTCATGAGTGTGGGATTTGGCATTCCAGCCTTTGCGGTGGATACTCATGTTGAGCGTATCTGCAAGCATCATGATATTGTCAAAAAATCGGCAACGCCCCTCGAAGTAGAAAAACGTGTCATGGACATTCTGCCACCAGAGAAATGGTTGGCAGCCCATCAAGCTATGATCTACTTTGGACGAGCTATCTGCCATCCAAAAAATCCAGAATGCGATCACTATCCACAATTATATGATTTTAGTTCGTTATAAGATGAAAATTTTATGTTTTTTTCTTGCATTGATCCTTTCTTTGTGATATAGTAATAACAATAAAATATTCCTTTAAACCTGTCCCGTGAGGCAGGCAAGGAGCTGGATCAAGTAGATAGGTGGAGTCTATACTGTTTATGGTAGGGCTCGCTTGGCTATACATTCTGAAGTCTCCTTGTTAAGGAGACTTTTCTTTTTGGAGGTTTGTCATGAAGACAAAAGAAGTTGTAGACGAATTGACCGTCAAACGCGCGATTACTCGGATTACATACGAGATTATTGAGCGAAACAAAGATTTGAACAAAATCGTTTTGGCTGGTATTAAAACGCGAGGTGTCTTTATCGCTCGCCGTATCCAAGAACGTTTGGAGCAGTTAGAGGCTCTCTCCGTTCCTGTAGTGGAGTTAGACACTAAGCCTTTCCGTGACGATGTAAAAAGTGGTGAAGATACTTCTTTAATCTCTGTTGATGTGACTGATCGGGAAGTCATCTTGGTGGACGATGTGCTCTATACAGGTCGTACCATTCGTGCAGCTATTGACAACATCGTCAGCCATGGTCGCCCTGCTCGTGTGAGTTTAGCAGTCTTGGTTGACCGTGGCCATAGAGAATTGCCAATCCGCCCAGACTATGTTGGGAAAAACATCCCAACCAGTCGTTCTGAAGAAATTATCGTAGAGATGACAGAACTAGATGGACAAGACAGAGTACTAATCACAGAACAAGCCTAAAACACTAAAAGGAGTAAAAAAATGTCAGAAAATAAACAAGCTTTGCAACACGTAGTTTCTATGGAAGACCTTACTGTAGAACAAGTAATGAAATTGATCAAACGCGGAATCGAATTTAAAAATGGAGCAACTGCTTCCTACGCGGAACAGCATATCGTTTCCAACCTTTTCTTTGAAAGTTCAACTCGTACCCACAAATCCTTTGAGGTAGCAGAACTGAAACTTGGACTTGATCTACTAGATTTCGATGTGAAGACCAGCTCAGTGAACAAGGGTGAAACACTCTACGACACCATTCTAACTTTGTCTGCACTAGGAGTGGATGCCTGTGTCATTCGTCACCCAGAAGTGGATTACTATAGAGAATTGATTGCTAGCCCGACTATTACAACCTCCATTATCAATGGTGGGGACGGTTCAGGGCAACACCCTAGCCAGAGCTTGCTTGATTTGATGACAATTTATGAAGAATTTGGACATTTTGAAGGTCTTAAGGTGGCTATTGCTGGCGACCTAAACCACTCACGGGTAGCTAAGTCTAATATGCAAATCCTTAAACGCTTGGGAGCGGAGCTTTACTTTGCAGGTCCTGAGGAATGGAGAAGTGAGGAGTTTGAACATTACGGTCGCTTTGTATCAATTGATGAGGTGATTGATCAAGTAGATGTTATGATGTTTCTTCGTGTGCAGCATGAACGTCATGAAATTGTGACAGGATTTTCAAAAGAAGACTATCATATCCAGCATGGTTTGACACAAGAACGCTATGACCGCTTGAAAGAAAAAGCAATCCTCATGCACCCAGCTCCAGTCAATCGTGATGTTGAAATCGCAGACCACCTGGTTGAAGCACCAAAATCACGTATCGTCCAACAAATGACCAACGGTGTCTTTGTCAGAATGGCAATTTTAGAATCTGTGCTGGCCTATAGAAAAGCAAAATAAGGCACAAAGCGTTAAAAGATGTCTGAGAGCATCAATGAGAGGTGAGTAGATGAAAAAACGACTTCTAGTATTAGAAGATGGTACAGTATTTGAAGGCAAGGCCTTCGGAGCAGATATTGATGTAACAGGGGAAATCGTCTTTAACACAGGGATGACTGGTTACCAAGAATCCATTACAGACCAGTCTTACAATGGACAAATCTTAACCTTTACCTACCCATTGGTGGGAAATTATGGAATTAATCGTGACGACTACGAATCCATCAGTCCTACCTGTAAGGGAGTAGTAGTTTTTGAAGAAGCGCGTAGAGCCAGCAACTGGCGCAATCAAATGACCTTGGACGAATTCTTGAAAGCCAAGAAAATTCCGGGCATTTCTGGGATTGATACGCGTGCCCTGACCAAAATCATCCGTAAGCATGGTACTATGCGTGCAACCCTTACGCATGTTGGTGATACCATGGACCATATCACAGACCAGCTCCAAGCGACAGTTCTACCGACAGATAATATCAAGCAAGTCTCTACAAAGACGGCTTATCCTGCTCCTGGAGTTGGATTGAGTGTCGTACTGGTAGACTTTGGTCTTAAACACTCCATCTTACGCGAACTTTCTAAGCGTAACTGTAACGTGACTGTGGTTCCTTATTCGACAACTGCTGAAGAAATTCTTCACCTCAATCCTGACGGAGTCATGTTGTCAAACGGTCCAGGAAATCCAGAAGATGTTCCTCAGGCTCTGGATATGATTCGAGGCGTGCAAGGGAAAATTCCAATCTTTGGTATCTGTATGGGGCATCAACTTTTTGCTATGGCAAATGGAGCCAAGACCTACAAGATGAAATTTGGTCACCGTGGATTTAATCACGCGGTTCGTGAAATTGCAACAGGACGAGTAGACTTTACTAGCCAGAACCATGGTTATGCGGTCAGCCGTGAGGACTTGCCAGAGCACTTGATCATTACCCACGAAGAAATTAACGACAAGTCAGTTGAAGGTGTGCGTCACAGATACCAACCAGGTTTCTCTGTGCAATTCCACCCAGATGCAGCTCCAGGACCGCACGATGCAAGCTATCTCTTTGATGAATTTATTGAAATGATGGGGTCGTTTAAATCTGCTAATCGCTGATATAGGAAACTCTGTCAGAGGCTTGTCGGATAGAAAGGCAAGTCCTTTCTTTTAGTTGAGCAAAGAGATACTGAAATGTTTTACACTCGATTTATTATTGAAAAATCGTCGGAGAATTTATTTAATGTCGCCCCGTGAGGCGACGAATAGAAAGGAGAAGGTACAGTGTTCGCGGAAGTGAACACGCCCTAAGAACTGTGTGAAAAAGATAAACATCGTTTTGACGCTGAAGGCGTCTGCACCGAGTTTCCTATTTTCACTTTGTTCTTGACGGGCTTTGTATCATAAACTATGCCTAAACGTACTGATATTCAAAAAATTATGGTGATTGGTTCTGGTCCGATTATTATTGGTCAGGCTGCTGAGTTTGACTATGCTGGGACCCAAGCCTGCTTGTCTTTGAAAGAGGAAGGCTATGAGGTTGTCTTGGTGAACTCAAACCCTGCAACCATCATGACGGATAAGGAGATTGCTGACAAAGTCTACATCGAACCGATTACACTTGAGTTTGTGACGCGTATTCTCCGTAAGGAACGTCCCGACGCTTTGCTACCTACCCTTGGAGGACAAACTGGTCTGAATATGGCCATGGAATTATCTAAAAATGGTATCCTAGATGAGCTTGGTGTTGAACTTCTAGGTACCAAATTATCAGCCATTGACCAAGCGGAGGACCGTGACCTCTTTAAACAGTTGATGGAAGAACTTGAGCAACCCATCCCTGAATCTGAAATTGTCAATACAGTTGAAGAAGCAGTTGCCTTTGCAGCGACAATTGGTTACCCAGTTATCGTTCGTCCAGCCTTTACCCTAGGTGGTACTGGTGGTGGTATGTGTGCCAACGAGGAAGAATTGCGTGAAATCGCTGAAAATGGGTTGAAGTTGTCGCCTGTTACCCAATGTTTGATTGAGCGTTCCATTGCAGGTTTCAAGGAAATCGAATACGAAGTCATGCGCGACTCAGCTGATAATGCCCTCGTTGTTTGTAACATGGAAAACTTTGACCCAGTTGGGATTCATACAGGGGATTCCATTGTATTTGCCCCTGCGCAAACCATGTCAGACTATGAGAACCAAATGCTTCGTGATGCCAGCTTGAGCATCATTCGTGCCCTCAAGATTGAAGGCGGATGTAATGTTCAGCTAGCTCTTGATCCCCACAGCTTTAAGTACTATGTTATCGAAGTAAACCCTCGTGTATCGCGTTCTTCTGCCCTTGCATCTAAGGCGACAGGGTATCCGATTGCTAAGTTGGCTGCTAAGATTGCAGTAGGCTTGACTCTAGATGAGGTTATCAACCCAGTTACGGGCTCAACCTACGCCATGTTTGAGCCTGCCCTTGACTATGTGGTTGCCAAGATTCCACGTTTCCCGTTTGATAAGTTTGAAAAAGGTGAACGTCGTCTCGGTACCCAGATGAAGGCAACTGGAGAAGTCATGGCGATTGGTCGAAACATTGAAGAATCTCTCCTTAAGGCCTGCCGCTCCCTTGAAATTGGTGTCCACCACAATGAAATGCCTGAGCTTGCAGCGATTTCTGATGATGCCTTGATTGAAAAAGTTGTCAAGGCCCAAGATGACCGTCTCTTCTACGTATCAGAAGCCATTCGACGTGGTTACACACCAGAAGAAATTGCTGAATTGACCAAGATTGATATCTTTTATCTTGATAAACTCTTGCATATCTTTGAAATCGAGCAAGAATTGGGTGCCCATCCACGAGATCTAGAAGTTTTGAAAACAGCTAAACTAAATGGCTTCTCAGACCGTAAGATTGCTGAACTATGGGAAACGACAGCTGACCAAGTTCGCCAACTTCGTTTGGAAAACAAGATTGTTCCTGTCTACAAGATGGTTGATACCTGTGCCGCAGAATTTGAATCAGAAACTCCATACTTCTATTCAACCTATGGTTGGGAAAATGAGTCTATCAAGTCTGATAAAGAATCTGTACTAGTCCTAGGTTCTGGTCCAATCCGTATCGGGCAAGGGGTTGAGTTTGACTACGCAACTGTTCATTCAGTTAAGGCTATTCAGGCTGCTGGCTATGAAGCCATCATCATGAACTCAAACCCAGAGACCGTTTCTACAGACTTCTCGGTATCTGACAAGCTCTACTTTGAACCGTTGACTTTCGAAGATGTTATGAATGTTATCGACTTGGAGCAACCAAAAGGTGTTATTGTTCAGTTTGGTGGTCAAACAGCTATCAACCTTGCGGAGCCATTGGCAAAAGCAGGTGTGACCATCCTTGGTACGCAAGTCGCTGACCTAGACCGTGCAGAAGACCGTGACCTCTTCGAGCAAGCCCTTAAAGACTTGGATATTCCACAGCCACCAGGACAAACAGCTACCAATGAAGAAGAAGCAGTGCTTGCTGCTCGTAAGATTGGTTTCCCAGTCCTCGTTCGCCCATCTTATGTCTTGGGGGGACGTGCCATGGAAATCGTTGAAAACGAGGAGGACCTCCGTTCTTACATGCGTACCGCTGTTAAGGCTAGTCCAGACCACCCTGTTCTTGTCGACTCTTACATCGTTGGGCAAGAGTGTGAAGTTGATGCCATTTCAGACGGAGAAAATGTTCTCATCCCCGGTATCATGGAACACATCGAACGTGCTGGTGTCCACTCAGGTGACTCAATGGCCGTTTACCCACCACAAACCTTGTCGCAAAAGGTTCAGGAGACCATCGCCGACTACACCAAACGCCTAGCAATTGGTCTTAACTGTTTTGGCATGATGAACATCCAGTTTGTCATCAAGGATGAAAAAGTCTATGTCATCGAGGTCAACCCTCGTGCCAGTCGTACGGTTCCTTTCCTATCAAAGGTAACCAATATCCCTATGGCTCAGGTAGCAACCAAGCTCATTCTTGGTCAAAGCCTTGAAGCACTTGGTTACCAAGATGGACTTTACCCTGAAAGTACTCGCGTTCACATCAAGGCTCCAGTCTTCTCCTTCACCAAGTTAGCTAAGGTAGATAGCTTGCTCGGACCTGAAATGAAGTCAACAGGTGAAGTCATGGGATCTGATGCAACTCTAGAAAAAGCTCTCTATAAGGCCTTTGAAGCTTCTTACCTCCATTTGCCAACCTTTGGTAACGTTGTATTTACCATCGCTGATGATGCCAAAGAAGAAGCCTTGGACTTGGCTCGCCGTTTCCAAAATATCGGTTACGGTATTCTCGCGACAGAAGGGACCGCAGCCTTCTTTGCCAGTCATGGACTGCATGCCCAGCCTGTTGGTAAGATCGGTGATGATGAGAAGGATATTCCAAGCTTTGTCCGCAAAGGGAAAATCCAAGCTATCATCAATACTGTCGGAACCAAACGAACTGCTGACGAAGATGGTGAGCAAATCCGCCGTTCAGCCATTGAACACGGTGTGCCACTCTTTACAGCCCTAGACACAGCAGATGCCATGCTAAAGGTGCTAGAAAGTCGTAGTTTCGTTACAGAAGCTATTTAATCAAGAAAAAAACCTGAGAACTATTTTGTCTCAGGTTCTTTTATAATTATTTGAAACCGTATTTTACAAAGATATACTCTATAGTGTTTAAATCCTTATTAAATCAACGTTTCTAAAGGGATATAGCTGTAAAATATTATATATATACCGTATAGTTAAACCAAGACGGTACCAAAAACAAAAAAGCCAATTCCAATTTCTTGGAAAAGGCTTTGTATCAACGTTTTTAAGCAATAAATGCGGTTGATTATTTGAGACCGTATTTTTTGTTGAAACGATCCACACGTCCATCTGCTTGAGTGAACTTTTGACGTCCAGTGTAGAATGGGTGTGAGTCTGATGAAATTTCCACACGGATCAATGGGTAAGTTTCGCCTTCGAACTCAACAGTTTCGTTAGAGCGTTTTGTTGAACCGCTAAGGAATTTGTAACCAGTAGTTGTGTCCATGAAGACAACTGGGCGATATTCTGGATGGATATCTTTTTTCATTTTGCAATATTTCCTTTCTGCCATGGTCTCTTTGCGAGCCATAGATTGTTACCTTACTAGTCTATCAGATTCTGAAAAGTTTGGCAAGTATTTTATCAGTTTTTAAGCAAGTTTTTTAATTTTTGGTAGATGATTTCGTTTTCTTCTAGACTATAGGAATTGGCGCCACTAGCTAATGGATGTCCTCCTCCGTCGTGTTCTTTGGCAATTTCATTGATAGGGGTGATTTTACTGCGCATACGCACACGGAAGTGACCGTCAACTTGCTCAACAAAGATGACCCAAGCCTTAACGGTATCAATTCGACCAGGTGCTCCGACAATCGCAGCCGTTTCAGCATCCGTAACCTTATATTTTTCCAAGATGTCTTGAGTAAGCAGAACGCGTGCAGCCCCATTCTCATCAACTTCTAAGTGATCATAAACATACCCTTGCAATTTTGCAATCTTGAAGCTCATGGTATCCATTTGACGAGACAGTCCAGCAAAGTCAAAATCAACTTCTCGGAGCTGGCCAGCTATTCTAAAGGTACGGGCACTAGTTGACGGGTAGAGAAAACGCCCTGTGTCCCCGACAATTCCTGCATAGAGAAGTCGTGCCGCTTCGCTAGACAAAGTTAGTTGGTTTTCTTGAGCAAATAGAGCAATCATCTCACTGGCACTGCTTGAACTTGTATCCACCCAAGATAGGTCGCCATAGATATCATCATTTGGATGATGATCGATTTTGATGGTGAAATCAGCTTGTTCATAGCGTTTATCATCGATACGAGGACGATTCGCTGTATCACAAATAATAGCAAGGGCTCCTTGGTAGTCACTATCTTGGACAGTATCCATTTCCGCCATCCAAGCTAGAGTCGGTTCATTAAAACCGACTGCTTTGATGGTCTTTTCTGGAAAATGGTGTGTGAGAAGAGTTTTTAAACCTACCTGACTCCCTATGGCATCTGGATCTGGTTTCATATGACGATGAATGATAATGGTATCGTATTCTTTGATTTTCTCTAAAATTTGCCGGCAAATTTCCATAAATAACCTCAATTCTTTCTCATTTCATTGTAGCACAAGAATTTTTATTTTTAAAATGAAAAAGATGTGATATAATGGAGAAAGATAAATTGAGGAGGACGATATGGCATTAGCAAAAATTGTATTTGCCAGTATGACCGGTAATACCGAAGAAATTGCAGATATTGTTGCAGACAAATTGCGTGAATTAGGCTTGGATGTCGATGTGGATGAGTGTACAACTGTTGACGCTTCAGACTTCTTAGAAGCAGACATCGCTATCGTTGCGACTTACACTTATGGTGATGGAGAATTGCCAGATGAGATGATGGACTTCTACGAAGACCTAGCAGATCTCAACTTGAATGGCAAAATCTACGGAGTGGTCGGTTCAGGAGATACCTTCTACGACGAATTCTGTAAGGCTGTCGATGACTTTGATCGCGTTTTTGTAGCGACAGGAGCAGAAAAAGGTTCAGAATGTGTCAAAGTTGATCTCTCTGCTGAGGAAGAAGATATTGAACGCTTGGAACAATTCGCAGAAGAATTGGCTGCTAAGGTAGGATAAGAATCAGACTGCGCTGACTGGAATAAGTCGATGCAGTTTTTTATTAGTTATTTTGGGATTTTACTAGCCTATTTATAAGCTTTTTGATACAATAATTCAAATAAAGGAGGAGATGCCATGGATTTAGATATTATTCGGCAAGAAATTGATCAAATTGACGATCAAATCGTCAAGCTCCTAGAAGAACGGATGCACCTAGTTGAAGGGGTTGTCACTTATAAGAAAGCATCTGGTAAGCCAATCTTAGATTCTAAGAGAGAAGAAGTTATTTTTGAGAAAGTCAAAAATCGAGTAGAAGATAAGCGCTATCAAGAAACCATTGTTGCGACTTTTTCATATATTCTCAAACGTTCGCGTGATTATCAGGATCAAAACATCAAATGAAAAAAGAACAATTCTATCCGCTCGGGATTTTTTTAGCTGCTATGTCAGGTGGCCTTGTCCGCTATTTTGTATCTAGTCAGTTGCCAGCTAGTCCCGACTTTCCTTGGGGGACCCTCCTTGTCAACTATCTGGGCATTTTCTGTTTGCTCTATCTGGTAAAAGGCTATCTGCTCTATAAGGGAAGCAGTAAGGGCTTGGTTTTGGCGCTGGGTACAGGCTTTTGTGGTGGTTTAACAACCTTTTCTAGCCTGCTCTTGGATGCTGTGAAATTGCTTAATACCGGGCGTTATCTTAGTTTAGGCATCTACCTACTTTTGAGTATTGGTGGAGGCCTGCTCTTGGCTTATTATCTAGGGAGGAAGAAATGGTAATCGTCTATCTTGCAATCGCCTGCGGCTTCGGAGCCCTAGTGCGGTATTTCTTTTCCCAATATAATCAATCCTCAAAGTTCCCCCTAGGAACTCTCATAGCCAATCTTCTCGGTTGTTTTTTGATTGGCTTGCTCTATAACCATGTGGAGTCTAAGGAAGTCTATACTATCCTCGCGACAGGTTTCTGTGGTGGGTTGACGACCTTTTCAACTCTGAATGACGAGCTACAAAGACTGTTAAGTGACAAGAAAGTATTTTTTAGCTATTTTCTTTTAACTTACCTAGGCGGTTTTCTAGCGATTTTTTTAGGAATTCTGCTATAAATTTCTTTACTTTTAGGTGGAAATTTGGTAAACTGTATCTTGTGTGTAATGGACGCACAAAAATACAGTTTATCCGCTGAGGAAGGTTCCTCAAGATTGACAAAGATAGGAGAATAAAATGAATCCATTAATCCAAAGTTTGACTGAAGGTCAACTTCGTACAGATATCCCATCATTCCGTCCTGGTGACACAGTTCGTGTACACGCGAAAGTTGTCGAAGGTAACCGTGAACGTGTTCAGATTTTTGAAGGTGTTGTTATCGCACGTAAAGGTGCTGGTATCTCAGAAAACTACACAGTTCGTAAAATCTCTAACGGTGTAGGTGTTGAGCGTATCTTCCCAATCCACACTCCACGTGTTGAAAAGATCGAAGTTGTTCGTTACGGTAAAGTACGTCGTGCGAAATTGTACTACTTACGTGCTCTTCAAGGTAAGGCAGCTCGTATCAAAGAAATCCGTCGTTAATTCGACTAAAAAACTCTGCTTACCCAGCAGAGTTTTTCTCTAGCTCCCTTAGTTCAATGGATATAACAACTCCCTCCTAAGGAGTAGTTGCAGGTTCGATCCCTGCAGGGGGCATAATAAGAAGCGTAAAGAAACATAAAGAAAACACTGAAGATTCAGTGTTTTTTTGTTTATTAACTCATAAGAGGCCATGAAAATATATAGGGAGAAGAAAATCGCTCTCTTTTTTATGTTATAATAGGTATAGAATGTTTAGGAGAAAGAGATGAAAAAACATAAACGCTTATTTTGGGTTGTTAGTGTGATGCTAATGGTCCTGACTCTTTATACACTGAATGGATGTAGTTTGGGTGGTGAAACCATTCCCAAAAACAGAACAAAGGAACAGTACGAATTTGAAAAAACGTTTGAGCCTATATTTAAATTTTTAGAGCAAGATAAGAAGGATTTTAATGGATTAAAGCTTTACAAAAATAGTATTTATATAGAGAGTGGAAACGTAGTAAAGGATTATAAAGTATTCTTAGATACTAGCCAATCTGACATTAAGGGTGACTATACAATAAAAATTGGGGATAATAAAGAAACAGTTCCTGTTACTTACTCTAATGGGAAGTTAAATTATGGGTCGGAGGTAACTCCTTTATATGATGAAGAAATTCTTAATTTGGTAGTACAAAGAGATTATTTCGCTTCCTTGAATATAAAAGAAACCTTTAAGAGTGCTGAAACTGAATTGAGCGATATTATCTACCAGCCTGAAAATCATTCTGGCCTCTATAAATATCTTAAAAATAAGTACGATATGCCAGAAGATACGACCTGTCGAATAATATTAGATTACTCTAGTGGAACAATCTATGGAATTTCAATACTAATGGAATCTAAGGATGAGGCTGTTCAAATAGATTTAACTATATTTAAACAACGGGAGGATAATCAATGAATGAAATTGAAAAAAGTAACCGTCGAGTTGAAAGATAAAGCACTATAAAAGCTGTTTCATAACTGATTTTTAATGAGCATCAGGAGATATTATGTTAAAATCGAACAAGTGGATATTCCTTGCGATTTCCGTTCCCTTTATTATTATTGGTTTGTCATATTTGTTAATTAGGCTACCGATTGGGAACACTGGTAAGTTTATTCATGATCATGAGGATTCTATCAAGAGCGAAATTATTGCAGACATAGATAGTCAAGGGCAATATATAAAGTCAGTGACGCTTTTACCAGGTTCTGCGAGGGGAGGCTTTGATAATGGTGGAGATGTAGGTGGAAATTATCATATCTCCCTTACAGCCTATGCTAATAATAATCGCAAGCAGTCAATGAAAGTAGAATTATACTTTCCTGATGCTGGTATAGGTCCTTTTACATTTATAAAACCCAATCCTTATAAATCTCCTGAAACTATGGAGAGATGGTACTTGTCAGTAGTAGAGGTATCAAGTGACCCCTCGTGGGATTGGAAGCGAGAGCAAGATAAATTGACTGAAACTATGAATAAACTTTTGGATGATTCTGTTAGCAAAGGCAAGGATGTATCCAGGCAAATTCAAAAAGAAAGTATGATTCGTCTTCTTAACAGATGGCTACAAGAACATGAGGAAAATTTCAAACTAGCTATCCAAACAGACCTGTATAGAAACGACCCAGAATTGGAACAGAAATTAGGAAAGATTCAAAGTATCAGTGTAAGTGAATATCAAATGTACATTCCTTCGACAGGTAGCGACATTCGTTTTGATGTTAGATTTGAGAAATATCCTGAAGAAGTAGCTACTATAGACGTTCGCTTGCATTCCCAAGGGGAACAATCAGTTTTTAAGGATCCCTCAGTAGCTGCAACTATTAGTTTTGAAAGAGAACGTTTTGTTATAAAAACTGTGTACGACTCCAAGCTATTTCCAATTTTTAATCAAAGTCGATTTGGTAATAGTAATGGAGAAATATCTTATGAGCTCCCAAAAGATTATGAAAATCAATTTTTAATTCCTTAACTTTCAAGCAAGCTATTGTGCTTGCTTTATCTTTATGGCTTCAAGCTATAAGAGTAAGAACGACAAATCGATGTATGATAGAGGAGATTCAAGCTTATATCTCTTCCTTGTAGACATGGGATACTGATGTTTTCAAGTATAAAGGAGTAAAAATGATGCTAGCTATTTGTATAGATTCTATAGGTGACAAGTCAGGAACCTATAAGTTGTTAAGAAATTATTCATCCTTACCTTTCTCTTTAATCCAATCCAAAATAAATAATCATGACACGGTAATAGAGGTAGACATGTTAGATTTGGACGAATTGAAAAAGATGAGAGCCCTCATCCATGAGTTGAGTGCTATTGGGACTATGGTTACGATGAGAGATTCGACTGGTATTATCACCTTAGAATTTTTAAATAATATTATTTCTACCTTTGAAGAGATTGCAGCTGAAAGAGAAGAATTAGATGCTCTGATGTTTGAGGGGGAAGAGTGATTTGTTTTGCAAGTTTCTAAAGGTAACTCGTTTGTGACGAATTCAATATTCAAAAAGAACACCCCAGAAGTTAGACTTTTATCTCTAACTTATGGGGTACTTTTTCTATATGATAATCATGTTACAAGACCCACGTACGAATAGCATGGGCTACGCCAGATTCGTCATTCGTTTTGGTGATGTATTTGGCGATTTTTTTGAGTTCTGGATTTCCATTTTCCATAACAACGGGGTTTCCAACGACTTCGAGCATGGCGCGGTCATTTTCTTCGTCCCCGATCGCCATAGTTTCATCTTTGGTCAATCCGAGTTTTTCAGCTAAGTGAGTTATCGCTGAACCCTTGTCTACATTCTTTTTAAGGAGTTCTAGGTAGAAAGGAGCAGATTTGTTGATAGAGTAGCGTTCGTAAAATTCTGCTGGGATTTTTTCAATTGCAGCATCGAGAATCTCAGGTTCATCGATAAACATACACTTGACGATTTCTTTGTCAGCCATTTCTTCAGGAGTACGGTAGAAGATGGGCATGCTGACGAGGGTTGATTCGTGCACCGTGTATTTTCCGATATTGCGATTGGCAGTGTAGATACCGTCCTTGGTAATGGCGTGCATGTGGACACCGAGCTTGCGACTGAGGAATTCCATATCCAGATAATCCTCATAGGTCAAGGATTCGCTGATAATTTCATGTCCAGTCGCAGTTTCTTGGACAAGGCCACCGTTGAAGGTTACTACATAGTCACCCTCGTCTCTTAACTGCAAGTCATCCAGAAGTTTGGCAACACCTGCGATGGGACGACCCGTTGCAATCACGATTTTGACACCGGCTTGTTTGGCGTCTTGGATGGCAGAAAAGACTTCAGGAGTGATTTCCTTTTTACTGTTGACTAGGGTACCATCGATATCGACGGCGATTAGTTTAATACTCATATAGTTCCTCTATTCGTTCTTATTTGGGCTAAAATGATCGTTCTCAATCAAGTGTAAAAATTGCTGGGTGATATTTACGAAAATGCTGTTTTGATCTAACATTTCTTTTGGGAAATAGAAACGATTATCTCCGTGGCGGCTGCCAGCAAGGGATTGGACGATAGGAGACAGGCTAGAGAGTTCTGCCAGCTCCCCATTTTTTTGTAAAATTTCAATCTGAGTCCGTGGATTTTCAGATTCGGGACGATAGATATCATAAGGGAGGTCAAAGTTCTTATGAATAGCAGTGTAGTAGTCTGGATCAAAACCGATTTCTTCAACCAATTTTCTCATGGTTGCGAGTTGGTCTTGGTCTTCTTGTGAAAAGGTGATGGATTTAAAGACCTTGCGGTTGACAAAGCGTTGCGACAAGTCTGCTAGAATTTTGTCAGGACTGGTCATCCAGAGCTGGAAGTAGGTATTCATCACGCCATCATCAAGAGCCAGATAGTCAGTTAGAGTGACTTTCTTCTCGAAAAAAGGGAGGAGATGTGGAGAAGTTCGTGCAAAGAAGTCCTTGTCCTCAGGGTAGAGTTCCTTGGCACGTTTGAGGAGATTCTGCAGGAGAACTTCCATGGCGCGTGTTGCTGGGTGGAAATAAACCTGCATATACATCTGGTAGCGACTGAGGACATAGTCTTCGATGGCATGCATGCCATTACGCTGAAAGGCGATACCATTTTCGATAGGACGAATCACTCGGAGGATTCGAGTCAGGTCAAATTCCCCATAAGATGCTCCTGTAAAATAGGAGTCGCGCAAGAGATAGTCCATGCGGTCTGCATCAATTTGACTAGAAATGAGCTGCACGACCTGCTTGTTAGGATAGGTATGGTCGATGACACTGGCTACCTTTTCTGGGAAATCTGGCGCTACTTGAAGCAGGACTTGGTGAATCTCTGTCTCAGGACTTTGGATGATTTCCTGAGTAATGGCCTCATGATCTGTATCAAAAAGATTTTCAAAAGTATGCGAATAGGCACCATGCCCAAGGTCATGTAGGAGAGCAGCGGTCATGGTCAAGAGAGACTCAGCGGGATCCCATTCTTCAGGATATTTTTCTTCAAAAATCTCTGTGATACGACGTGCAATCTCATAGACCCCGAGGCAGTGAGAAAAACGACTGTGCTCCCCACCGTGGAAGGTATAACTGGATGTGCCGAGTTGCTTAATACGGCGCAGACGTTGAAATTCTTTTGTATTGATCAAGTCATAGATGACCTGATTATTAACATGGATATAGTTGTGAACTGGGTCACGGAATACTTTTTCGTTCATATGACCATTATAGCAAAATCCTGCTCTTTTTGGTAAAATAGTAGGACAAGAGACAAGAAAGAGGATTTGATGTGAAGATTCGGATGCGAAATACGATTCAGTTTGATGAACAGTTGGAAGTCATTGATCAACTCTATGACGTGGAAGTGCGTGAAAAAGGAGATTATGGCTATTTACTCTTTTATAATGAGGAAAAGGAAAAAGTGGTTCTCAAATTTCATCAAGAAGAACTGGTGATGAGCCGATTTTCCAATCCCAAGACCATTATGCGCTTTCTAAGGGATAGCGATAGTTTAGCCTATATCCCTACTCCAATGGGTATGCAGGAGTTTATCATCCAAACGAGCCGTTATGAAGTTGATGGGCAAAAGATTCATTTAGATTATCAACTACAAAATCAAGAGGGACACCCCTTTGCCAGCTATCAATTGGAAATTACTTGGGGATAAGAAAAAGGTTGGCGAGAGCCAACCTTATTTAATATAGAGTTCTTGGTTTTTTAGGATAATTTCACGTGCATTTGCAAACTTCTTGAGTTTTTTTAGTTCTTCAGGATGGGTTACGAGAGTGATAACATAGCCCTCTTTGCCCATGCGACCTGTACGGCCAGCGCGGTGGGTGTAAGTTTCGATATCTCTAGGAATATCAAAGTTTACGACACATTCTAGGCTATCGATATCAATTCCACGAGCCAGAAGGTCAGTTGCAAGGAGCAAGGTTAGCTGCTTATCCTTAAACTTTTCCAAGATAACTTTTCTAAACTTGACATTGACATCGCTAGCGAGGGAAACAGCCAAGATATCCCGATACTGTAGTTTTTCCTCTGCGCTCCCAAGGTCTGATAGGCTGTTAAAGAAGACCAGACCACGAAAGTCCTCTACATGAGCAAGCTTTCGTAGCATATCCACTCGGTGACGTTGGTCTACCTGCATGTAGAAGTGTTGGATGTTGTCCAACTTTTGGTCAGAAAGGTCGATGGTGCGCGTGTTTGGAGCAATCTTTTCTTGGTCAAACTTGGTCGTCGCACTCATGTAGACGAGTTGGTGGTCACGAGGTGCGTAGTGAGTAATTTTCTCGACAAAGTGAATCTGAGAATCATCGAGCAATTGGTCAAATTCATCCAGGATGATGGTTTCCACATTCATCATCTTGATTTTTTTCAATTTAATCAACTCAAAGATACGGCCAGGAGTTCCAATCAGAATTTCTGGCCCTTTTTTTAGGCGTTCAATCTGACGTTTCTGACTCGAACCTGATAAGAAGAGCTGAGCAGTCAAGCCGATAGCTTCAGCCCACGTTTTACATACATCAAAAATCTGTCCAGCAAGTTCTGTATTTGGTGCTAGAATCAAGAGTTGCTGGGCTTTTTTCTTTTGTAGTCTGAGTAGACTCGGTAGGAGGTAAGCTAGGGTCTTACCAGTTCCTGTTGGGCTCACTCCTAGGAGGTTTTCTCCAGCAAGAAGGGGCTCAAATAGTTGAGTTTGAATGGGGGTGAATTCTTGGAAACCAAGTCGGTTACTTAGTTCTTGCCATTCAATAGGTAGTTTGGTTTTCATTTTTCTCCCTCAAATCTAATGCCAGCAGTCTGGCGCATGGTATATAATAGGTCATGAACAGAACCCGCATCATCCAGCCAGTTCTGGTAAAGTGTCTGGTCTGGTTGCTGGATCATGTGTGCAAATGCAGTGGCTTCCTCAGCCATCGTATGAGGAGCTTGTTGGGTAGGGAGCTGGACTTGATTTCCTTGGTGGTCGGTAAAAATAGCTGAGCGGACATGTTCAATCGTGTTGAGTGTTAAGGTTCCATCTAATGTATAAATCTCGCAAGGAAGATTGGAAGTGATGTTTTTTCCTGCCTTGATATGAACTTGGAAGTCGGGGTAGAAGAGGGTACCGTCTCCATTTAGGTCAATGCTATTGTCAAGTTGTTGAGCCTGGTAGGTCGCGTCCTGAGCCTTTCCAAAAAGGCGAACGGCTGCGTAGAGAGGATAAATCCCCAAGTCCATAAGGGCTCCACCAGCAAAACGGTCTGAAAAGACATTGGGTGTCTGTCCAGCCAACAAGTCAGGCATCTTGGAAGAATACTTGGCATAGTTAAAATCTGCTCCTAGCACTTGCTTGTCTGCTAAAAAGTTTTTGATAGTGGTAAAAGCTTCTTCGTGGTAATTACGAGCTGCTTCAAAGATAAAACAGTGATTTTTCTCAGCTGTTTGCCTCAAATCTAGCCATTCATGTGGCTGAGTGACAGCTGGCTTTTCAAGAATAACATGCTTACCAAAAGACAAGGCAACCTTGGCTTGAACAAAATGCAAGGAGTTTGGACTGGCGATATAGACTACATCAAAGGAAGACTTGAAGAAGTCTTCTAATTGATCAAAGAGTTGGACATTTTGATAGCGAGAAGCAAAGGTTGCGGCAGTTTCTAGTTTTCTAGAATAGACTGCGACCAGCTGGTATTCTTCGCTAGCATGGGCTGCTTCTATGAAATGATGGCTGATAGCGCCTGTTCCGATGACACCTAATTTAAGCATAGATACTCCTTTTCCGACTTCAAATCCTTCCTTCATTATAACACAGAAAAGAAGGACTATCCAATAGATGGTAAAAATTTTCAAATGGACTACGCATTTCTTGGAGAAAGTGGTACAATATTTAAATAAGTAGATGAAATGAAAAGGGGGAGAAAATGAGATTATTACCAATAAGAAAAATATCACGTCAGTCTAAGAGGCTAGCGCTTTTTTTGACTTTTTGTGCAGGATATGTCGATGCCTATACCTTTATTGTGCGAGGAAATACCCTTGTGGCAGGACAGACTGGGAATGTGGTTTTTCTATCAGTAGGACTCATTCAACATAATGTGTCAGATGCTAGTGCCAAAGTAATGACCTTGCTAGCTTTTATGATGGGGGTCCTTTTATTAACTATTTATAAGGAAAAATTGAGAATTGTTAAAAAGCCGATTTTGTCCTTGATCCCACTCGCGGTATTATCCATAATCATTGGGTTTGTTCCCTTGTCAGTAGACAATATCTACTTAGTCCCACCTTTAGCCTTTTGTATGGGATTGGTGACAACAGCCTTTGGAGAAGTGTCGGGGATTGCCTATAATAATGCCTTTATGACAGGGAATATTAAACGAACCATGTTGGCTTTTGGGGATTATTTCCGGACTAAACATACGCCCTTCCTGCGTGAAGCCTTGATTTTCGTTAGCCTACTTACCAGCTTTGTTCTTGGAGTTGTCTTTTCAGCCTATTTGACGGTTTTCTATCATGAAAAGACGATTCTAGGTGTTCCCGTGATGATGAGCATCTTTTACCTCAGTATGCTTTTTGCTTCTTGGAAGAAAAAAGGGAAAGAAAAAACTTAATTTTGATTGATTTTACTTGTAAGAAAAAAGAAGATATGCTATACTTGAAGAGTTGACTATGCACAGTCCTGTGCAACCGCACGAACATCGTTGCTCGTCGTATACGAGGTTTAAACTTTGTTATACATAGAGCTTATATACTAAGTGGTTCGTCCCACGATGCTAGGCGAGTCTTCACAAAATACGGGGAAACCCAAAAAATCATAGGAGGTGCATAATGAGCACATACGCAATTATCAAAACTGGCGGAAAACAAGTTAAAGTTGAAGTTGGTCAAGCAGTTTACGTTGAAAAATTGAACGTTGAAGCTGGTCAAGAAGTTACTTTTAACGAAGTTGTTCTTGTTGGTGGTGAAAACACTGTTGTCGGAACTCCACTTGTTGCTGGAGCTACTGTAGTTGGAACTGTTGAAAAACAAGGAAAACAAAAGAAAGTTGTTACTTACAAGTACAAACCTAAAAAAGGTAGCCACCGTAAACAAGGTCACCGTCAACCATATACAAAAGTTGTCATCAACGCAATCAACGCTTAATTTTAAGGAGAACACATGATACAAGCAGTCTTTGAGAGAGCCGAAGATGGCGAGCTGAGGAGTGCGGAAATTACTGGACACGCCGAGAGTGGCGAATACGGCTTAGATGTCGTGTGTGCATCGGTTTCTACGCTTGCCATTAACTTTATCAATTCCATTGAGAAATTTGCAGGCTATGAACCAATCCTAGAATTAAACGAAGATGAAGGTGGCTATCTGATGGTGGAAATACCAAAAGATCTTCCTTCACACCAGAGAGAAATGACCCAGTTATTCTTCGAATCATTTTTCTTGGGTATGGCAAACTTATCGGAGGACTCATCTGAGTTCGTCCAAACCAGAGTTATCACAGAAAACTAACACGGAGGAAAACATTATGTTAAAAATGACTCTTAACAACTTGCAACTTTTCGCCCACAAAAAGGGTGGAGGTTCTACATCAAACGGACGTGATTCACAAGCGAAACGTCTTGGAGCTAAAGCAGCTGACGGACAAACTGTAACAGGTGGATCAATCCTTTACCGTCAACGTGGTACACACATCTATCCAGGTGTAAACGTTGGACGTGGTGGAGACGATACTTTGTTCGCTAAAGTTGAAGGCGTAGTACGCTTTGAACGTAAAGGTCGCGATAAGAAACAAGTTTCTGTTTATCCAATCGCTAAATAAAAAGGTCCAGTGAACCTTTTTATCCCGAGCCTTGAAATGAAAAGGCGAGGAAGCTCTAAGTAGCATTAAATAGGCTTTCCGAGTTTTCGGAGAGCCTATTTTCTTGTTTTGATACCCATCTTTTTTTAAGTCTAGTGTAGTTGGATTTTATGAAGGCTATTCTTTTTCCTTTGTGGAAAACTTCTGAATTATGGTATAATGAACAGATAGAGAAGTTGGGGGTAGAAGATGAATATTCAACAATTACGCTATGTTGTTGCTATTGCCAATAGTGGTACTTTCCGAGAAGCTGCTGAAAAGATGTATGTCAGTCAGCCCAGTCTGTCTATTTCTGTACGCGATTTGGAAAAAGAGCTGGGCTTTAAGATTTTCCGTCGGACGAGTTCGGGGACTTTTTTGACCCGTCGTGGTATGGAATTTTACGAGAAAGCGCAGGAATTGGTCAAGGGATTTGATGTTTTTCAAAATCAGTATGCCAATCCTGAGGAAGAAAAGGATGAATTTTCCATTGCCAGTCAGCACTATGACTTCTTGCCACCAACGATTACGGCTTTTTCAGAGCGCTATCCTGACTACAAAAACTTCCGTATTTTTGAGTCTACTACAGTTCAAATCCTAGATGAAGTAGCTCAGGGTCATAGTGAGATTGGGATTATTTACCTTAATAATCAAAATCAAAAGGGAATTATGCAACGGGTTGAAAAGTTAGGTCTCGAAGTCATTGAGTTGATTCCTTTTCATACTCACATCTATTTGCGTGAAGGACATCCCTTGGCGGAAAAAGAAGAACTGGTCATGGAGGATTTAGCTGATTTACCAACAGTTCGCTTTACTCAGGAAAAGGACGAGTACCTTTACTATTCAGAGAACTTTGTTGATACCAGTGCTAGCTCCCAGATGTTCAATGTGACGGACCGTGCTACCTTAAATGGTATTTTAGAGCGAACGGATGCGTATGCGACGGGGTCTGGATTTTTGGATAGTGATAGTGTTAATGGCATTACAGTTATTCGCCTCAAGGATAATTTAGATAATCGCATGGTTTATGTCAAACGGGAAGAAGTCGAGCTTAGTCAAGCTGGGACACTCTTCGTTGAGGTCATGCAAGAATATTTTGATCAAAAGAGGAAATCATGAAAAAAAGAGGAATAGTGGCAGTGATTGTACTGCTCTTAATTGCACTGGATCAGTGGGTTAAAGCCTATGTCGTCCAACAGATACCTTTGGGAGAGGTTCGGTCTTGGATACCCAATCTCGTTAGCTTGACCTACCTGCAAAATAGAGGGGCAGCCTTCTCTATGTTACAAGACCAGCAGTGGTTTTTTGCTATCATTACCTTGGTTGTTATGGCGGGTGCCATTTGGTATCTACATAAGCACATGGAGGCTTCTCTTTGGCTGGTCTTTGGACTGACTCTGATAATCGCAGGAGGTCTTGGCAACTTTATCGACAGGATGAGTCAAGGTTTTGTGGTGGATATGTTTCACCTAGACTTTATCAACTTTGCGATTTTCAATGTGGCTGACAGCTATTTGACAGTTGGTGTCGTTGTTTTATTGATTGCAATGCTTAAAGAGGAAGTAAATGGAAATAAAAATTGAAACTGGTGGGCAACGTTTAGACAAGGCTCTGTCTGACCTGACAGAATTGTCACGCAGTCTCGCTAATGAACAAATCAAGGCTGGACAAGTTTTGGTTAATGGGCAAGCCAAGAAAGCAAAATACACTGTCCAAGAGGGCGATGTCGTCACCTACCATGTGCCAGAACCAGAGGTTTTAGAGTATGTGGCTGAGAATCTGCCACTCGAGATCATCTACCAAGATGAGGATGTAGCCGTTGTTAACAAACCTCAAGGCATGGTGGTCCATCCCAGCGCAGGTCATACTAGTGGAACCTTGGTCAATGCCCTCATGTACCATATCAAGGACCTGTCAGGTATCAATGGGGTTCTCCGCCCAGGAATCGTTCACCGCATTGACAAGGACACGTCTGGTCTGCTCATGATTGCTAAGAATGATGAGGCTCACTTAGCGCTCGCTCAAGAACTCAAGGACAAGAAGTCTCTACGCAAATACTGGGCGATTGTTCATGGCAATCTGCCAAATGATCGTGGTGTGATTGAAGCACCGATTGGTCGGAGCGAAAAAGACCGTAAGAAACAGGCTGTGACTGCTAAAGGGAAGCCAGCAGTGACCCGTTTTCAGGTTTTGGAACGTTTTGGTGATTATAGCTTAGTGGAGTTGCAACTGGAAACAGGGCGTACCCACCAAATCCGTGTTCATATGGCTTATATTGGCCATCCGGTCGCTGGGGATGAGGTCTATGGTCCACGCAAAACCTTGAAAGGACATGGACAATTCCTCCATGCTAAAACTCTAGGTTTTACTCATCCGAGAACAGGTGAAACCTTGGAGTTCACAGCAGATATTCCAGAGATTTTTAAAGAAACGCTGGAAAGATTGCGTAAAACTGAGAATAGATAAAAGAGTTGAGATGCCTTGTCTCAACCTTTTTCATTTCAAGTCTTTTCCATTTTAAAACATTCATGTTATAATGGATAAATATGAAGAATCGGAGTGAGAATATGAAGTACAAACGAATCGTCTTTAAGGTGGGGACTTCGTCCTTGACAAATGAAGACGGGAGTTTATCAAGAAGTAAAGTAAAGGTAATTACCCAACAATTAGCTATGCTGCATGAAGCTGGACATGAGTTGATTTTGGTGTCATCTGGGGCAGTTGCCGCTGGATTTGGAGCTTTGGGTTTTAAAAAACGTCCGATCAAGATTGCAGATAAACAAGCTTCTGCTGCAGTTGGTCAGGGACTTTTGTTGGAGGAATACACAACCAACCTCCTCATGCACCAAATCGTCTCCGCGCAAATCTTGCTGACCCAGGATGATTTTGTAGATAAACGTCGTTATAAGAATGCCCATCAGGCCTTGTCTGTATTGCTTCATCGTGGAGCGATTCCCATCATCAATGAAAATGACAGTGTCGTCATTGACGAACTCAAGGTGGGTGATAATGACACTCTGAGTGCTCAGGTAGCAGCGATGGTCCAAGCAGACCTTTTGGTTCTCTTGACCGATGTGGATGGTCTCTATACTGGCAATCCCAACTCAGATCCAAGAGCTAAACGTCTTGAGAAAATCGAGACTATCAATCGTGAGATTATTGATATGGCTGGTGGAGCAGGTTCGTCTAATGGTACAGGTGGTATGTTGACTAAAATCAAGGCGGCTACGATTGCAACGGAGTCAGGTGTGCCAGTCTATATCTGCTCTTCCATGAAATCTGATGCCTTGATCGAGGCAGCGGAGGAGACCAAGGATGGTTCCTTCTTTGTTGCGCAAGAGAAGGGACTTCGTACCCAGAAACAATGGCTGGCCTTCTATGCTCAAAGTCAGGGGACGATTTGGGTAGATGGTGGAGCTGCAGAAGCACTTTCAAAAAACGGAAAAAGTCTCCTTTTATCAGGTGTGGTAGAAGTGGAAGGGAACTTCTCTTACCACGATATTGTAACAGTAGCAGATAAAGAAACGGGTCAATCTCTTGGAAAGGGACGTGTCCAATTTGGTGTCTCAGCCCTAGAAGATATGCTCCGTTCTCAAAAAGCTAAGGGAGTCTTGATTCACCGTGATGACTGGATTTCCATCACTCCTGAAATCCAGCTGCTCTTTACAGAATTTTAGAGGTGAACGATGGTAAGGACACAAGAACAATTTGAACAAGTACAGGCTGTTAAAAAGTCAATCAACACTGCTAGTGAAACAGTGAAAAACCAAGCCTTGCTAGCCATGGCTGATCATTTATTGGTAGCTACTGAGGAGATTTTAGTGGCAAATGCCCTTGATATGGCAGCAGCCAAGGGGAAAATCTCAGATGTTATGCTAGACCGTCTTTATTTGGATGCGGAACGTATAGAAGCGATGGCAAGAGGGATTCGTGAAGTGGTTGCTTTACCAGATCCTATCGGTGAAGTCCTAGAAACAAGTCATCTTGAAAATGGCTTGGTTATTACCAAGAAACGTGTGGCTATGGGTGTTATCGGTATTATCTATGAAAGCCGTCCGAATGTAACTTCTGATGCGGCTGCCTTGGCTCTAAAGAGTGGGAATGCGGTCGTTCTTCGTAGTGGTAAGGACGCCTACCAAACTGCCCATGCTATTGTCACAGCCTTGAAGAAGGGCTTGGAGACGACGACCATTCATCCTGATGTGATTCAACTAGTAGAAGATACCAGTCGAGAAAGTAGTTATGCTATGATGAAGGCCAAGGGCTATCTAGACCTTCTCATTCCTCGTGGAGGAGCTGGTTTGATCAATGCTGTGGTTGAAAATGCTATCGTACCCGTTATCGAGACAGGTACTGGAATTGTCCATGTCTATGTGGACAAGGATGCCGATGAAGACAAGGCTCTGTCTATCATCAACAATGCTAAAACCAGTCGTCCTTCTGTCTGCAATGCTATGGAAGTTTTGCTGGTTCATGAAGACAAGGCAGCGGATTTCCTTCCTCGCTTGGAGCAAGTTCTGGTTACAAGTCGGAAAGAAGATGGGCTGGAACCGATTCAATTCCGCTTGGATGAGAAAGCAAGTCAGTTTGTTTCAGGTCGAGCAGCCGAGGCCCAAGACTTTGACACTGAGTTTTTAGACTATGTCCTAGCGGTTAAGATCGTTAGCAGTTTAGAAGAAGCGGTTGCGCATATTGAAGCCCACAGTACCCATCATTCGGACGCCATTGTGACAGAAAATGCTGAAGCTGCGGCTTACTTTACAAATCAAGTAGACTCAGCAGCGGTTTATGTCAATGCTTCAACGCGTTTCACTGATGGTGGGCAATTTGGTCTTGGATGTGAAATGGGAATTTCTACCCAGAAATTGCACGCGCGTGGGCCAATGGGCTTGAAGGAATTAACCAGCTACAAGTATGTGGTTACTGGTGACGGACAGATAAGGGAGTAAGAGATGAAGATTGGATTTATCGGTTTGGGAAATATGGGAGCTAGCTTGGCTAAGGCTGTCTTGCAGGCCAAGACGGGTGCTCAGATTCTCCTTGCCAATCGTAGTCAAGCAAAAGTAGATGCTTTCATCGCCAATTTCGGTGGCCAGGCTTCCAGTAATGAAGAAATTTTTGCAGAAGCAGATGTGATTTTTCTAGGAGTTAAACCTGCTCAGTTTTCAGACTTACTTTCTCAATATCAGACTATCCTTGAAAAACGAGAGAGTCTTCTTTTGATTTCCATGGCGGCTGGATTGACCTTGGAAAAACTGGCAAGTCTTCTGCCAAGTCAACACCGAATCATTCGCATCATGCCCAATACTCCAGTGGCTATCGGTCAAGGAGTGATTAGTTATGCCATGTCAGCAAACTGTCGTGCCGAGGACAGTGACTTTTTTTGTCAGCTTTTAGACAAGGCTGGTCTATTGGTTGAGCTGGGAGACGGCTTAATCGATGCGGCGACAGGTCTCGCAGGTTGTGGACCAGCTTTTGTCTACCTCTTTATCGAGGCTTTGGCAGATGCGGGTGTACAGACAGGATTGCCACGAGAAACGGCATTGAAAATGGCAGCTCAAACTGTGGTAGGAGCTGGGAAATTGCTCCTAGAAACCCAAGAGCATCCTGGGGTCTTAAAAGATCAAGTTTGTAGCCCAAGCGGTTCGACTATCGCTGGTGTAGCGAGTCTAGAAGCGCATGCTTTTCGAGGGACAGTTATGGATGCAGTTCATCAAGCCTACAAACGAACACAAGAACTAGGTAAATAAGAGGTTGGATGACACCAAGCCTCTTTTATGGTCGATTGAAATGAGAAGACACAAAAAGATTGTCACAAAAACCTATTTTTTTGATAGAATAGAAGGTAGAAAAAAAGAAATGAGTTAGACATGTCAAAAGGATTTTTAGTCTCTCTTGAGGGACCAGAGGGAGCAGGAAAGACCAGTGTTTTAGAGGCTCTGCTCCCAATTTTAGAGGAAAAAGGAGTAGAGGTGCTGACCACCCGTGAGCCAGGTGGAGTCTTGATTGGGGAGAAGATTCGTCAAGTGATTTTGGATCCAAGTCATACTCAGATGGATCCTAAAACAGAGCTCCTTCTCTATATCGCCAGTCGCAGACAGCACTTGGTGGAAAAAGTTCTCCCAGCACTCGAAGCTGGCAAGTTGGTCATTATGGACCGCTTCATCGATAGTTCCGTTGCTTATCAGGGATTTGGCCGAGGCTTAGATATTGATGCCATTGATTGGCTCAATCACTTTGCGACAGATGGCCTCAAACCCGACTTGACACTCTATTTTGACATCGAGGTGGAAGAAGGGCTGGCTCGCATAGCAGCTAACAGTGATCGCGAGGTCAATCGTTTAGACTTGGAAGGTTTGGACTTGCATAAAAAAGTCCGTCAAGGCTACCTCTCTCTTCTGGAAAAAGAAGGAAGTCGTATTGCCAAGATTGATGCCAGTCTTCCTTTGGAGCAAGTTGTGGAAGCTACCAAAACTGTCTTGTTTGAGAGAATGGGATTGGCAAAATGAAACAAGATCAACTAAAGGCTTGGCAACCAGAGCAATTTGACCGCTTCGTCCGTATTTTAGAACAAGACCAGCTTAATCACGCCTATCTTTTTTCAGGTTTCTTTGGAAGCTTGGAAATGGCGCAATTTTTGGCTAAGAGCCTCTTTTGTAGGGATAAAGTAGGCGTTCTACCATGTGAGAAATGCCGAAACTGCAAGCTGATTGAGCAGGAAGAATTTCCCGATGTTACTTTAATCAAGCCAGTCAATCAGGTCATCAAGACAGAACGGATTCGAGAATTGGTGGGTCAGTTTTCCCAAGCAGGGATTGAAAGCCAGCAACAGGTTTTTATTATCGAGGAAGCTGAGAAAATGCATCCCAACGCAGCCAATTCTCTGCTCAAGGTCATCGAAGAACCTCAGAGTGAAGTTTATATTTTCTTCTTGACTAGCGATGAGGAAAAGATGTTGCCGACTATCCGAAGTCGGACACAGATTTTCCACTTTAAAAAGCAAGAAGAAAAGCTGATCCATCAATTAGAACAAGCAGGTCTGGTCAAGAAAAAAGCGACTCTTTTAGCCCAGTTTTGTCAATCGCGAGCTGAAGCAGAAAAGTTGGCAAACCAGGCAAGTTTTTGGATCTTGGTTGATGAGAGTGAACGCCTGCTAACTTGGTTATTAGCTAAGAAAAAAGAAAGTTTTCTCCAAGTTGCTAAATTAGCTAGCTTGGCAGATGACAAGGAAAAACAAGATCAGGTCTTGAGAATCCTCGAAGTCCTCTGTGGGCAGGATCTCTTGCAAGCAAGGATTCGACAGATTTTACAAGATTTGCTAGAAGCTAGAAAAATGTGGCAGGCTAATGTCAGCTTTCAAAATGCCATGGAATATCTGGTCTTGAAAGAAATATAAACTCAATGAAGGATAAAGAAAGGAAAGGGCTGGTTTATGGACAAAAAAGAATTATTTGATGCGCTAGACGATTTTTCTCAACAGTTATTGGTGACCTTGGCTGATGTGGAAGCCATCAAGAAAAATCTCAAGAGCCTGGTAGAAGAAAATACAGCTCTTCGTTTGGAAAATAGTAAGTTGCGCGAACGCTTAGGCGAGGTAGAAGCAGATACACCTGTTAAGGCCAAGCATGTTCGTGAAAGCGTCCGTCGGATCTATAAAGACGGGTTTCACGTATGTAATGATTTTTATGGACAACGCCGAGAGCAGGACGAGGAATGTATGTTCTGTGACGAGTTGTTATACAGGGAGTAGGCATGCAGATTCAAAAAAGTTTTAAGGGGCAAACTCCCTATGGCAAGCTTTACTTAGTAGCAACGCCGATTGGCAATTTAGATGACATGACCTTTCGTGCTATCCAGACCTTGAAAGAGGTGGACTGGATTGCTGCTGAGGACACGCGCAATACGGGTCTTTTGCTCAAGCATTTTGACATTTCCACTAAGCAGATCAGTTTTCACGAGCACAATGCCAAGGAAAAGATTCCTGACTTGATTAGTTTTCTGAAAGCAGGACAAAGTATTGCTCAGGTCTCCGATGCGGGTCTGCCTAGCATCTCGGATCCTGGTCACGATTTAGTCAAGGCAGCTATCGAAGAAGAGATTGCAGTTGTCACAGTTCCAGGTGCCTCTGCAGGAATTTCTGCCTTGATTGCTAGTGGTTTGGCGCCACAACCACATATCTTTTACGGTTTCTTACCGAGAAAATCAGGCCAGCAAAAGCAATTTTTCGACTTAAAAAAAGACTATCCTGAAACTCAGATTTTCTATGAATCGCCCCACCGTGTAGCGGATACGCTAGAAAACATGCTAGCAGTTTACGGCGATCGCTCGGTCGTCTTGGTCAGGGAATTGACTAAAATCTATGAAGAATACCAACGAGGTACCATCTCTGAGTTATTAGAAAACATCGCTGAAACGCCACTCAAGGGCGAGTGCCTTCTCATCGTTGAAGGTGCCAGTCAGGATGTAGAGGAAAAGAACGAGGAGGACTTGTTTTCAGAAATCCAAGCGCGAATCCAGCAAGGTATGAAGAAAAATCAAGCCATTAAGGAAGTTGCGAAACTCTACCAGTGGAATAAAAGCCAGCTCTACGCTGCCTACCACGATTGGGAAGAAAATCAAGAAAATGACTAAACAGGGAAGTTTGCCTTCTTCCCTTTTTTTGTTATACTAGTAAAAGAAAAATTAGAAAGATTTGTGGGTGCCAAAAAGTCCAGTGGCTTGTTTTTATTTGGACTGAGGTTCCACCCAAAGAGGTATTAGTGTCGTGTCTCAATCTTATATCAATGTTATCGGAGCAGGTTTGGCAGGTTCTGAAGCAGCCTACCAAATCGCAGAACGTGGTATTCCAGTTAAACTCTATGAAATGCGTGGTGTCAAGTCAACACCTCAGCACAAAACAGACAATTTTGCAGAGTTAGTTTGTTCCAATTCCCTACGTGGGGATGCTTTGACCAATGCGGTTGGACTTCTCAAGGAAGAAATGCGTCGCTTGGGATCTGTCATTTTGGAATCTGCTGAAGCTACACGTGTTCCTGCAGGTGGTGCCCTTGCGGTGGATCGCGATGGTTTCTCCCAAATGGTGACTGAAAAAGTGGTCAACCATCCCTTGATTGAAGTTGTTCGCGATGAAATTACAGAATTGCCAACTGACGTTATTACTGTTGTCGCTACTGGTCCTTTGACCAGCGACGCCCTAGCTGAAAAGATTCATGCCCTTAATGACGGCGATGGTTTCTATTTCTACGACGCGGCAGCACCTATTATCGATGTCAACACTATCGATATGAGCAAGGTCTATCTCAAGTCTCGTTATGACAAAGGAGAAGCGGCCTATCTTAACGCTCCTATGACCAAACAAGAATTTATGGATTTCCATGAAGCCTTGGTCCATGCGGAAGAAACTCCGCTCAATTCTTTTGAAAAAGAAAAGTACTTTGAAGGTTGTATGCCTATCGAAGTCATGGCAAAACGTGGTATTAAAACCATGCTTTATGGTCCTATGAAACCAGTTGGTCTGGAGTACCCGGACGACTATACTGGCCCTCGAGATGGCGACTTTAAGACACCGTACGCTGTTGTCCAGCTCCGTCAGGATAATGCAGCTGGTAGTCTCTACAATATCGTCGGTTTCCAGACCCACCTCAAATGGGGAGAACAAAAGCGTGTCTTCCAAATGATTCCAGGTCTTGAAAATGCGGAGTTTGTTCGTTATGGTGTCATGCACCGCAATTCTTACATGGATTCACCAAATCTTCTTGAGCAGACCTATCGTTCTAAGAAGCAGTCAAATCTCTTCTTTGCTGGTCAGATGACGGGTGTGGAAGGCTATGTCGAGTCAGCAGCTTCAGGCCTGGTTGCAGGTATTAACGCGGCTCGTCTTTTCAAGGGAGAAAGCGCAGCTATTTTCCCAGAAACAACAGCGATTGGAAGTCTGGCTCATTACATCACCCATGCTGACAGCAAGCATTTCCAACCTATGAACGTCAACTTTGGCATTATCAAGGAGTTAGAAGGCGAGCGTATCCGTGATAAGAAGGCTCGTTATGAAAAAATTGCAGAACGTGCTCTTACCGACTTAGAGGATTTTTTAACTGTCTAATTTTTTTGAAAGAATTGCTCATGGCACTATAAAAATCTTAGAAATTGTGATAAAATAGGTAGGATAAAAAAAGGAGAGTAAAAATGGCTAACCCCAAGTATAAACGTATTTTAATCAAGTTATCAGGTGAAGCCCTTGCCGGTGAACGTGGCGTAGGGATTGATATCCAGACAGTTCAAAAAATCGCAAAAGAGATTCAAGAAGTTCATAGTTTAGGTATCGAAATTGCCCTTGTTATTGGTGGAGGAAATCTCTGGCGTGGTGAACCTGCTGCAGAAGCAGGAATGGACCGCGTTCAGGCAGATTACACTGGAATGCTTGGGACCGTGATGAATGCTCTTGTAATGGCAGATTCATTGCAACAAGTTGGTGTCGATACGCGTGTGCAAACGGCTATCTCTATGCAACAAGTGGCAGAACCTTACGTACGTGGACGTGCCCTTCGTCATCTAGAAAAAGGCCGCATCGTTATCTTTGGTGCTGGAATTGGTTCACCTTACTTCTCAACAGATACAACAGCGGCTCTTCGTGCAGCTGAAATCGAAGCGGATGCCATCCTTATGGCTAAAAATGGCGTAGACGGTGTTTACAATGCCGATCCTAAGAAAGACAAGACAGCCGTTAAGTTTGAAGAATTGACTCACCGTGATGTTATCAATAAAGGTCTTCGTATCATGGACTCAACTGCTTCAACCCTCTCTATGGACAACGACATTGACTTGGTTGTCTTTAACATGAACCAACCAGGCAACATCAAACGTGTCGTATTTGGTGAAAATATCGGAACAACAGTTTCAAACAATATCGAAGAAAAGGAATAGGAAAGATTATGGCTAACGCAATTGTAGAAAAAGCTAAAGAGAGAATGACCCACTCGCACCAAAGTCTGGCTCGTGAATTTGGTGGAATCCGTGCCGGCCGTGCCAATGCAAGCTTGCTGGACCGTGTACATGTAGAATACTATGGAGTCGAAACTCCTCTTAACCAAATCGCTTCAATTACCATTCCAGAAGCGCGTGTTTTGTTGGTAACGCCATTTGACAAGTCTTCATTGAAAGACATCGAACGTGCCTTGAACGCTTCTGATCTTGGTATTACACCAGCTAATGACGGCTCTGTGATTCGCTTGGTGATTCCAGCTCTTACAGAAGAAACTCGTCGTGACCTTGCTAAAGAAGTGAAGAAGGTCGGTGAGAATGCGAAAGTGGCTGTCCGCAATATCCGTCGTGATGCTATGGACGAAGCTAAGAAACAAGAAAAAGCAAAAGAAATCACTGAAGACGAATTGAAGACTCTTGAAAAAGATATTCAAAAAGTAACAGACGATGCTGTTAAACACATCGACGATATGACTGCCAATAAAGAAAAAGAACTTTTGGAAGTCTAAAAATAAACAGAAAAACTCAGTTGGCATTGCTGGCTGAGTTTTATTCGAAAGAAGGAAATATGAATACAAATCTTGCAAGTTTTATCGTTGGACTCATCATCGATGAAAATGACCGTTTTTACTTTGTGCAAAAGGATGGTCAAACCTATGCACTTGCCAAGGAAGAAGGTCAACATACAGTAGGGGATACGGTCAAAGGTTTTGCCTACACGGATATGAAGCAAAAACTCCGCTTGACCACTCTAGAGGTGACTGCTACTCAGGACCAATTTGGTTGGGGAACTGTAACAGAAGTTCGTAAGGACTTGGGTGTTTTTGTCGATACCGGTCTACCTGATAAAGAAATCGTTGTGTCACTCGATATCCTCCCTGAGCTCAAGGAACTCTGGCCTAAGAAAGGCGATAAACTTTACATCCGTCTTGAAGTGGACAAGAAAGACCGAATATGGGGACTCTTGGCTTATCAAGAAGATTTCCAACGTCTGGCTCGTCCTGCCTACAACAACATGCAGAACCAAAACTGGCCAGCCATTGTTTACCGCCTCAAGCTGTCAGGGACCTTTGTCTATCTCCCAGAGAATAACATGCTTGGTTTTATCCATCCTAGCGAGCGCTACGCAGAGCCACGTTTGGGACAAGTGCTAGATGCGCGTGTCATCGGTTTCCGTGAAGTGGACCGTACCTTGAACCTATCCCTCAAACCACGTTCTTTTGAGATGTTGGAGAATGATGCCCAGATGATTTTGACCTACTTGGAAAGCAGTGGCGGTTTTATGACCTTGAATGATAAGTCTTCTCCAGAGGACATCAAAGCAACCTTTGGTATCTCTAAAGGTCAGTTCAAGAAAGCACTCGGTGGCTTGATGAAGGCTGGCAAAATCAAGCAAGACCAGTTTGGGACAGAGTTGATTTAGGTCTTATAGACATGATAAAGAAACTTGAAGAAATGAGTTTAGAGGAACTCTGGCAACTTTTTCCTATTTTTCTAGTAGAGCACAAGTCAGAGTGGAAAGACTGGTATGAATCGGAAAAAACAAATCTGAAAAAAATATTAGGTGCAAATGTTATTCAAAGAATAGAACATATCGGTAGCACTGCTATCCCTAATATTTGGGCCAAAAATATCGTTGATATTCTGTTAGAAGTAGGTAGAATAGAGGATTTAGCAAGAGTTAGGGATTTATTGGTGAAGAATGGTTGGCTAGTGATGTCGGAGAGTCCTAACAGGATTTCTCTAAATAAAGGCTATACAGAGAAGGGATTTGCTGAGAAAGTTTTTCATCTACATTTGCGAATGACGGGAGATCATGACGAGATTTATTTTAGAGATTATCTCTGCCAGCATCCAGATATCGCCCAAGCGTATCAGGAATTAAAACTAAGTTTGTGGAAAAAATTTGAACACAATCGAGATGCCTATACAGATGCGAAAACAGATTTTATAAAACACTACGTATCAGAAGCTAAGTCCAGTAATTTTCAAGAATCAGAAAAGTTTCATCAAAAAAAGTCTTGATAGGAGAAAGAATTGAGAAAATCATTTTACACTTGGCTCATGACCGAGCGCAATCCTAAAAGTAATAGCCCTAAAGCTATCTTGGCAGATCTCGCTTTTGAAGAGTCAGCCTTTCCAAAACACACGGATGATTTCGATGAGGTGAGTCGTTTTTTGGAGGAGCATGCCAGTTTCTCTTTCAACCTAGGAGACTTTGACGCCATCTGGCAAGAATACTTAGAACACTAGAGACAATGAGATGAGGCTAGTATTTTATTGTTCTCTTTGCTATAATAAAAAGAAATAAACGGATTAGAGAGGTTCTTTATTTGAAGGAACATTCAATAGACATTCAACTTAGTCATCCGGATGACTTGTTTCATCTTTTTGGATCCAATGAACGTCATCTTCGTTTGATGGAAGAAGAGCTCGATGTGGTGATTCATGCCCGTACGGAGATTGTCCAGGTTTTGGGAGAAGAGACTGCCTGTGAGGAAGCCCGTCAGGTTATCCAGGCATTGATGGTTTTGGTTAATCGTGGAATGACCGTTGGGACGCCAGATGTAGTGACGGCTATTAGCATGGTCAAAAACAACGAAATCGACAAGTTTGTCGCCCTTTACGAAGAAGAAATTATCAAGGACAATACAGGGAAACCTATCCGTGTCAAAACCTTGGGGCAAAAGCTTTATGTGGACAGTGTCAAACAGCATGATGTGACCTTTGGAATTGGGCCAGCAGGGACTGGGAAAACCTTTCTTGCAGTGACCTTGGCAGTGACAGCCCTTAAACGTGGGCAGGTCAAGCGGATTATCCTTACTCGTCCAGCAGTGGAAGCAGGTGAGAGTCTAGGATTTCTTCCGGGGGATCTCAAGGAGAAGGTAGATCCTTACCTTCGACCTGTTTACGATGCCTTGTATCAGATTCTCGGCAAAGACCAAACGACTCGTCTTATGGAGCGTGAAATCATTGAAATCGCGCCCCTCGCCTACATGCGTGGACGGACCTTGGATGATGCCTTTGTCATTCTTGATGAGGCGCAAAATACGACTATCATGCAGATGAAGATGTTCTTGACGCGTTTAGGTTTTAATTCTAAGATGATTGTCAATGGAGATATCAGTCAGATTGACCTTCCGCGTAACGTCAAGTCAGGTTTGATTGATGCCCAAGAAAAGCTCAAGAACATTCATCAAATTGACTTTGTTCATTTTTCAGCTAAGGATGTGGTTCGCCATCCAGTTGTCGCTCAGATTATCCGAGCTTATGAACCAGCTCCAGTTAAGGTTGAAGAAAAGAACGAAGAAACAGAATAGCAAAAAAAGCAGTTCAGATGTGAACTGCTCTTTTTGCTTTTTTATGAGTCTCTAACTTTAAACAAGTTCGTCGATAGACGTGTGATCTTTATCGAGGCCTTGGGCAACTGGGAGGCTAGTCAAGTAACCTTGATAAGTTGTAACTCCTTCACGTAAGCCTTGATCTTCAGTGATTGCCTTCTTAAAACCTTTTCCTGCTAAGGCTTCGATGTAAGGAAGGGTCACATTGGTCAGGGCGATGGTAGAAGTACGAGCTACGGCACCAGGGATGTTGGCGACAGCATAGTGGAGCACCCCATGTTTTTCATAGACGGGCTCATCGTGCGTTGTCACACGATCTGCTGTTGCGATAACACCACCTTGGTCAACGGCGACGTCAACGATGACAGATCCTGGACGCATTTGTTTGACCATCTCATCTGTCACCAATTTCGGTGCCTTGGCACCAGGGATGAGAACTGCCCCAATCACCACATCAGCATCTTTCACACTTGCTTCGATGTTGAAAGAATTTGACATAAGAGTTTGGATTTGGTTTCCAAAGACTTCTTCTAGAACCGAGAGACGCTTAGCACTGATATCTAAAATAGTCACTTGAGCACCAAGACCAAGGGCGATGCGGGCAGCGTGTGTACCGACGACACCGCCACCGATGATGGTTACTTTTCCTTTTGGAACACCTGGTACACCACCAAGTAGGACACCAGAGCCACCAGCTTGTTTGGTAAGGAAGTGAGCTCCGATTTGAACCGCCATACGGCCAGCAACTTCACTCATAGGAACGAGGAGTGGCAGATGTCCTTGGCTGTCACGGACAGTTTCATAGGCAATTCCTGTTGTTTTTGCTGCTAACATAGCATCTGCTAATTCTGGAGCAGCGGCCATGTGCAAGTAGGTGAAGAGGAGCAGGTCGTTGCGCAAGTACCCATATTCAGAAGCTAATGGCTCTTTTACTTTCACGACCAACTCAGCTGCCCAGGCTTCGCTAGCAGTAGCGACAATCTCAGCACCTTGCTTTTGATAGTCTGCATCAGTAAATCCTGAACCGAGTCCAGCGTTTGTCTCGATGAGGACGCGATGACCACGGGTGATCAAACTATGGACACCAGCAGGTGTGAGGGCGACACGGTTTTCATTATTCTTAATTTCTTTTGGGATTCCGATTAACATATAGGTTTACTCCATTTTCTAAATTCGGGTCTTTAAAATCAAACATCACAGAGAAACCCGATTATCGTGATGTTTTTATTTTATATAAATCTGTTTCGAAAATCAAGAAAAACTTTTGCTTTGATGAGCTTTTTTTGATAAGCTAGTAGGAAAATACTTGTAAATAGGGGGAAGTGTGTATGGAATCAATCTTTTTAAAACTAGCCCAGTATCCAATAGTGGAGACAGAACGTTTATTGCTCCGACCTGTAACCTTGGATGATGCGGAAGCAATGTTTGCTTATGCCTCGGACAAGGATAATACGCGCTACACTTTTCCAACAAATCAAAGCTTAGAAGAAACTAAGAACAACATTGCTCAGTTTTACTTGGCTAATCCCTTGGGCCGGTGGGGAATCGAACTAAAAAGCAATGGTCAGTTTATTGGAACCATTGACTTGCACAAGATTGATCCTGTTATTAAGAAGGCAGCTATTGGCTACATTATCAATCAAAAGTATTGGAATCAAGGATTGACGACAGAAGCCAATCGTGCTGTGATTGAGCTAGCTTTTGAGAAAATTGGAATGAATAAGTTGACCGCCCTTTACGATAAGGACAATCCTGCATCTGGAAAGGTCATGGAGAAATCAGGCATGCATTTTTCACATGCAGAACCATATGCTTGTATGGACCAGCATGAAGAAGGCCAAATTGTCACAAGAGTTCATTATGTCTTGACCAAGGAAGACTATTTTGCAAATAAATAAGCAGTTGAAAAGAAATTTTCGACTGTTTTTTCTTCCTCTTGCGAATAACTTAAGAGAGGAGAAAATATGGAAGCAATTATCGAGAAAATCAAAGATTATAAAATTATTGTCATTTGTGCTGGTTTGGGTTTGCTTGTAGGTGGATTTTTCCTACTAAAACCAACGTCACAAACACCTGTCAAGGAAACGAATTTGCAGGCTGAAGTTGCAGCCGTTTCAAAGGATTCATCGGCTGAAAAAGAAGTGAAGAAGGAAGAAAAAGAAGAGCCTCTGGAACAAGATCATATCACAGTGGATGTAAAAGGTGCTGTCAAATCGCCAGGGATTTATGATTTGCCAGTAGGGAGTCGGATTCATGATGCCGTTCAGAAGGCTGGTGGCTTGACAGAGCAAGCAGATAGCAAGTCGCTCAATTTAGCCCAGAAAGTTAGTGACGAGGCTCTGGTTTACGTCCCGACAAAGGGGGAAGAAGTAGCTAGTCAGCAGACCGCCTCTGGAACGACTTCTTCGACAAGTAAAGAAAAGAAGGTCAATCTCAACAAGGCCAGCCTAGAAGAACTCAAACAGGTCAAAGGACTTGGAGGGAAACGAGCTCAGGACATTATCGACCATCGTGAGGCAAATGGCAAATTCAAGTCGGTAGACGAACTCAAGAAGGTCTCTGGTATTGGTGTAAAGACCATAGAAAAGTTAAAAGACTATGTTACAGTGGATTAAGACTCTTCCTATCCCCTTAATCTATCTGGGCTTTTTGTTACTTTGGCTTTACTATGCCATTTTAGGAGCGTCCTATCTCTCACTGCTAGGTTTTGTTTTTTTGCTTGTCTGTCTCTTTTTCCAATTTCCTTGGAAATCGGCTGGTAAAGTTCTAGCGATTTGTGGAGTTTTTGGGTTTTGTTTTTTGTTTCAAAACTGGCAACAGACACAAGCTAGTCAAAACCTAGTGGATTCTGTTGAGAGGGTACGGATTTTGCCTGACACTATTAAGGTCAATGGAGATAGTCTGTCCTTTCGGGGCAAGGCTGAGGGTCGCACCTTCCAAGTTTACTATAAACTCCAGTCTGAGGAGGAGAGAGAGCACTTTCAGGCCTTAACAGATCTTCATGAGATTGAACTAGAAGGAAAACTTTCCGAGCCAGAAGGTCAGAGAAATTTTGGTGGATTTGACTATCAATCCTATCTGAAGACTCAAGGAATTTACCAAACTTTGACTATCAAGAGTATCCAGTCAATGAAAAAGATTAGCAGTTGGGATATAGGAGAAAATCTGTCCAGTTTACGTCGAAAGGCTGTAGTTTGGATTAAGATGCACTTTCCAGATCCTATGCGCAACTATATGACAGGTCTTCTTTTCGGACATCTAGATACTGATTTTGAGGAGATGAATGAGCTCTATTCCAGTCTTGGAATTATCCATCTCTTTGCCTTGTCAGGTATGCAGGTTGGATTTTTTATGGAATCCTTTAAGAAGCTCCTCTTGCGATTGGGCTTGACTCAAGAAAAGTTGAAGTGGCTGATCTACCCTTTTTCCCTTATCTATGCAGGGCTGACAGGATTTTCAGCTTCGGTCATTCGTAGTCTCTTACAAAAATTACTAGCCCAACATGGTGTTAAGAGCTTGGACAATTTTGCCTTGACTGTTCTTGTCCTCTTTATCATCATGCCCAACTTTTTCCTAACAGCAGGAGGTGTCTTGTCCTGTGCCTATGCTTTTATCTTGACCATGACAAGCAAAGAAGGGGAGGGGCTCAAGGCTGTTGCCAGAGAAAGTCTAGTCATTTCCTTGGGAATATTGCCCATTCTATCCTTCTATTTTGCAGAATTTCAGCCTTGGTCTATCCTTTTGACCTTTGTCTTTTCCTTCTTGTTTGACTTGGTTTTCTTACCGCTTTTGTCTATCTTATTCATTCTGTCTTTTGTTTACCCAGTCACTCAGCTTAACCTTGTCTTTGAATGGCTGGAGAGCATCATTCGCTTGGTTTCGCAGATGGCAAGTAGGCCCTTGGTCTTTGGACAACCAAACGCATGGCTTTTGATTCTCCTCTTAGCTTCATTGGCCTTGGTCTATGATTTTAGGAAAAACATCAAAAGAGTAGCAGGGTTCAGCCTCTTTATCGTGGGACTCTTTTTCATAACCAAACACCCGCTGGAAAATGAAATCACCATGCTGGATGTTGGGCAGGGAGAAAGCATTTTTCTACGGGATATGACTGGTAAAACTATCTTGATAGATGTAGGAGGTAAGGCAGAATCCGACAAAAAAATCCAAGCTTGGCAGCAAAAGTCTACAACCAGCAATGCCCAGAGGACCTTGATTCCCTATCTTAAAAGTCGAGGAGTAGATAAGATTGATCAGCTGATTTTGACCAATACAGACAAGGAGCATGTTGGAGATTTGCTGGAGGTGACCAAGGCTTTCCATGTAGGGGAGATTTTAGTATCAAAAGGAAGTTTGACACAGAAAGAATTTGTGGCAGAATTAGAAGCGACTCAAACCAAGGTACGCAGTGTGACAGCAGGGGAGAATTTTCCGATTTTTGGCAGTTACTTAGAAGTCCTATCTCCAGGGAAGATTGGAGATGGGAATCGTGATGATTCTCTCCTTCTTTATGGAAAACTCATGGATAAGTACTTTCTCTTTACTGGAAACTTGAAGGAGAAGGGAGAAAAGGATCTTCTAAAGCAATACCCTACCTTAGAGGTGGATGTCTTAAAAGTCGGTCAACATGGTGCTAAAACCTCATCAAATCCAGCTTTTCTAGAAAAACTCAAACCAGAGATTACTCTCATTTCAGTGGGTAAGAACAATCGTGCAAAACTCCCCCATCAGGAAACCTTGACACGACTGGAAAGTATCAAGAGTAAGGTTTACCGAACTGACCAGAACGGAGCTACTCGCTTTAAAGGTTGGAAAAGTTGGCGAATTGAAAGCGTTCGATAGGAAGAAAAATGTTATATATTAATGAAATGGACTAAAAATCTGTTGCATAATACAGGGAAAAACGATATAATGAAAGCGTCTTCAATACTAATGATACAAATTCAATGATAACCATGAAAAAATCAGCAAAAGTTGTTTTATTAGCTAGTTTGTTATCTATTGGTCTTTTTCAGTCTAGTGTATCTGCTAAGACCGTTCTTAAAAATTATCGCTATGACTGGAATGCCTTCTATGAGTCTAGAATGAATTACCATGCATATAGATATAAGGTCATTCCGGAATGGTCTCGTTATTACAGCTATTCTGAGTATAAAGTTGGCGGAGGCTGGAACTACGCTCGTTATGAGGTCATTAACTACTAGACAGGAAACTATCAATCGTTAAAGAGTGAAAAAAAGGAGGGCTGTATATGATAACTCTTACTCATGTTACCTTAAAAACACGACAAGTCATCTTACAAGATGTTGATTTCACATTTGAAAAGGGCAGGATTTATGGCCTTCTTGCTATCAATGGCTCGGGAAAGACGACCCTGTTCCGAGCCATGAGCAAGCTACTTCCCCTTAGTAGTGGAAATATCGCAGTCCCTCCTTCTTTATTTTATTATGAGAGTATTGAATGGCTGGATGGAAACTTAAGTGGGATGGACTACCTTCGTCTCATAAAAAATATCTGGAAGTCAGACCTAAACTTGGGGGACGAAATCGCCTATTGGGAAATGTCTGACTATATCAACCTTCCTATTCGTAAGTATTCCTTAGGGATGAAGCAACGCTTGGTGATTGCTATGTATTTCCTCAGTCAGGCGAAATGCTGGCTCATGGATGAGGTAACAAATGGTTTAGACGAGTATTATCGACAGAAGTTTTTTGATAGATTGGCACAAATCGATAGACGAGAGCAGCTGGTTCTTTTAAGTTCCCACTACAAAGAGGAGTTAGTGGGGATTTGCGATAGCATCGTAACCATTCGTCAGGGGCAGATAGAAGAGGTTCCGTTATGAAAGATATTAGCCTATTTTTATTAAAAAAAGTTTTCAAAAGTCGCTTAAACTGGATTATCTTAGCTTTATTTGTATCTGGACTCGGTGTTACCTTTTATCTTAATAGTCAGACTGCAAACTCCGTCAGCTTGGAGAGCGAGTTGGAAACCCGTCTTGTAAAAAATGAGAGAGTCATCAATGAATATGAAGAGAAACTCTCCCAAATATCTGATACCAACTCGGAGGAATACCAGATTGTTAAAAGTAATTTAGAATCACAAAAACATCTTTTAACGCAAAAGAAAGAAATTCTAACCTTACTAAAAGAAGGGCGCTGGAAAGAAGCCTATTATTTGCAGTGGCAAGATGAAGAGAAGAATTATGAAGTTATGTCAAATCAACCGACTTCTGACTCTGAATTTAAAATGGCAGTTGACCGCCAACGAAAGATTTACCAAGCCCTGTATCCCTTGAACATAAAAGCACATACTTTGGAGTTTCCGACCCACGGGATTGATCAGATTGTCTGGATTTTAGAGGCTATCATCCCAAGCTTGTTTGTGATTGGTATTATTTTCATGCTAACACAACTGTTTGCAGAAAGATATCAAAATAATCTCGATACAGCTCAGTTATATCCTTTTTCAAAAGTGACATTTGCCATGTCCTCTCTTGGAGTTGGGGTGAGTTATGTAAGTGTGCTGTTTATTGGAATCTGTGGATTTTCTTTTCTAGTGGGAAGTCTAATAAGTGGTGTTGGACAGTTAGATTATCCCTACCCTTTCTATAGCTTAACCAATCAAGAGGTAACTATTGGGAAGATACAAGATGTGTTATTTCCTAGCTTGCTCTTAGCTTTCTTAGCCTTTATCGTCATTGTGGAAATCGTGTACTTGATTGCTTACTTTTTCAAGCAAAAAATGCCTGTCCTCTTTCTTTCCCTCATTGGGATTGTTGGCTTATTGTTTGGTATCCAAACGATCCAGCCTCTTCAGAGTATTGCCCATCTGATTCCCTTTACTTACTTGCGTTCAGTGGAGATTCTATCTGGAAGATTACCTAAGCAGATTAATAATGTAGATCTAAATTGGAGCATGGGGATGGTCTTACTTCCTTGCCTGATTATTCTTTTGTTAGTGGGTATTCTATTTATCGAAAGATGGGGAAGTTCACGTAAAAAGGAAGGTTTTAATAGGTCTTAGCATTCCTATATGGAAGGTGAGGGAAAAAATAACATAGAGAGGGAACCAACTAGGTTCTCTCTTTTTGATGCGGACATCAAGAAGAAAACAGAAACTTTTTCGAAAAAATGACTTTTTATCTTGACAAGGTATAGAAAACTTGGTATCATATAAAAGTTGAGAAAAGCAGAAGTGAGAGCTTCTCGCCTTGTGACATCAAGTTGCCTGGCCCTACGGATGAAAAGTTTCTAAGAAACGCTATCATAACGTGCGGGCTTGTATCATTACGAGCCCGCTCTTGTTTTTCTCTAATAATAAAAAAGAGGTGAAAACCATAGCAAAGCAAGACTTATTCATCAATGATGAAATTCGTGTACGTGAAGTTCGCTTGATCGGTCTTGAGGGAGAACAGCTAGGCATCAAGCCACTCAGCGAAGCGCAAGCATTGGCTGATAGTGCAAATGTTGACTTAGTATTGATTCAACCCCAAGCAAAACCGCCTGTTGCTAAAATTATGGACTACGGTAAGTTCAAATTTGAGTATCAGAAAAAGCAAAAAGAACAACGTAAAAAACAAAGTGTTGTTACTGTGAAAGAAGTTCGTCTGAGTCCAACTATTGACAAGGGAGACTTTGACACAAAACTTCGCAATGCACGTAAATTCCTTGAAAAAGGAAATAAAGTTAAGGTATCTATTCGCTTTAAGGGTCGTATGATTACCCATAAAGAGATTGGTGCAAAAGTTTTAGCCGAGTTTGCTGAAGCAACACAAGATATTGCGATCATAGAACAACGAGCTAAGATGGATGGACGCCAAATGTTCATGCAGTTGGCGCCAGCAACTGACAAAAAATAATTGTCAGAAAGTTAAATAAAGGAGAAAAAATCATGCCAAAACAAAAAACACACCGCGCATCAGCTAAACGTTTCAAACGTACAGGTTCTGGTGGACTTAAACGTTTCCGTGCTTACACTTCTCACCGTTTCCACGGAAAAACTAAGAAACAACGTCGTCATCTTCGTAAAGCATCTATGGTGCATTCAGGAGATTTCAAACGTATCAAAGCAATGCTTACTCGCTTGAAATAATAGCCTAACAGTAAGTAAACAATTCTAGGAAATATTTGGAGGAAATAAAACATGGCACGTGTTAAAGGTGGCGTTGTATCACGCAAACGTCGTAAACGTATTCTTAAATTAGCAAAAGGTTACTATGGAGCTAAACACATCTTGTTCCGTACTGCAAAAGAACAAGTAATGAACTCTTACTACTATGCATACCGTGACCGTCGTCAAAAGAAACGTGACTTCCGCAAATTGTGGATCACTCGTATCAATGCGGCAGCTCGTTTGAACGGACTTTCATACTCACAATTGATGCATGGTTTGAAATTGGCTGAAATCGAAGTTAACCGTAAAATGCTTGCTGACTTGGCTGTTAACGATGCAGCAGCTTTCACAGCTCTTGCAGATGCAGCTAAAGCAAAACTTGGTAAATAATTACTTTTAAGACTGGAACAGGATTGTCCCAGTCTTTTTAGAAATAAAGGAGAAAGCTATGGCTTCAAAAATGCTACACACTTGCTTGCGAGTAGAAAACCTTGAAAAATCAATCGCATTTTATCAAGACGCTTTTGGTTTTAAAGAATTACGTCGCAAGGATTTTCCAGATTATGCCTTCACCATTGTCTATCTAGGACTTGAGGGTGATGACTACGAGTTGGAATTGACCTATAACTATGACCACGGTCCTTATGTGGTAGGTGATGGCTTTGCCCATATCGCCCTCAGTACACCTGACCTTGAGGCACTTCATCAAGAACATAGCGCGAAAGGCTATGAGGTTACAGAGCCAAAAGGCCTACCAGGAACCCCACCAAACTATTACTTTGTCAAGGATCCTGATGGCTACAAGGTCGAAGTCATTCGTGAAAAATAATCCAGTGAGGTCAAGTAGAATGTTCGTTTTCTACTTGACTTTTTTTCTTTGAAAGGGTATACTAATACAAATTTAACCTTTAAGGGGAGTCCAGAGAGACTCACAAGGTGTCAGATAAAAGTGATAGGGAAAACTCTCTGCGGAGACCTTTTAGTTGTGCGCATGAGTTCTGTCCTATCTCGACTGAGACCTTGCACTAGCAAGGTCTTTTCTTTATCTGGTCCCCTTAAAATTTAAGGAGGAAAATCATGAATCCTACATGTAAGAAGCGTTTGGGTGCCATTCGTTTGGAAACTATGAAGGTGGTTGCACAGGAGGAAATTGCGTCAGCAATTTTTGAATTAGTCCTAGAAGGAGAAATGGTTGAAGCGATGCGAGCAGGCCAATTTCTACATCTGCGCGTGCCTGATGATGCCCATCTCTTGCGTCGTCCTATTTCAATCTCATCTATTGACAAGATTAAGAAGCAGTGTCGCCTTATTTATCGGATTGAAGGTGCTGGGACAGCTATTTTTTCAACATTAAGTCAGGGTGATACACTTGATGTGATGGGGCCTCAGGGGAACGGTTTTGACTTGTCTGATCTGGACGACAAGAGTCAAGTTCTCCTCGTTGGTGGGGGGATTGGAGTTCCACCCTTGCTTGAGGTAGCTAAGGAATTGCATGCGCGTGGGGTGAAAGTAGTGACAGTCCTCGGTTTTGCCAACAAGGATGCTGTTATTCTCGAAACCGAATTGGCCCAATATGGTCAGGTTTTTGTTACGACAGATGATGGTTCGTATGGTATTAAGGGAAATGTATCTGTTGTCATCAATAATTTAGATAGTCATTTTGATGCTGTTTACTCATGTGGGGCACCTGGAATGATGAAGTACATCAATCAAACCTTTTATGACCACCCAAGAGCCTACCTATCTCTAGAATCTCGTATGGCTTGCGGGATGGGGGCCTGCTATGCCTGCGTTCTAAAAGTGCCAGAAAGTGAGACAGTCAGCCAACGCGTCTGTGAAGATGGCCCTGTTTTCCGCACAGGAACAGTTGTATTATAAGGAGAAAGTCATGACTACAAATCGTTTACAAGTCTCTCTACCGGGCTTGGACTTGAAAAATCCTATCATACCAGCATCAGGCTGTTTTGGTTTTGGTCAGGAGTATGCCAAGTACTATGATTTAGACCTTTTAGGCTCCATTATGATCAAGGCGACGACACTTGAACCCCGTTTTGGCAATCCAACTCCCAGGGTAGCAGAGACACCTGCTGGTATGCTCAATGCAATCGGCTTGCAAAATCCGGGTTTAGAAGCTGTTTTATCTGAAAAGTTGCCTTGGCTAGAAAGAGAGTATCCTACGCTTCCCATCATCGCCAATGTAGCAGGATTTTCAAAACAAGAGTATGCAGCCGTTTCTCAAGGAATTTCCAAGGCGGCTAATGTAAAAGCTATCGAGCTCAATATCTCCTGTCCGAATGTGGATCACGGCAATCATGGACTTTTGATTGGGCAAGATCCTGATTTGGCCTACGAAGTGGTAAAAGCGGCTGTGGAAGCCTCTGATGTGCCAGTTTATGTCAAGCTAACCCCTAGTGTGACGGATATCGTCACCGTCGCAAAGGCAGCAGAGGATGCGGGAGCAAGTGGCTTGACTATGATTAATACTCTAGTCGGTATGCGCTTTGACCTCAAAACTAGAAGACCAATCTTGGCCAATGGAACGGGTGGGATGTCAGGTCCAGCAGTTTTTCCGGTAGCCCTCAAACTCATTCGCCAAGTCGCTCAAACAACAGACCTCCCCATCATTGGAATGGGGGGAGTGGATTCGGCTGAAGCAGCGCTTGAAATGTATCTGGCTGGGGCCTCTGCGATTGGAGTTGGAACAGCAAACTTTACTAACCCTTATGCTTGCCCTGAAATCATCGAAAATCTGCCAAAAGTCATGGACAAATATGGCATTAGCAGTTTAGAAGAACTTCGTCGAGAAGTCAAAGCCAGTCTGAGATAAGATAGACCTTCCTTATCGTCAACAAGACATAGAATCTTCATCAATTTGTAATATTTCCGTCTGTTAACTATGTTACAATAGGGTTTGGAAAATAGTAATAGTATAGATTGATTTCTACTGAGGAGAATAAAATGAAGAAGATACTACTTGCAAGTACTGTCGTTCTTTCTATGGCAGGATTTGCAAAGACATCAGTATATGCTGAAGAATCTCAGGTTACGAAAAAAACTCAGACCACAGATGTAGTCAAGAAAAAAGAAGAAGCTACTCCGAAAAAGGAAGTTCCCCAAGTGGAGCCCAAGAAAGAGCCGGTTGTAAAAGAGGAAAATTCTTCTAAAGATAACTCATCCAAAAAGGAAAAAAACGAGGACGTTATCAAGGAAGGTTGGAAAAAAGAGCAAGGAAACTGGCGTTTTTATGAAAATAACCAGTCTGTCGTAAACTGGAAAAAAATTGGTGGTGTCTGGTATTACTTTGATAAAGAAGGTGTCATGCTTAGTCGCACCATCTATAATGACTATCTCTTCCAAGGTAGTGGTGCTATGGCAGAAAACGATTGGGTGAAAATATCTGACAAGTGGTACTATGCTACAGCTTCGGGAAAAATTTCCCGCAACAAATGGGAAAAGATTGAAGGTGTCTGGTATTACTTTGATAAAGAAGGTGTCATGCTTAGTCGCACCATCTATAATGACTATCTCTTCCAAGGTAGTGGTGCGATGGCAGAAAACGATTGGGTAAAAATATCTGACAAGTGGTACTATGCCACAGCTTCAGGAAAGATTTCTCGCAACAAATGGGAAAAGATTGAAGGTGTCTGGTATTACTTTGATAAGGAAGGTGTCATGCTTAGTCGCACCATCTATAATGACTATCTCTTCCAAGGTAGTGGTGCCATGGCAGAAAACGATTGGGTGAAAATATCTGACAAGTGGTACTATGCTACAGCTTCGGGAAAAATTTCCCGCAACAAATGGGAAAGAATCAAAGGAACATGGTACTATTTCAATAGCGATGGTGTGATGGCAAGTAGCCAGTGGAAAAGTGACTACTATCTGAAAAATAGTGGTGCTATGGCGGAAAAAGAGTGGATTTTTGATAAATCCTACAATAGCTGGTTCTACTTGAAATCAGGTGGGGGCTACGCTTCTCGTGAATGGATTGGTTCATACTACCTTAAATCCGGTGGCTATATGGCCAAAAATGAATGGATTTTTGACAAAGATTACGATGCTTGGTACTATCTAAAAGATGATGGTCGATATGTAACAGGTACTTTTACGATCAAAGGTAAAGAGTATTCCTTCCAGAATAATGGGAAGTGGATCTCAGAGGCAAAATATTACAAAGTGAAACCAATTACTGCTTATGTCTATAGCGCTTCTGGTGAAAGATTGAGTTATGTATCGCAAGGAACCATAGTTTCACTTGGGGATGCCCAATCTAAAAAAGATAGTCAAATACCAGTTAATGTTTCGGGATTGTCAGGATTTATGAATAAAAGTGACCTAGTCGCTATTGATAAAGACAGTGAATTTGTCCCTCATTATACAAGCGATGGTAAGTATTTTTACCATGAGTTGTCACCTTATGTGAGTCTTCGTGTTGCGCCACATAGCTCAGCTATGACCATTGGTAAGAAATATTATTCAACTGATGGGATTCATTTTGATGGCTTCACCATTGAAAATCCTTTCCTCTTTAGAAATTTGACTAAACCAAGTAATTACAGTGCAGCTGAATTGGATAAAATTTATTCTTTGATGAATATTCGGGATAGTCGCCTCGCTGGTAAGGGAGCTGTTTTTAAGGAAGCTGAGGAACGATATGGTGTGAATGCTCTTTACTTAATGGCCCATAGTGCACTTGAGAGTGCTTGGGGACGGAGCAAGATTGCCAAGGATAAGAATAACTTCTTTGGAATTGCAGCTTATGATTCGAGCCCGTATACCTCAGCCAAGAAATTTGATGATGTGGATAAGGGGATCCTCGGCGCGGCTAAGTGGATTCGTGAGAATTACATTGACCGTGGAAGAGACCACTTGGGGAACAAGGCGACAGGAATGAATGTTCTCTATGCTTCTGATCCATATTGGGGTGAAAAAATAGCTAGCATCATGATGACCATCAATAGCAAACTTGGTGGGAAAGACTAAAAGATAAGCAACGATAACTGCTGAAAAGTGGTTGTCGTTTTTTTAACTATTATGCTTTACAAACTAGTGTGGAAGTGCTATGCTATGTTAGTTTACAAAGTAGTCATACGAGTGCTGCTATTGGATTGTTTAAAATAGGTTTTAAAAATCCAATGGGTGATCAATTAGATAGCTCACGACCACGCTTAATTATTACTCAATCAGCTGGAAATTATGATGAAGATTTTTATTACTATAAAGTAGAGTCAAGTGATATCCCGTAGAATAATAGGAGAATCATAATCAAAAAGCCGTTTTAAAGCGGTTTTTTTGTTATAATGAAGGGAAGAACAGTAGAAATTAGAGGAGAAAAAATTGATGAGATACATAACTCTTGGTCAAGAAGACAAAGAATTATCAGAAATTGTTCTCGGAATGATGAGAATAAAAGATAAGTCTGTAAAAGAAGTTGAAGAGCTTGTAGAAACAGCTCTTTCTGTTGGAATCAATGCCTTCGACTTGGCTGATATATATGGTCGTGGTCGTTGTGAAGAACTGTTAGGTCTTGTCCTAAAAAATCGTCCAGATTTAAGAGAGGAGATGTGGATTCAGTCAAAATGTGGAATTCGCATTGAAGAATTCACCTATTTTGATTTTTCTAAGGACTATATCATAAAATCAGTAGACGGTATTTTGCAAAGATTGAAGATTGAACATCTAGATAGCTTGCTTCTTCATCGACCAGATGCTTTGATGGAAGCTGACCAAGTAGCAGAAGCCTTTAATCTCCTTTATAAACAAGGTAAAGTTCGAGATTTTGGAGTTTCTAATCAAAATCCTATGATGATGGAGTTGCTTAAAAAAGATGTCAAGCAGCCGTTAGCTGTTAATCAGCTACAATTGAGTGCGGCTTTTACTCCAGGATTCGAATCAGGTTTTCATGTTAATATGGAAGATAGTCAAGCAACTATGCGAGATGGCAACATTTTTGAATATTGCAAATTACACGATGTGGTCATTCAAGCATGGTCTGTCTTACAATTCGGGTATTTTAAAGGGAATTTTGTTGGAAATGAGAAATTTCAAGCTTTGAATCAAGTACTTGATCGTTTAGCTTTTAAATATGGAGTAACTCCTTCAACTATTGCAATTTCTTGGATATTGCGTTATCCAGCTAAAATGCAGGCAGTCGTAGGTACAACAAATCCTAAGCATTTGAGAGAAGTTAGCCAAGCGGCAAACTTTAGCTTAACAAGAAAAGAATGGTATGAAATTTATCTTGCTGCAGGGAACGATTTGCCGTAGGTAGAAGCAGATTTGAATAAATTACAGTCAAAAAGCCGTTTTAAAGCGGTTTTTTTGTTATAATGAAGTGAAGAATTATTGATATAAAAGGAGAAAGTCATGACATTTGAAGAAATCCTGAAAAGTGTCTAGGAATGGCTTCAAATAGGAGTTTATAGGCTTTATTTTTGTGGACTTTTTGAAAAAACATAGTCACAAATGACCTTTAATATTCTCCCAAAGTCCACAAAAAGGGGAGTAAAAAAGACCTAAAATAGGTCAATAATTTACGAGTTCAGCAGGCAAGAACTAGCGTAGTCATCAGCTACGCTTTTTTAGTTGCTTTTGCTTATCTGATAGGATTATTATACCAAAAAAAGGGAGTGTATGACCTCCATGGGTTAACTTTCCTTAATCGGCTAGACTATGCAAGCCTCCAACTGTGATTACATTATACCACGGTACCACTCGAAAAGAGAAACGCTAAAAAGCGCGTGGTTATCAATTATGTTAACGTCAACAATAATGTTTCACGCGATTGTCACGCGCAATCCTATCGGATTTTTATAGTTCGCCTTTCTCTATTTTTTCTTGTATTATCCCAGCACAAATATTATAAAAAGGATGTCCTGCTGGAATAACAGGAGGGTTTTTATCAAATTCTTCTTGTGATAAGGTGGTTTCTTTGTCTAATATTGTACCGTCAGCTAGTTTGGTACCTTTAGGGACAATATGGGATATTGTTGGGTTCCATTTCTCTTTAACTTTTGCCATCTTAAATGCTCCTTTATGGTAAAAACAGAACCGTCCCACCTCCTACTGCAGAATGAACTGTTTCAAGGGGAGATGGAAAAGCTCTGTTTATAAGTCAATTATATCATAGTTAATTATTAAGCATGGATTTTTTTATCAGCAATAGCGTCTGTTAGGGTCTGTGAGAAGTTCAAACCTAGGTCACGTCCTAAAGTATCCGCCCAACGTGGGATAGTTAGGGTT